>DATFBW010000034.1:0-12132 GCA_035253645.1 Gemmatimonadaceae bacterium | reverse complement strand
TCTCGCGCACAATGCGCAGTGCGACGTCCAATGCTTCACGACCGTCTTCGCCGCTGACGACCACGGGGGCTTCCCCGCGAACAGCAGCGGCGAAACTCTCGAATTCGAGCCGCAACGGCTCGGCCTCGGGAGCGCTCAGCGCAATGCGATCGACAAAAGCTTCCACTGCGAGCGGGCCGCGCGTCAACGCGGCAAGGTCCACGCCTTTGCGCATGCGGTAGAACTCACCATCGCCGCTCGCCAGATCCAACGACAGATATCCGCTCGGCTGAAAGATGCGCAGCTTTCGTGTGCGCTCGCGTGAGACGCGACTTGCCGTAATGTTCGCCACTGCGCCCGAAGCAAACGTTAGGCGCGCGTTCGCAATGTCGACAAATGAACTCAGCACCGGAACTCCGACAGCGGCCAATTCGGCAACGTGCCCGCCCACGAGCGTGAGGATGAGATCGATGTCGTGTATCATGAGGTCAAGCACGACAGCGACATCCGTCCCGCGCGGATTGAAAGGCGCCAGCCGGTCGCACACGACGAACCGCGGAGCCTCGATGTATTGAATCGCTGCGCGGATTGCACGGTTGAAGCGCTCGACGTGCCCCGTTTGAATCAGGGCACCGGCTTTCGCCGCTACGGCAAGCAGCTCATCGGCTTCATCCAGCGTTGTGGTGAGCGGCTTCTCGATGAGCACATGTTTGCCGCGCTCAAGCGCGCGTTTCGCAACGGCGAAATGCGCCGGCGTGGGCACCACGACGGTCACGGCGTCGGACTCGTTGATCAGCGCGTCGATGTCCGCGTGATGCGGTACTTTGAGCTCGGCGCTTACCTGCTCGGCGCGTTGCACACTCGCCTCGTGGAACCCGGAGAAGCGGATCCCTTCGAGCGTGCTCAGCAACCTGACGTGATGGTAGCCTAACGCGCCGGCGCCGATGACGCCGATGCGAGGGGCGCGCAACGCGCTCACATCACCACGCCACGTCCGCTTTCCTCAAGGAAGCGGACGAAGTGCTCGACTTCGGGAAATTGCTTGAGCTCGGCTTGCGCGCGCTCCAATGCCTGTGAGACATTGAGCTCAGAGCGGAAGAACAGGCGGTACGCGCGCTTCAATTCGCGAACGACGTCATCCGGAAATCCCGCGCGCTGCAAGCCGATCGAGTTGAGTCCGTAAAGTTTGATTGGATTACCAACAGCTTTCAGGAACGGCGGCACGTCCTTCTGAACGCGGGAACATCCACCGACGAAAGCGAACCTTCCGATCTTTACGAACTGATGGACCGCAACCAGGCCTGAAAGGATCGCGCGATCCTCGATGAGCACGTGTCCCGCGACCTGCGTCCCGTTCGAGATGATGACGCCATCGCCCACGTGGCAGTCGTGCGCGAGGTGCACATACGACATCAGGAAACAGTTACTGCCCACAGTTGTCTTGAGCGATTCCGATGTGCCGCGGTTGATCGTGGAGAACTCGCGCACCCGTGTCCCCTGGCCAATCTCGACCCAGGTCTCTTCCCCCTGGAACTTGAGGTCCTGCGGATCGCCGCCGATCACCGAGCCGATGCCGATCGTCACGTTAGGCGCCAGCCGGACGTTGCGCTCCAGCGTGGACCGCGCCTCGAGAATACACCCGTCGCCGATAATACAGCGCTCGCCTACGATCGCGTACGGGCCGATAGTCACGTTCGATCCTATTTCGGCGCTGGAATCCACGAGCGCCGTCGGATGAATCGTCGAGAGCAGCGTCATCGGTCGCGCAGCATGGCCGCCATGTCCGCCTCGGCGACCACCTCCCCCTCGACCTTGGCGATTCCGCGCATCTTGCACACCACACCGCGCAACTGAACGACGTCGAGCTCGAAGCGCAGCTGATCTCCTGGTTTGACCGGCTTACGCCATTTCACATTGTCGAGCGAGATGAAGTACACGACCTTGCTTTCGGGCACGTCAATCGATCCCATGAGCAGCATGCCACCGACTTGAGCCATCGCTTCGATGATCAGCACACCGGGCATGATCGGATGCCCCGGGAAGTGCCCGGCGAAAAACGGCTCATTGATCGTGACGTTCTTGATGCCGACGACGCGTTTCCCGGGCTCCAGCTCGAGGATGCGATCGACGAGCAAGAACGGATAACGGTGCGGAATCACCTTCATGATGTCTTCAATGCCAAGCACACACGTCTCCTTGGTCGCTTGACGTAAAAGCTCGCGCACGAGCTTGATGGTTCCGCGATGACTGGGCCGATGCGCGACGATGCGCGCCCGGATGCGTGCGCCCGCAAGCGCGAGGTCACCAACACAATCGAGCGCTTTGTGCCTAACGAACTCGTCGGGCCATCGGAGCTCGCTTCCACCGGTCACCATCCCGTCACCATTCGAGTCCAAGACGATGGCGTTCTCTATGGATCCGCCCTTGATGAGCCCCGCCTCGCGCAGTGATTCGAGTTCGTCCGTAAAGCCAAAGGTGCGAGCGTCTGCGAGATCCCGAGCGAAGGAATCCGGTTTTACGTCGACGAGACACCGCTGCGTCCCGATCATGGGGTGCGGGAAATCGATCGTAATGTCCAGCGCCAGATTCCCTGACGGATGCGCTTCGTACCACGAATCTCCGTCGTCGATGCGAAGCGGCTCCTGCAGCGAGAGGACAGTCGGGCGCAGTAACGCTGCCGTTCCATTGGCTCCGTTTGCCGCCACGATGCCTGCGTTTTGCAGCGCGCGAAAAAAAGGGCCGGCGCTGCCGTCCAATACAGGAGGCTCCGGTCCATCCAACTCGATACGGAGATCGTCGATCTCGGCAGCCGCAACGGCGGCCAGCACGTGCTCCACCGTGTGAACGGCATCGTCTCCATCGCCTAACTGCGTGCGGCGGGCCACCTCGCGGGCGTTTTCGATTGAAGCGCGCATCGGCCGCTGACTCGGCCGGTCGGCCCTGATGAACGCGATCCCATCTCCTGCCCGCGCGGGACGAAACGTTAGGCGACAGGCCTTCCCCAGGTGGAGGCCGATGCCTTCGAGCGACACGGCCGAGGCGATAGTTAGGCGCGCACAGGGCTGCGGAGTAGCGCTCACGCCCCGCGGTCCTCCAGCAGCTTTTCGATGCGCTTCATAAGCGTCGACAGCTTGAACAACGCGGCGTGTGCGCGCAATGACTCGGAGTGCTTGCGCGCCGGGTAACCCGACCATGTCTCGCCTGCCGGGACGTCTCCGAACACACCGGCCTGCGCCCCCAGGCGTGCGCGGTCCCCGACGGTCAGATGTCCGCTGAGCCCTGCCTGGCCGGCGATAATGCATCCGTCGCCAATGTGCGTTGACCCCGCCAGACCGACCTGCGCCATGATCAGCGACAGCTTACCGATCCGACAGTTGTGCCCGATCTGCACGAGGTTATCGATCTTCGTTCCGGCTCCAACGACTGTGTCGTCGATGCTGCCGCGATCTATCGTCGTATTTGCCCCGATCTCCACGTCGTGTTCGATGACGCACCGGCCAACGTGCGGGATCTTGGCATGCACGCCCTCGCGAAAGACATAACCGAAACCGTCGCTTCCGATGCGCGCCCCGCTGTGCACGACGACACGATCGCCTAACGTCGTATTCTCGTAGATCGTGACGTGTGGATACAGGTGGCAATTCTGGCCGATCTCGGAACCGGCGGTCACAACGACATGAGCATCGAGGCGCGCGCCATCGCCGATAATTGCCCCCTCACCGATCACGACGAATGGACCCAGTGAAACCCGGCGTCCGATGCGCGCGCCACGACCGATGCGCACGGTCGCGTCGACTCCAGTGGTTGCAGCCGCTGGCCGGTACAGCCGCGGCAAAACCTCGAGCATCGCTTCTTGCGGCTTGGCTACCACGATGCGCGCGGCCGTTCCGCCTGGCGAATCCGCGAGCTCCGGTGACACCAGGACTACGGGAAGCCCTTCGCGCGGTGCGTCCAGCAATCGTGCATAACGAGCGGAACCCAGGAAGGTGACGTCCCCGGCAGCGGCTCGGTCGATCGGAGCTACGCGCCGAACGATTGTCTTGCCCTCACCGCGTAATTCGCCGCCAACGATGGCCGCAATGTCCGCAGCGGTGAGAGTGTCGTCACCCTCACCGCTGCTCTTACCACCGTTCGGCTTGTTCCTGCTCACTGAGCAGGTGGCTTGCGCACACCTGCAGGAGCTGGCCGGCCTGTCGGCGCCTTGGAAGTATCGGTCTTCGTGCCTAACGTAACCGGCTTCAATCGAGCAATGACTCGCTCGGTGATGTCCAGATTCTTGTCGTAGGCGACGATGGCGCCCGTCGCACCTGAGAGATCGAAGACGACAGCGTAGCCGTTTTCCGCCCGGATCTCATCGAGCACTTTGCGTACTTGATCGAGGATCGGCTGGACGAGCTCAGTTTCGCGGGCTTGCGCTTGCTGTTGCAGCTTCTGAGTGCGCTCCTGATACTCGGCCTGCTTGTCGCGGATCGTCTTCTGCTCCTTCTCTTTGTCCGCCTGGTTGAGCGCCGGCTCCTTCTTCTGATACGCAGCGATCATCGCGTTGAGCGAATCGCTCATCGCTTTGACCTGCGCTTCGAAAGGCGCCGTCTCCCGTTGGAAAAGGGCCTCCGCTTCGCGGCGGCCGGGCGCACGGTCCATGATCACGCGTGAATCGACGAAAGCCACGCGTAACGTTTGCGCGGTCGACGTTTGTGCTATCGCCGCATCGGCCATGAACAGCAGCGCCACCGCGGTTAAAAGTCCCTGCGTTACTTGCAATTTCATGAGTGCTCCTAGAAGAGCTGTCCTAGTCGGAAATGGGTCTTCCAGCCCGGTCGCGGCCGGCCCAATGCGTCTACACGGTCGAACCCGTATGCGAGGTCGATTCCTAACGGGCCCAGTGGGGTTACCGTTGATACCCCAATCCCAGAGCCCCGGAACAGCCTGGTCGGGTCGAACTCGCGTGCCCGCCGCCAGACGTTGCCTGCATCATAAAAGGCGTTGATATACAAGGCCTGATTCAGCCGGAATCCAAGCTCGGCCGTCGTCGTCAAAAATGCCTTGCCGAACGACTCCCGCCGAGCACTAAATGTGTTGGTCCCCGAGACATAGCCGCGAGGCGTGATGGAGAACTCATCATATCCGCGCAGCATCTCGGTGTACTGCACGCCACCGACAGCAAACTCCTGGAACGCGAAAAACGGACCGGTGTTGCCGGCCACGGCCCCCGCTCGCACAGACAGGCCGGCGAGCAATGTCATCGGTTGCTGGCCAGGCCGGCCGCCTCCGAAAAACGCCAAGGGGGCGTACGCACGCGACTCCAGCGTGTAGCGCTGGAACGCATACGCGCCGCCTAACGGCCCACCGTTGAATTGTGCCGAGAACGACTGAATGCCGCCGGCCGTCGCGAAGGGCAAGCCGATGCGCGTGTCATGCGACACGGAGAAGCCGAGGTTCGAGCGGAAGGAGAATCCGTCGCCGAATTCATCCCGCTGCTCACCCGTTAGGCCGCCGCGGCCCAGCCGGACGCCTTCAGCTCCATACGTGAGCTGCACCCGCGTCCTGGGCGACCTGGGGACCGGGAAGCCGACGCCGAGCGTCGCACCGGTCTGCTGGAAGCGGCCGAGGTCACCGATAATGAAGCGAGTGAGCTGGTGATACGCGCTCACACTCGCTGAAATCAGGGACTCACGCACACGCGGATCGTAGTACTGCAAGTTGAAGTTGTTGATGTAGCGGCCGAACTGCCATTGCAGCGATCCGCGCTTGCACTTGCCGAAAAGGTTTGGCTGATCGAAGCCGATGAAGCCACCCACGCCATACCCCTGTCCCATAGATGCGCCGAAGTTGACGTTCCCGGTGCGCTTCTCTTTCACACGGAAGACGATGTCGATGTCGCCCTGTTCGTTGGCGGGCCGCGTATCGGGAAACGGGAGTGGCGATTCGAAAAAGCCGAGGTTCGAAATCGATTGGTAGCTGTAGATCAACGCATCCTGATTGAAGACCTGGCCAGGAATCAGTGACAACGCGTCGCGGATGCAGCTCTCCGTTGTATAGTCGTTGCCCAGGATTTCGATGCGGTTGATGATCGCCGGATTCCGCTCGTCGATGTCCCATCGCAAATCGACGACGGGAATCGAGTCGGCCGTGCGGCGCCGCTCGACAACGGGACGTACACTCGCGTAGATGTACCCTTCGTTGCTGTACGCCGTCCGCAGGCGGTCCGTCGCGGACTGCCACTCGCTTTGATCGAAGACACCTTCGGGTGTACGCGCACGCCGCCGCAGGAAGTCCGTCACGCGACTCGTTAGGGTTCGCGTCTCCTTGTCGAAGGGATAGAACTGGTTGATCTCTTCGGACGAGAAGCGCCTGTTGCCGTTCACTTCGAAAGAGCCCACGCGGTAACGCGATCCTTCTTCGACGTCGATGTCGATGAGCGCCTTGCCGCGCTCGCGGTCGATCACCAGCGTGTCGTGCCTGACCCGGAAGTCGATGAAGCCGCGGCGCGCGTAAAGACTCGGCAGTCGTTCCGCGAGGTCCGCGGCGTACTTCTCATCGTCGAACTCGCCTTTGCGCCACCACCAGAAACCCTCTGGCTTGATCTGCATCGCACCTGCGACTTCGCGGTCCCGCAATGCGCGGTTGCCGTCGACCTGGATCCCGGATACCGCAAGCCTGTTCCCTTCCTCGATCTTGAACGTTAGGCGCGCCGTATGGTCAACCAGCGTCGTCTCGGCCTGAACACGGGCGAGGTAATAACCGTTCTTTTCGTATAGCGAGTCGACGCGATGTATCCCGCGGGCGACGGCCGCGGGGTCCAGCGGCTTTCCGAATTCGAGCTCGAGGTGATCGCGGACAGTCCGCTCGGAAATCTTATCAGCGCCGACAACGCTTGCATCGGTGAGAAGCGGGCGCTCGACGAGGTCGATGTAGAGGATCACCCGATCCCCGGCGATCTCGCAGCTTACCGAGATGCGGTCGAATTGATTTGTCTGGTGCAGCGTGCGGACAGCTCGCGCGATGATCTTCCCGTTGAGCTGCGTTCCAGCAACGAGACCTGCATCCGCGCGGATGGACGGTTCGTCTACGCGCGCATTGCCGCGCACGGCGATGGAGTCAGCGATGCCGCACGTTTGTTGCTGCGCGGTGGGATCCTGAGCCAGGGCAATAGAAGAAACCGCGCTCAGCGCGAGCGCGTGCAAAGCTGCTCGAAACATGGGCCCAATATACACAAACAGAGCGGCCGGGTTCACCTGGAACCCGGCCGCAAGTCCTACGCTCTTCTTAGTTTACGCGCCTACAACAGCCGTTCTACGCCTTGGGCGCGCTCGCCGGCACCCGGAACTCGAGTTTGGAGCCGTCTGGGGCGACTTCTACGTCGATTTCGTCGCCTTTGGAGAAGTCTCCGACAAGGATCTTCTCCGAGAGCGGATCCTCGATGTAGCGCTGAATCGCTCGCTTGAGAGGCCGCGCACCGTACTGCTCGTCGAAGCCATGTTTGGTGAGGAAGTCGATTGCAGATTCGCTGAGCTTGAGCGTTAGCTCTTCGTCGGTCAGCCGCTTTTGGACGTCCTTGAGCAGGATGCTAACAATTTGCGCGATGTGGGTGCGGTCGAGCGGATGGAACACGATCACGTCATCGAGGCGGTTGAGGAATTCCGGGTTGAACACGTGGTTCAACTCTTCCTTCACCTTCTCCGCCATGCGCTCGAACGACGTCTTTGCATCGGGTGACGTGAAGCCGAGTGCCTTGTTCTTGCTGATATCGCGCGCACCGACGTTGGACGTCATGATCACGACCGTGTTCTTGAAGTCGATCTCGCGCCCATAGTTGTCGGTCAGATGCCCTTCATCGAGCACTTGCAGCAGAATGTTGAAGACATCCGGATGCGCCTTCTCGATCTCGTCGAGCAGCACCACACTGTAGGGTTTGCGCCTAACGGCTTTGGTCAGCGTGCCTGAATCTTCGTACCCGACATATCCCGGCGGCGCACCGATCAGTCGCGAGACGGAGAACTTCTCCATGTACTCGCTCATGTCGACGCGGATCAGGGCAGACGGATCGGCGAAGAGGAACTTGGCCAGTGCGCGAGCAAGCTCGGTTTTCCCGACGCCAGTTGGTCCGCAGAAAATGAACGAGCCGATTGGACGCTTGGGATCTTTGAGGCCAGCGCGGCTGCGCCGGATCGAGCGCGCAAGTGCGCGGATCGCTTCTTCCTGCGCCACCACCGAGTGATGGATCTCCTCTTCCATCCGGAGTAGGCGCGAGCTTTCAGCTTCCTGGAGTCGCGTGACGGGAATACCAGTCCAGCGGCTGACGATGAACGAGATGTCGTCTTCGTCGAGCACGGGGCGGTACGACTGACGGTGCTTCTCCCACTCGTCCTGCTTCTTGCGGATCTCGCCTTGCAACTCACGCTCTTTGTCTCGTAAGGCAGCGGCGCGCTCGAAGTTCTGATCGCGCACGGCGGACTCCTTGTCGCCATTCACTTTCTCGAGCGAGTCCTTGAGCTGCGCGACTTCCGGAGGCGGTACCTGTGCGGCCAAGCGTGCGCGCGCACCGGCTTCGTCGATCACGTCAATCGCCTTGTCAGGCAGAAAGCGGTCGGTGATATAGCGCTCGGAGAGTTTTGCAGCCGCTGTGAGCGCGTCATCGGGAATAGTCACCCGATGATGCTCCTCGTATTTCGGCCGCAGACCCTTGAGGATTTCGAAGGTCTCATCCACCGACGGCGGATCGACGATGACGGTCTGGAAGCGGCGCTCCAGCGCTCCGTCTTTCTCGATGTACTTGCGATACTCGTTAAGCGTCGACGCACCGACGCACTGCAACTCGCCGCGCGCGAGCGCAGGCTTCAGCATGTTGCTCGCGTCGATGGCACCTTCTGCGGCGCCCGCGCCAACAAGCGTGTGCAGCTCGTCGATGAAGAGGATGATGTTCTTGTTCTGCGCGATCTCGTTCATCACCGCTTTCAGGCGCTCTTCGAACTGTCCGCGGTATTTCGTTCCCGCGATGACGGCAGCCATGTCGAGCGCGAGGACACGATGATCGCGCAGTGAGTCGGGGCATTCACCGGTGGCGATGAGTTGGGCAAGACCTTCGACGATCGCGGTCTTACCCACACCAGGCTCGCCGATGAGCACCGGATTGTTCTTTTTGCGACGCGTGAGGACTTCCATCACGCGCTCGATTTCCTTTCCGCGGCCGATTGTGGGATCGAGCTGGCCGTCGCCGGCGAGCTGCGTGAGGTCGCGGCAGAAATGATCGAGCGCGGGGGTCTTGGATTTCTTTTCGCCTTTTGGTGTCGCCGGCTGCGCGGAACCTGTGCCCTGTTGCGCGGTGGGCGCGTTGCCCGCCTGCCCCTGCGGCATCTCGGTGCCTAACAATCGAAGTGTCTCGGCGCGCGCTGCATCTAGCGCGACACCGACCTCGGTGAGGACCTGCGCGGCAATGCCCTTCTCTTCGCGCAGCAGGCCTAACAAGAGATGCTCCGTTCCGACGTAGCTGTGGCTCAACTCACGTGCCTCTGCCATGGCAAGCTCCAACACCTTCTTGGCCCGTGATGTGTACGGGAGGTCGTTGCCTGACGCGGGAGCTGCTTTGCCCTTCTTTACAGTCTCCTCGATTTTCTGCTGCACATCTTCGAGGTCGACGTTGAGGTTCTGTAGAACGGCGGCGGCCACCCCTTCGCCTTCACGAATGAGGCCGAGCAGGATGTGCTCCGTACCGACGTATTCGTGATGGAGGCGTTGTGCCTCCTCACGCGCCATCTGGAGAACCTTGCGAACTCGCTCGGTAAAGTTGTAGCCGTTCATGCGTCCCTCAGGCTCGATTCCGGTGTCGTCGTTAGGTCTACGTGCCTGCTTCGTTTGCCAACACTTCTCGCACGTATCGCGCCCGCGCGACTCCCGCCTCGCTTTCAGTCAGTGCGCGCCCCTCGACATACGCGAGATGCGCCGACTGACAAAAAATCAGGAGCTTGTTGAGGGTATATACACTGAGTCCACTGATCAGTTTCAGTCCAACCGCGAGCCTGACGCCGCTCAAGTAATTCATCGCCTCGTCGAACGTCAGACTGCGCGCAAATCGCAACGTACCGTACGCACGCCACAACTTGTCTTCAATAATATAGCCCGCATCACGAACGAGAACACGTCGCGCTTCGTGCTCTCGCTGAATCACCGTGCGTACCACCTTGTTCAAGTGATCAGCGAGCTCCTCTTCCGACTGACCGAGCGTCGTCTGATTCGAAATCTGAAAATAATTTCCGACGACCTCGCTCCCTTCGCCGTACAACCCGCGATACGTCAAACCCATCGATTGCAAACCCGTCAACACCTTACCGATTTCTTTCGTCAACACCAAGCCTGGCAAGTGTATCAAAACAGATGCTCGCATGCCCGTGCCGGTGTTCGTCGGACACGCGGTGAGAAAACCGAACTCCGACGAATACGCGTAAGGTACTCGAGCGCCTAACTCGGCGTCGAAACGCATAACGTCTTCCAGCGCCATCTGAATCGCGAGCCCCGAACGCACCGCCTGCAAACGCAGATGGTCTTCTTCGTTGACCATCATCCCCACTCGTTCCGCCACAAACAGCGCCGCGCCACCGCGGACCGCATGTCGCGGATCAAGCCCCGCCAATTCACGACTCACAAGGTGCCTCTCGTGCAACACTTGCCGGTCCTGAACCGGCATATCGTCCACGCGGAGGAGCACGCCGCGCTGCAGTGAAGGCACGCGCTGCGCGGCATCCCGCACCTGCGCCAACACCCGCAGCCGCTCCCCTTCGCGCGAGCGGCCAGCGAAGGCATACCCTTCGATGTTTCTCGCTAGGCGGATCCGCGTCGATAACACCAAATCGGCGTGCTCGCCCGATGCGTCGAGCCAGGCCAGACCGCCGTCAGGGATCAGGGCGATATCAAGCATCGCCCATTCCCTTGATCTGATCACGCAGCGTCGCCGCGCTCTCGAACTCCTCGTTATCGATCGCGCGCCGCAGCCGCTCGCGCAGCTCGTTAAGCGTCGCGTCACGTCCAACGATCGGGGCGGGCGGCATGTACGTGCGTCCCACGTGGCGCCCGTTGCCATGCACACGCCGGAGCAATTCGCGCAGACTCGTCTCGAACGTGTCGTAACAACGCGCACACCCCAGACGCCCGGTGCTGCGGAAATCTCGCAGCGTCATCGAGCAGAACGGACAGCGCAGTGACTCACCTTGGGCGACGCTGACCTGCAGATGCACGGATTGAAGCACTTCGCCGACGAGGTGTTTACTGGTCGACGGAGTAACGGTGGTCTCGATGCCACGCTCGGACGCGCACTTCTCGCACAGGCGAAGAAGCGTCATTTCGCTCTTCTCCATATGCGTCACGTTGACGACCGCGTCGCGTTCTTTGCAGACATCACAAAGCATCAGATCACCGCACCATGCACGTCGGTTTCCGCAAGTTGCCCGTCCTCCAGGAGTAGCACTCGGTGCGCTCGCGCCGCGAGCGACCGGTTGTGAGTAACAACTACCATCCCAACTTCCAAGTCACGCACAAGCTCTGCCAGCAGGTCGTGCAGCCGCTCGGCGTTCCCGTGGTCCAGATTGCCCGACGGCTCATCGGCCAGCAAGACAGTTGGATCGGTTACGAGCGCCCTGGCTACCGCCGTCCGTTGTTGCTCGCCCCCCGACAGCTGCGACGGCCGGTTGTGCATCCGCGCGCTTAGTCCAACGCGCGCAAGGAGTTCCGCCGCGCGTCCTCGCGCCTCTGCCTCAGTCTTGCCCGCGATCCTTAACGGCATCATCACATTCTCGAGCGCCGAAAACTCTCGCAACAAGTGATGGAACTGGAACACAAATCCCACCTTTCGATTGCGGATCGCCGCCAACTCGTCGTCCGAACGATCTTGCAGCGACTCCCCGTCGATCAGGACGATTCCTTTAGTCGGTCGGTCAAGCGCGCCAAGAACATGGAGCAGTGTGCTCTTCCCTGAGCCGCTTGCTCCAACCACAGCTGTCATGCTCGCCCGCGCGATTTGCAGATTGACCCCGGTCAAGACGGGAATGAGGCCACCGTCGCCGCCGCGATACGTCTTGTAAACGTCGCGCGCTTCTACGACGAACATATCGCTCTCCGGCGTGACCTAACGAATCTCGCGCTACTCATGGCGGATGGCGTCGA
>DATFBW010000033.1:0-13287 GCA_035253645.1 Gemmatimonadaceae bacterium | reverse complement strand
ACCCCCCGCCTTTTGCTTTCCGCTCCCCTCGCTCCCCGCTCCTCGCTCCTATTTTTTTTTACAACCCTTCTACGCTTGACGGCATCTAACCTAAGAACCTTAGGTCAGGGTGCCACATGCGTGAGAATGTCGATCTCCTTCGCGGGACATTGGACCTCTTCATCCTCAAGACGCTGACATGGGGGCCCATGCACGGGCTCGCCATTAGCCGCTGGATCGAGAACGCATCGAAATCACAGTTGCAGATCGAGGAAGGCGCACTGTATCCGGCTCTGCACCGCTTGGAGCAACGCGGTCTCCTTAGCGCCGAATGGGGTCTCACCGAAGGCAATCGTCAGGCGAAGTTCTATAAGCTCACGTCGCGCGGGCGCAAACAGTTCGCGACGCAATTGGCGACGTGGGAGCGATACACGAAAGTCGCCGCGATGCTGCTGGGCGCCCGGGGGGTGGAGGCAACTGTATGAAGCGGCTCTTCCGCCTCCCATTCTCGCGTGCGCGCATGCAGCGCGACGTCGATACCGAGCTTGCGTTCCACCTCCAGGGCCGGGTCGATGAATTCATGGCGCTCGGTATGTCGCGCGAGGAGGCCGAGCGTGAAGCGCAGCGCCGCTTTGGTGATCGGGCGGCGGTTGCGCACGAGCTCGAGCAGATCGATGTCGTCACGTACGAACGACGTGCGTTTGCTGAGCGCCTCACCGCTTTCGCCCGCGATCTACGTTATGCGGTGCGCGGCCTTGCACGGCGACCGCTTTACGCCCTAACGATCTTGATCACTCTCGCGCTGGCCATTGGCGCCAACACGACCGTCTTTTCTGTCTTCAAGACCGTGTTATTGCGGCCGCTTCCGGTGCACGACCTCGATCGGCTGCTCGTCGTACAGGACGACTTTCCCAAAATGAACGTGCGGTTCGGCGTCTCCGCTCCGGAAGCGCTCGACCTGTTCGAGCGGCGCGATCTCTTTCAATCGGCAACTGCGACGCGTGCGACGTTCGGCACATTCACCGTCGGTGGTGAGCTGACGCGCGTGTACGGCGTCCTCACGTTAGGCGACTTCGGCGGCGTGTTCGGCGTGCGCCCGCTACTCGGCCGCTTCTATGAACCGGCTGCGTCACAATTCGGCCGGCCTCCAGTGGTCGTCCTCAGTCACGAGCTCTGGCAGCAGCTCGGTGGCGACAGTTCGATCGTCGGCACAGTCCAAAGGATCGCCGATCAGCCCTATGAAGTGACCGGTGTCATGCCGGCTGACTTTACATATCCGAACAAAGCGCAATTCTGGCGTCCTCTCGTCCTTGATTCGCTGGAGCTCGACCAGGCGCGGAGTCGCGGGACCGTAATCAATGCCTTCGTGGGCCGCATGCCGCCCGGCCAAACGAAGGACCGAGTCGGCGCAGAGCTGCGCGCGTTGGCGGAGCGATGGCATCAACAATACCCTGACAACTACGAGCGCGGTGGACACACGATGGTCGTCGTTCCGCTCGTCGACCGGCTCGCCGGGCAGTTGAAGCCGATCGTCATTGCGTTACTCGCAACCGTATCGCTGGTTCTGCTCCTCGCTTGCGCCAACGTGGCCAGCCTGCAGCTCATGCATACGACCGGGCGTGCGCGTGAGCTTGCGGTGCGCGCCGCGTTAGGTGCCGGCCGTGCCGCCATAGCTCGCCAGGTGATCCTCGAGAGCTCGGTGCTGGCTGCCGCGGGCGGGATCGCCGGCATCCTACTTGGGCTCGGTGGCCTAACGTGGCTTACGAAGCTCAACGTCGCGTATTTCCCGGCGCTCAAGGACGTCCGGCTCGACGCCATGGTGCTGGCCTTCACCGTCTGTGCAACGGTGCTCGCGGCGTTGTTCTTCGGCACTGCCCCTGCGTTACGCACGGCACGTGTGAGCGTGAACGATGCATTGCGCGACAACGCACGCGGCTTCAGCAGTGGCGCAGCTCGTCACCGCTTCCTCCGCGGGAGTGTGATTTTCCAGACGGCAATCGCTGTTGTTCTGCTGGTCGGGACGGGACTCACGATTCGGAGCCTCGATCGGCTGCTCGACGTGGACCTCGGTTTTCACGCTGAAAACGTGGCGACGTTTTCGTTCTTCCTCCCGCGCGAGCGTTATGCCGAAGGCCAGCAGCGCATTGCCTTCCTCGGCTCGCTGGATGAACGGCTGCGCGCTATTCCTGGTATTCAGTCCGTGGGGTTCGCGTTAGGCACGCCCTTCAGCGGCTCAGCGGGAAGCACGGGGTACAATTTGCCGGCTATCCCAAAGCTCCCGGCCGAAAGCGACCGACATGCCAACCAGGCCTTTGTCTACGGTGACTACTTCAGGACCATGGGGATTCCGATCGTGCGCGGCCGTGCGTTCACGGCTGCGGACTATGCGTCAGGCGGTCATACGGTCATCGTCGATGAAACACTCGTCAGGCAATCTTTCGGCAATCGCGACCCGATCGGTCACCAGATCGAACACGGCCCGAGCGGCACGATCATCGGCGTCGCGAAGTCTGTGAAGCTGGGTGATCTCGCGGAACCGGCACACCCACTGGTTTACCACAACTATGGCCGCTCGCCACGCACACAGGCGATGACCACTGTCGTGCGCTCTGCACTCCCGGCCGCCGCCATCGCAAAGGCCGTGCGGACGACATTCAGGGAGTTGGATCCGGCCATCGCGGCTCCACAGGTGTTCGCCATGCCGCAGCGCATAGCCGATTCGTACGGGCATCGCGAATTTGCCACGCGCATCCTGATGATCTTCGCGCTGCTTGCGCTCGGTCTTGCGTTGCTCGGCGTTTATGCCGTCATGAGTTACGTCGTTGCGAGTCGCACGCGCGAGATAGGGATCCGTCTGGCGTTAGGCGCAGCGCGGACCGAGATCGCTCGTATGGTGTTGCGCGACGGCGCGCGGCTCGCTGCAATCGGGCTCGCCTTCGGTGCCGTGGCGTTTCTCGGTCTCGGCCGATTCCTGCGGGCGCTGTTGTATCAGGTCGGCCTGCTCGATCCCTGGGCGTTGGGTGCGGCAGTCACACTGCTCGGCATGATCACGCTGATGGCGTCGTACCTTCCGGCGCGGCGGGCCATCCGAGTCGATCCTCTGGTTACGATGCGCGCCGAATAGGCGGCGGCCGTTATTGTCCGGGCGTTGCGCTCGCGGTTTGAACGGTGATCGGAACCAACATCCGCCTCGGTGGGAGCGCGCGGCCTATCGTTATGATCTCTAGTGCCGTCGCTTTGGAATCAGTCGGCGTGAACTCCACGTCCCACGTTTCGCCGGCGCTCATCACGAGCCGGGCCGGACGCACCACTGCTTGATGCGGCGGCAGCGCTGCACCGTCTTTCCCGAGCGCGCGCCAGTGCAGTACCGCCGTGTCAGCAAGTAAGCGAACCGCCTTCTGGTCGCCCGGCGTGATGTTGATGAACCGCAGCCGATACGTTGAACCGGCGCGCAAGGTAATCGGCGGATGGCTCGTTAGGCCGTTCAAGCTCGGCGGCGAATGGGACAACGGCCCCGCCGTTCCCATGAGGAGGATGCGGTCGGTCAGCGTATCGCGCACCTGACCGGGCTCCAGTACGATGAGTGGGCCGAAGAGACCAGCGCCTAGCTGGTTCGTTTCGTTTTGATGCGTGTGATAAATGAACGAGCCGGCACGATCGGGTGTCATGCGCACCACGAACGAGTCGCCCGGTGCGATCGAAGGCGCGAGCCGAGACCCGGTTCCGCTCCAGTCACCAACACCGTCGAAGAAGCTTTCCAGCTCGATCCCGTGCCAATGAACCGTGACCGGCACTCGCATGCGGTTGAGAACGGTGATCGCCACCGGCTCGGCGCGGGTGAGGATAATTGGCGTTCCCGGGACGCGGACCGAGTCAGCGGCCGGCTCGCGAGCCCCCTCCTGCAACACGAAGGAGTAGGCGCTCGCCTCGCCGTATATGCGCGGCCGCTCAGTGGCAAAAAGCCGGAGCGTGCGGCGCGCTACAGTGTCGCGCCTAACGAGCGGGCGGCCGGCAGCCGGCCGCACATGGATGCCAAGCACGAGTCCCGACATCCCTTGCAGCGCGTGGTTATGGTGCGAGGATGCAGGAACCTTGTGTGCCGCGAGGTCCATCCTTGCCGAGATGTGCTCGACCAGATGACAGTGGAAGAGCCAGTTCCCTGGCGTATGCGGCGACCAGACCATCGACATCGTACTGCCTTGTGTCATGCGCTCCGTTACCGCCAAGCGCTGCTGCTCGGTCGTATACAGCGTGTCGCGCAAACTCGTCCCGCGCGCATCCACGCGGTAGTAAAAACCGTGCAGGTGCATCGGATGGACGCGTCGTGTCGCGTTTATGATGCGCCAACGGATCGTATCACCGACGGTGTGTGTTAGGCGCTCCGTCGTCGGCCACGCCTGTCCGTTGAACACCAATGTCTCCTCGCGAAGCTCCACGGGTGTTCCTGGCGGCGTCTCACGTGCCTTCCAAAGGCCTATGACGAAGACTCTCTCGTTAGGAACGCGTGCTGATTGCGACGAGTCGACAATGATGGCACCGTGCAACTGCCCGTCTTCCATGAGTCCGAGCGCGAACGTATCTACCGTCGTCCGGGCCCAATACATGTAGGTCCCGGGCGCACCCGCCCGGAAACGCGTTTCCCGCCGCTCACCGGGCGCGAGCTCCAGGCTATCGACGCGATCCCCGGGGCGATCCTGAAATCCAAACAGCCGTAACTCCGCGGGCAGCGTGTTACGGATGGATACGCGAACCTCGGTGCCTACAGGCACTCGGATCAGAGGACCCGGAATTCGAGGCTTACTCCCGGGCACGTCCTCGGCAAACGCATAGATGGGAACTTCAGGTCCGCCCCGTCCTTCCGGGCGCCAGAGCGCGATGCGCGCAACGAGACGCAGCTCGAGGACATTGCCCGTGAGCTTTCCGGCGGCAATCCGATTGTCGTTAGGGCTGGCCCTGGTGCTGTCGCCGGGTTGAGCGGCGGCAGCGGCGCCCGCAGCAAACGTGAGGACACCGAAGAGGAGCGAAGCGCGAATCACGGCGTGCGAGGTTAGTGCCCCGCGCTCGGGGGGGCAAGCCTGAAAATCAGTCCGGCCGCGGCCGCGCCGGCCCTCTGATCCACCGCCCGGGGCGGTGACCTGTGAACGCCGCATCGCGGATCACCGGGACGCCGCTCACGAGGACGTGCCTAACGCCAACCGGATACGGGTGTGGATTTGTGTAATCGCCTTTGTCCGTTATCGTCGCTGGATCGAATACGGTGATGTCGGCCCAATACCGCTCCTTGATCTGACCGAGGTCGCGCTGGCCGACCTGCTCCGCCGGCATCGACGTCATCTTCTTGATCGCCTCTTCCAGAGTCAGCACACCCTGCTCGCGCACGTAGCGACCTAACACGCGCGGGAACGTCCCCAAGCTCCGCGGGTGCGGGAAACCGACGCCATACGCAATCGGATCGCCATCCGTCTCGATCATCGCAAGCGGATGCTTGAGGATCCGGACCAGATCGCGCTCATCCAGGCTATGGTAGATCGCGCTGAAGCCACCCTTGAGCTGCAACTCGATCAGCAGAGGGATGCCGGAATCCAATGTGTTAGGCATCCCACGGTCACGCGCGTAGTCGGCGAGTGTCTTGCCGTCGTATTTCCGGTCCGATTGAACGATGCGGAATTGGATGTGGCGCAAGTCGTCGCTCGCCCGCTCCGCTATGATCGAGCGCATTTCTGTTTCAATGCGCCGCCGCTGCGCGGGATCAGCAATCCGCTTCGCAAATTCGGCGCTGCCGCCGGCAAGCGACCATTGCGGAAAGAGGATGCTCGAACCTGTACTCGTGGCCAGATACGGATACAGGTCGTGTTTTACATCCAGCCCCGCCTTGTTCGCTGAATCGATCAGAGCGAGTGAGCGTTCGCTCCAGCCCCACTGCGCTTTGCCCACCGCTTTGTGATGGTTGATTTGAACGGGGATGTTCGCCTCGCGCGCGATGCGGATTGTTTCCGCGATGGACCGCAACAAGCCGCTCTGCTCGTCGCGCATGTGCGTCACGTAAATTCCGCCGTGCTGACTCGCCACCTTCGACAGCTCGATCAGCTCCTCGGTTTTGGCATAGAACGCAGGCACATACAGCAGTCCCGTGGACATGCCAAGCGCCCCCTGCCGCATCGTCGAATCCACCAAAGCGCGCATGTGGTCCAGCTCGGCGGCGTTAGGCGGCCGGTCTTCCAGGCCTAACACGCGCGTCCGTACCCACGAGTGCCCCGCGAAGAAGCCCACGTTAGGTGCGACATCCAGCGATTCGGCGTACGCGTCCAGGGGCCAAGGTTGGTCGCCGCTGTGCAGCGACGCGAGTATCGTGGTGATCCCCTGGCGCAGGAAGTTTTCTGCGAGGGGATACCGGTGGATCGTTGTCGCGATGTGCGCGTGATTGTCGATGAACCCCGGTGCCACAATCATGTTCTCGGCATCCAGTACGACGCGTGCGCTCGCAGAGTCGAGCAGGCTGTCGCGCGCGATGCGCACGATGCGCCCGTCCGCGATCGCCACATCTGCCCGGTAGCGTGCCTGACCCGAGCCGTCGACGACCGTCCCGCCGCGGATGACAACATCGTAAGCCGGGCCTGCTGGCCGAGGCTGTCCGCCGTTGCACGCGATCGTCGCGTATACGAGGAGGAACGTGACGTGTCTCATAGAGGCGTTGGAAATGCAAGTTTCACGAGCTGCGGCAGGACCACGCCCGCGGGACCCGTTAGGCGCTCGATGTTGTCCCCGGTTTCCTGCCCCTCCATCGAAACATTGACGATCACCACGAGCGCGCCCCGTCTCGCAGCGACCCAAGGGAGTGAAGCAGCTGGATGGACAAGGTTGGATGTTCCGACAGAGAAAAAGACCTGGCATTCCGCAGATGCATCGAATGCTCGCTCGAGCGTTGCCTGCGGAAGGCGCTCGCCGAACCACACCACATCGGGACGCATCATGGCTCCGCACGCACACGTTGGCGGGAAGGGGTCTGCCAGCTCCCAGCGCCTCACGCGCGTGCACGACGGACAGCACGCGCGCTGAAGAGAGCCATGCAGCTCAATCACATCCCGGGACTGAGCCGCTTGGTGAAGACCGTCCACATTTTGCGTGATGACGACCGTGTTCGGAATTTGCCGTTGTAGCTCCGTGATCGCGTAGTGTCCGGCGTTAGGTACGGCACGGTCGACTAGCTCGCGGCGCCAGCGATACCACTCCCAGACCTTGGTGGGATCACGCCGGAACCCCTCAGGCGAAGCAAGTTCCTCCGGGCTGAAGCGCGCCCACACTCCTGTTTGCGCGTCGCGAAACGTCGGGATGCCCGATTCCGCGGAGATTCCGGCACCGGTGAACACGACGACGCGAGCCGCTGCTCTCAGGCGTTCGATGATGCGGTTCATTTCCCCAAGAAGTACGTCCGTAGGTCCCGGTCTGTCCAGCAAGGCAATACATTGGTCGATCCTCATGACTCGATCACGATTGCGCGTTGGAGTGTTAGGCGCCGGCGCGTGGGCGCGGCTCGCTCACCTGCCCGGATACGCCCGCGACCCACGGTGCGAAGTAGTCGCCATTTGTGATCCGCAGCTCCCGCTCGCCCAGGCGGCTGCACAAGAGTTCGGGATTCCACTCATCGAGAGCGACCACACGCGTGTCATCGGCCGGGCCGACATCGATTTGATCGACGTCTGCACGCCGAGTGCGACGCACTTCGAATTGGCATGGGCCGCTCTCGAGAGTGGCAAACATGTGCTCTGCGAAAAGCCGGTTGCCTTTGACTATCGTGACACCCTACGCGCACACGACCTGGCGCGCACGAAAGGCGTCAAGACGAAACTCGGATTTACCTTCCGGTACGCGCCGGCAATGCGATATGCGAAGGCGCTCATCGACGAAGGGTTCGTCGGGACACCATACATCTTCAACGGCTACGAGCAGAACTCCCAGTGGCTCGACCCTGCGACGCCACTGAGGCAAGTCGACCACACGGCGGATCAATCGGTTCTCCATGTCTCATCGCTGGAAGGTTACGGCGCACCGATTATCGATCTCGGCATGTGGTTCGTTGGTAGCCAATACACGAACGTGGTCGGTACGCTGCGCAACTTCGTCCCGGAGCGCGTTGTGCGTGCGACGGGGCGCATGATGCGGATGAACATCGACGACGGGGACATTTTCATCGGCGAGTTCGCGAACGGCGCGTTAGGCTCCGTGCAAACGAGCTTCGTGACGGTCGGAAACTATCCGGGCCTCGAGGCGCGCATCTACGGCAGCGAAGGAGCGATCATGTGCCGCCTGGTAGAGGAGAACGGGATCTGCGAGTCAATTAAAGTCGCGACGAAGAACGCCGTCGAGTTTCGCGAGGTCGCGGTGCCGGAACGCTTCTATCCAGCGGGCGGGAATCCACGCGAATCCTGGCGGACGCTCTTCTACGCGAACCTCATACGGTCCTTCATCGACGAGATCTCGGCAGAAGATGCACCTAACGAGGGCGATTTTCTCGCGGGTGCTCGCGTACAGGAAGTGATCAACGCCGTGGAGCTTTCATTCCGCGAGCGCCGCTGGGTATCGATCCCGTTAGGCGCGGCAATAGCTCAGAGCTGAGAGCTAAGAGCTATCGTGGACGTTCTGGACGCTTTTTTCGAATCGTATTACAGGCTGCGTCCCGTGAACGCCACGTTCACGGGCGTACACGAATACGACGGCGTTTTCCCGGATTGGTCGCCGGAGGGATTGCGCGCAGCCGAAGCTGAGATGAACACCCTGCGCATGCGGCTGGCGGCAGAAGGGGCCGCAACGTTAGGCGAGGACTCGCTCGCCGCGCGCGACTGGGAAGCAATCGATCGCGCCCTGGCCCACGCCTTCCTCGAGATTCAGCTCGCAGAACAAGAGAGCGGACACTTTCACACAGGGAACCCCTCGCTCGCGGTAGGGGAAGCGCTCTTCGGTGTCATTTCGCTCATGATCCGTCCCTTTGCCGATCTCGAGGCGCGCATGGAGCGTGCAGCCAAACGCATGCTTGCGATGCCTACCTTTCTCGCCGGGGTCGAACGGACCTGGGCGCTGCGAGAGTCGCGGTTTCCTGCTCCGTGGTCGGATCGCGCACTGCGGGAATGCGAAGGGGGCCGCAAGCTCCTCACGACTGGCGTGGATCGATGGCTTTCCTCCAAGGGAATCATTCCCTCGCTTGCGTCTGACGTTAGGCGCAGCGCTGATGCGGCCGCGAATGCGCTGTTGTCGTTCGCCGAACGGTTGGCAGCGCGGCCTGTGCGTCAGGACCAATACGGCGTTGGCGCCGACTTTCTGAGCCTGTTGCTCAAACGCGGGCACTGGTGTGCCGAATCACTCGACGACCTGAGCGATCGAGCCAATGACCAGCTCTCAATCGAGCTCAGCACGCTCGACGACATCGCACGCGCGACCTCGCTCGGCGGTTGGCGGGACATCCAGGCGCGGCTCGCCGACCTGCACCCCGAGCCCGATGAATTTTATGGCGCGTTTGGCGAGACATGGCGCGCCTGCCGCACCCTTTGCACAAAGCGTCAGGTTGTCACATGGCCCGAAGACTGGGGGCTGCGCTATGTCCCCATTCCTGAATGGACTCGTCAGGCAGCGCCTCATCTCTACTACCTGTACTACCGGTCGCCGGCGCCCTTCGATCGCGTGGCGATCCATGACTATACGGTTCCGCCGATCGAAGCCGTTGACGACGAGCAAGCCGAGGAGCGTTTTCTTCGCGCATGGAACGACTCGGCGATCAAGTTGAACCACGTCGTGCACCACGGCGCGATCGGCCATCATGTGCAGAACTATTATGCGTACCGCGCGTCCACCCGTATTGGACAAGTGGCCGCGGTGGACTGCGCCACGCGAATCGGGATGTTTTGCGGCGGCACGATGGCGGAAGGGTGGGCGTGCTACGCGACGACCGTGATGGAAGAATTGGGGTTTCTCACGGATTTCGAGCGTGTCGCCGAGCAGCACACGCGCGTCCGGCTCCTGGCACGCGCCGTCGTCGATCTCGGTTTGCACGGCGGCGCGTTGTCGCTGGAGCGCGCGACTTCCACGTTCATCAACGCGTGCGGCATGACCGCCGAGCAGGCGCACGCTGAGGCAACCAAGGCATCGATGTTTCCGGGCACGGCGTCGATGTATTGGCTTGGGCTCGAAGGACTCCGCACCTTGCGCAACGCGCATGAGCACGCGTTAGGCAGCCGCTTCCGGATGCGCGCCTTTCATGACGAGCTGTTATCCTTTGGCTCCATCCCCGTCCCGCTCATCGCGCAGATGATGCCGGTTCCTCGTTAGGCATGCATGTGCCGAGGCCGCTTGTGCGAGCGGCCTCCTGCGTTCGTGGGGCACACGTCGTGCACATGTGAAGTATCGAACCTAACGAGTAGCGCTCCCGGCGGGAGCGACCTTGTGCTCGCCTGCTGGCGCGTCGAGCGCGCTGCGCTCGACCCGACCCCACAACTTCCGGAGGTATGCGATGATGCACGTTTCAAGTGCTCGGCTGCGTGCGGCCGTGTTCGTTACCGCAACTACAGTCCTCGCTGCATGCGGCCAGGACAGCGTAGCGCCAGACCTGCCGCTTCTGACGTCAAACACGCCTGCCGGTGGCCTCTCCCAGAAGTTCCAATGCGACCGCGACAATGGCGGACTGACGCTCCCGCCAGGCTTCTGCGCGGTCGTTGTCGCGAAGAATGTTGGCCTGGCCCGACATATGGCCGTGCGACCGAATGGAGATCTGTACGTCGCCCTCAACAACTCCAGGTCCGGTGACGTGATCGGCGCTGTGCTGGCCCTGCGCGACACGGATGGCGATGCCCGCGCGGATGTGCAGCTGCGTTTTGGTCCGACGGGTGGCAATGGCGTTTTCTGGCACAACGATCGCCTGTATTTCGCACCTAACGACCGTGTGCTGCGCTACGAATTCGCCGGTAATTCATTGCTCCCCATGCCGAATCCGGCGACGGTCGTGCAGAACCTGCCCGATGACCTCGATCACGTCAGCAAGACCGTGGTCATCGACAATCAAGGCTGGCTCTATCTCAACGTCGGCTCGGCGAGCAATTCATGTCAGGTGCAGAATCGCGTGCTGCAGTCGCCGGGCGTCGACCCGTGTCCTGAGCTCAGCACGCGCGCCGGTGTGTGGCGCTTCCGTGCCGAAACCAATGGGCAAACGCAAAGTCTCTCGAATCGCTTCGCGACTGAGCTGCGCAACATGGTCGCGTTAGCGATCAGCCCGACGAATGGTCTGCTGTACGGCGCGCAGAATGGCCGCGATCAGCTCTTCGAGAACTGGCCGAACCTGTACGACGCGACCGACGACGCTCTCCTTCCCGCCGAAGAGCTCTTCCTCATTCAACAAGGAAAAGAGTACGGCTGGCCGTACTGCTATTACGACCCAATCCAACAGAAGAAAGTGCTGGCTCCGGAGTACGGCGGAACGGGTACCGAAATTGGTCGGTGCGCGACGCGCGAGCTGCCTGTCGACGACTACCCAGCGCACTGGGCACCCTTATCAATGCTCTTTTATACAGGTACGCAGTTTCCGGCGCAGTTCCGCAATGGATTGTTCATCGCCTGGCATGGATCGCGATTCGATCCGTCACAGCAACCTGCAGGTCCCGGTTATGTCGTGACGTTCACACCGTGGGCAAACAATCAACCCGCGGGCCCCTTCCAGACATTTGCCGATGGTTTTGCAGGTGGTAATCCGACACCGACAGGGGCTGCGCATCGTCCAGTGGGTCTGGCGCAAGCTCCCGATGGTTCACTTTATGTCTCGGACGACAAAGCGGGATGGATCTGGCGGATCTTCTTCGTAGGTAACTAGACATCGCCGACTGTCCTCACTCGCGGCGCGGAGCGAATTTGCTCCGCGCCGTTTTTTTGAACCAAAGAATGGGCCTATGATCGATACCCGTTGGTTGCTTTTTCCGGTGATGCTTGCGATCGGCTCGTGCGGCCAGCGTTCGCCTAACGAGCCGAGTAATGAGTTGCTGATCGTGGGGTACGATCGTGAGCCCGACACGATGAATCGGTTCAGCACGCACATCCTCGAAGACATTCAGTCGTGCGTGATCGAAGGGTTGGTTACGACCGACGAAGCCATGCGCGTTGTACCCGTGCTGGTGCAGGAGATTCCAACCCTCGAGAACAAAGGCGTCGTGCTTCGAGAGGACGGGGGGATGGACGTGACCTGGAGGCTGCGCCCTGGCATCCGCTGGCACGACGGGAAGCCGTTCACGTCCAGCGACATTCAATTCACCGTGCAGGCGATCAACTCTCCCGATTACAACCCTGAGAGTACCGACGGCTTCGATCGCATAACGAGTGTCGATACCCCCGATTCGCTCACGGCCATTGTGCATTACAAGGAGGTGTACGCGCCGTACCAGTTACAGTTCTTCCGCGGCGCGCTTCCGCGTCACGTGCTCGAGGGCAAAGACATCGATCGAGCAACCGAGTACAACCGCAATCCATTAGGAACGGGTCCGTATCGCGTGGCCGAGTGGCGCACAGGTGAATACGTCCTGCTCGAACGGGTTCCGGATTATTGGCGTGGCGATTCGCTCCCGAAGATCCGGCGCGTGCTCTTCAAGTTTCTCCCCAACACCACAACGCGTATCAACCAGTTGAAGAGCGGCGAGGTCCACGTCGTCGCCCTGGTCCCGTGGGACAAAGCGCGCGAGTTACGCTCTATCGCGGCTGTGACGCTGCGCGAGCTCATGGGCAATTCGTATGAGCACGTAACGCTCAACCAGCGGCGGATACCGGCGTTCCGCGACGTCAACGTTAGGCGTGCGCTCCTGCATGCCATCGATCGCGCGACGATAAGCCGCACGATCCTGGACTCTTTGGCTCCTGTGACCCACGGAGCGATTCAACCGCTCTCCTGGGCCTTCACGGATTCGGTGCGCAGGTACGCCTTCAGTCCGGACACCGCGCGCCGATTGCTCGAAGGGTCAGGCTGGCGCGATGTGAATGGTGACGGGGTCCGCGAAAAAGCGGGCGCGCCTCTCAGCTTCACGCTCATGACGCAAGCGGGATTCATCGTCCGCGAGAACGTCGCCCAGGCGTTGCAGCGGATGTGGCGCGACGTGGGCGTGGATGCGAAGATCCAGCTCGTCGATGGTACCGCCATTTCCTCGTTATGGTTCGAAGGAAAGTTCGATGCGCTCCTGCATTGGTGGCACATGCCGGCCGACCCGGAGTTAGCGACGTTTTTCGCGAAGGACCGCACGCCACCCGCGGGTCGGAATATCAATTATATCGAGGACGATTCCCTAACGA
>DATFBW010000032.1:0-3094 GCA_035253645.1 Gemmatimonadaceae bacterium | reverse complement strand
GCCCCCGTGGGAATTCACGCGACCCTAGGATGTCCGGCACATGGACTGTGCGGCACTCGAGGACAGCGAGCCCTGAAGCTGAGTCGCGATCTATCGGGAGGCTAAGGCTACCCGCCGTGATAGGAATCGCACCCGCATGGGCGGCCCTGACCAATCGGTTGCCTTCCACGAGGAACACGATCGCGTCGAGGGCCCCACAGACCCGACCGGCGTGCTCGACGATCGTCTCAAGCACCGGCCGAATGTCCGTCGGCGACCGCCTGATGACGCGCAAAATTGCGCTCGTAGCCGTCTGCTGCTCAAGGGCTTCAGTGAGGGCGCGCGCTAGCGATGCGCCTGATGACGGTCCATGCTCGTGGGACGGCTTGAAAGGCACACCACAGGCAAGACAGAAGGCGCTGTGAGACGGATTATGCTGCTCGCACCGGGGACACTTCATGGCTCATCCTCCCCGAGGAGCGGCATCGTAGCGCGCTACGAGGCCCTATTGGAAGGGGCAAGCATTGAGGAACGATCAGGCAGGGCGATGCTCGGGAAACTGGCGAAGCGCCGTTTTGGCGACGCCAGTCTTCCTCGCCAGCGCCGAGCGTCATTCTCCAGCCGGGAGCGAGCGGATCGCCCGTCGCCCGCCCAGTGCGGAACTGCAAAGACATGTTTGTGTTCTACGATTCCGTCGCGTCCGACGGTCGTCAAGGAGGCGAGAGAGCCATGGCCGAATCTCTGACCTTTGCGGAGTTCGAACGCCTGTCCCTCGGGCGGCAGGAAAAGCTCGGCGGCTTCAAGGAATCTCCGACCACAGACCACGTTTTACGCGCTGGGCCTTGCTGGTGAGGCCGGGGAAATTGCCGACAAGATAAAAAGAATCGCTGTCGACCTCGATAGCGCGCAACTTCCCGCCAGCGTGACCAATGTGGTCATGCACGAATTGGGTGATGCGCTCTGGTACGTCATGGTCGTGGCACCAGAAGGTTGGCTGCACGCTGAAAGACGTCGCACGCGCGAACATTCGCGCGCGAGACGAGCGCGCTGCACGGACTAATTTAGGTGCGATTGAGAGCGAAAGCTCTTAAAGGAACGTTGGAAGTCGTCCGACGATTCACTAAAAGCTTGAAGCACGCTTCGGCCGCGGACGCGGGCCCTATCGAAGGCGTGGGTTATGCGGAACTCAGCCGCCGGGGTTCCTTGAACCCGAAAGAGTCCTCGCCTGCCTGCGTGGATTTTCGTGGTGTCGGCATCGGACTCGCCCCCAGGCCACCAGTCGCCATTATCTGTCCCCGGGTGGACGGCACCGTGCACGAGGTCGTGGCGGTGCGCTTCGCGCGCGAGGCGCCGACGCTGCAACCGTTGCCGGCGCGCCGCTACGACACCGCGTACTGGGAGGCGCGGCAGGTGAGCTGGGACGCGTACGTCGATGTCCGCGGCAATCGCTACAGTGTCCCGGCGGCGGTGGCTGGCCGTCCGGTCCGAATATGCATCACCCTGGACGGCGCCCTGGCCGTCTACGACGGCGAGCAGTGCATCGCCCGGCATGTCTTGCAGCCCGCCGCCCAGGGCTGGGCGACCGTCCCGGATCACCACGCCGCCCTGTGGGCGGATACCCTGGCCGTCGAGCGTCGGCCGCTGACCGTGTACGAGGAGGTGGCGACATGGAGCTGAATGCCCTCCTCGAGCGGATGAAGATGAAACACCTGCTCGCGCAACTCGACGGCGTCTGCGAGCACGCCGCCAAGGGCGACCTGGACTAAAGGGCTTTCTCACCCAAGCGCTCGAAGCCGAGTGGCGCGGGCGGCATCAGCGTGGCGTCGAGAGCCGCCTCAAATTGGCTCGGCTGCCGTGGATCAAAAGCCTCGACCAATTCGATTTCGACTTCCAGCTCTCTGTCGACCGCAAACAGGTCCGGGAATTGGCCGGCCTGAGCTTTGTCGAACGCGCCGAGAACGTCGTCCTCCTCGGTCCACCCGGCGCCGGCAAGACCCATCTGGCCATTGCCCTCGGCGTGAAGGCGGTCGGGGCAGGACACTCTGTACTGTTCCTCACGCTCGAGAGCCTCATGGGGCGGCTGGTCCGCGCCCGGCACGAGAACCGGCTCGATCGCATCCTCCAACAGTTGGCCTATCCCCGCGTGCTCATCCTCGACGAGCTCGGCTACCTGCCCCTGACCCGGGAGGAAGCGAGCCTCTTCTTCCGGCTCCTGGTCCGGCGCTATGAACGCGCCTGCCTCATCGTCACCAGCAACAAGAGCTTCGTGGATTGGCGTGAGGTCTTCAACGACCCGGTCCTGGCCACCGCGATCCTGGACCGCCTGCTTCACCACGCTACGACCGTCAACATCAAGGGCGACAGTTACCGGCTGCGCGAAAAAAAGAAAGCCGGCCTGCTCGCGCGCAAAGCCAAGCCGCCCACCGAAGCCGAGGAGGAGGTCAGCGCGGGACATCTTAATTCGGCGTTTTCGGGCAACCGACGTCGGCGTTGACAACTTCCACGACTTGCGCCACACGTTCGCGTCGTGGGCGGTACAGCGTGGTGCGACGCTTCCCGAGCTCAAGGATTTGCTCGGCCACAGTTCGCTCGCCATGGTCATGCGCTACGCGCACCTCAGCCCAGAACTTCGTAGCGCCGTTGGCGACTCGACGGGATGCTGGCCGCACCCGCGGCCAGCCATGGTCACGAAGTCTTGCGCGAAGCGCCCGCTTTTCAGCCCACAATCAGACCATAAGATGAAAACCGAGGAGCCGGGCGGATGGAAGTACCTGAAAGAATGGCTCCCCGGGCTGGGCTCGAACCAGCGACATCCTGATTAACAGTCAGGCGCTCTACCGACTGAGCTACCGGGGAGTGGCTCCGCGTACGACGGAGATGGCGACCGGGCCAAGTATATCAAACGCCGGCCGGGCCGGGCGACGGTCACCCTTGGGTGGACGGGCCGATCGACTACGCGCCGGAGCCCGAGCCGGAGCACCGTGACGCGATCATGAACGCGCGGCCCGAGCGGCGGCGCGGCACGGTGACCGGAGCGCCGACCTGGGAGCGCTGGCGTCGCCAGCGCCAGAGCTTCACCTCGCGCGCGATTCGCGTGGCGATCCGAGACAGGGGC
>DATFBW010000031.1:0-8571 GCA_035253645.1 Gemmatimonadaceae bacterium | reverse complement strand
CTCGACACCGTGGTCGTGCCCCACGTCCACATACCGACGTCGCTGAAGCTTCTGTTCTCCTCGCGCCACGAGACGTAATCCCAATACGATATGTTGGTCCCTCGCTCATCCCGCGCAGGCATCGCGCCATAGATGGACACGAGCCGATCCGCGTTAGGATATGGCAGCGGCCTCACCAGGATGCTGTTGACCGCGCTGAAGATTGTGCCTGTGACTGCGACGCCGAGGCCCACACATGCAACGGCGACACCGGTGAATACGGAGCTGCGCGCCAGCGAGCGCGCCGATATCCGCAGATCATGCAACAGGTTCATGAGAGACTCTTTGCGTCCAATGCGCCGCGTGTACCGCTGGTCGATCGCCAGGCATTCGGCGCGGATGCTCGGCATGTCGCCAAAGAGGCGCGCGGCCTCGTCGCGTGCCACGTTAGGCGCCAGGCCATGCCGCTCCAGCTCGCGCGCGCGCAACTCGAGGTGATAGGCAAGCTCGTCCTCGACGTCGGCGCGCAGGTCCGGCCGGCCGGTAAGACGAAAATGCCGCCGCCAGGCATCACGGTCCCGATCGCTCACTGCGTCCTCGTTAGGCAGGCAGGGACGTAGCGTCCAGCACTTTCGCGACCGCGGTCACGAACTGCGTCCACGCTGCCTGCTCCGCTCGCAGCTGCTGCCTGCCCTTTGGTGTCAGCGCATAGAACTTGGCTCGGCGATTGTGCTCGCTCAGGTGCCACTCGCTCTTGACCCAACCGCGCTCCTCGAGCCGGTGCAGCGCGGGGTACAGTGACCCTTCGCCGATTTGCAGGGTGGAGCCGGTGAGCTGCTCGATCCACCTCGCGACCGCGTACCCGTGCCCTGGTCCCCACGTTAGGGTCTTGAGAATGAGAAGATCGAGCGTCCCCTGAAGAAGGTCCATTGAGCGCGACATGAGTCTCCCATCGACATTCGATGTATGAATTGAAGGTGCATACATCGGATGTCAAGGGGAAGCTTATTCTGAGTTCGGTCAAAAGCGGTGCCGCGGACAAACACGGAGTCAAACAGCGATAACGCGCGGACGTTTTTACAATTGTTTGGAAACCCGAAGAATGTGGCGCCCACTTCGAGAGCATCTGACTTCGCTTCGGTTTGTGCGTTGTCGCCTTGCCAATCTGTGTGAATCCGCAGCGCCGCTTTTGATCTTCCGGACCTCGCCGTACTTTGGCGGCGTGATCAACATCAAGCGATCGATTATTCTCGCGCTGGCGACTCCTGTCGTTCTAGCAGCGCAATCGTCAGGCGCCAAGTCCACGCGCGCAGTCCGCCTCGTCGGTCCCGCGCCGCGCATCGATGGGCAACTCGATGATCCTGCCTGGCAGCGAGCGAGCGTCATCAGCGACTTCGTGCAAAAGATCCCAGTCGAGGGCGCCGCGCCGAGTGTGACGACGGAGGTGCGCCTCCTGTACGACGATCACGGTCTCTTCGTGGGTGCGCGGCTCCGGCGCACAGACCCCAGCGCGATCCGCACGTCGATCACGCGACGCGATGGCGAAAGCGACGCCGAAGTGTTTACGATCTCGCTCGATCCATACTTCGATCGTCGCACAGCCTACAGCTTTTCGGTCTCGTCAGGCGGAGTGCGTGGCGATGCGTATCACTCGCAAGACAGCGAGGATGCGGGCCGCGAATCCCAGTATGATCCGATTTGGAACGCACGCGCGCGCGTCGACGCCGAGGGCTGGACGGCCGAGATGCATATCCCCTTTTCGCAGCTCCGGTTCAATGCGGCGCCGGAGCAGACATGGGGGCTGCAATTCACGCGCAATGTCGCGGACAAAGCGGAGCGCATTCAGTGGGTGCTGATTCCAGTTTCAGCGGCCGGATTTGCGTCGCACTTCGGACGGCTCGAAGGGATTTCCGGAATTCCGCCGGCGCGGCGGCTCGAGCTGCTGCCATACGTGGCCGCCGACCTCACCTATCGCGCGAATGTGGATCCGCGCAATCCATTCGACGATAAAATGGGTGGCCGGGCCGGCGCCGACATCAAGGCCGGTTTGGGTCCTAACCTAACGCTGGATGCGACAATCAATCCGGACTTCGGTCAGGTCGAAGCCGATCCCGCCGTCGTGAACCTAACGGCATTCGAGACGATCTTCGATGAACGCCGTCCGTTCTTTATCGAAGGGAACGAGCTGCTGACCGGTCGCGGGCAGAGTTTCATCGGCCGACCTACGTGGTTCTATAGTCGTCGCATCGGCGCAGCACCGCGCGGTGCGGCGCAAGCCGATTTCGTCGACGCACCAACGAACACCACCATTCTGACGGCGGCGAAGGTCACTGGTCGCCTCAGCTCCGGCCTTTCAATCGGTGCGCTTGCCGCGATTACGCCGCGCGAATACGCCCGCACGTTCGATACGACCGCGATCGCGCACGGCAAAGTTGCCGTCGAGCCGCCAGGCTCTTTTGGCATCCTCCGCCTGCAACAGGAATTCGGCGGTCAGCAATCGAATGTCGGCGTTTCACTCACGCACGTTCACCGCTGGCTCGATGACCGTGGCGGTTTAGAGTCGCTCCTTCCATCTGGCGCGATCACGGGGGGTGTCGATTGGAAGCTGCGGTACAAGGAAGGGATGTACGAGATCACAGGCTGGGTCGGAGGCAGCCGGGTCGACGGCGATGCGCGGTCCATCGCACGGCTCCAGCAGTCGAGCGCGCATTACTTCCAGCGCCCGGATCAGGATCACATCACCTTCGACTCTACACGTACGTCGTTAGGCGGCACCACCGCGTCGCTCCGGCTGGACAAGAACGCCGGCCGCTTCACACTCGGCGGGATCCAGATCTCGGCGCGCTCAACAGGCTTCGACATCAACGACGCCGGACAGATGCGCAGCGGCGACGATATCGATTTCAACGCGGACGTCCAGCTGCGGGATACGAAGCCTAACAAGTACGTCCGCTACTATCAGTTCGGAACATCCGTCGTGACGGGCTGGAATTTCGGAGGCTTGCAGCAGTATCTGCGTTACAATCAAAGCGCCCAGGCGACGTTGCATAACTTCATGCGCCTGAGCGGCGGGGTCACGCTGCATCGCCGCTCACTGAGCGATGACCTGACGCGCGGTGGCCCGCTCATGGGGACGCCTAACGCGTATGCACTGCGTCTCCAGGTAACCAGCCGCGCGAACGTCCCCACGACGTGGACCGCGCGGACTGATTACTTCAACGATGAATTCGGTGGCTGGCGCTGGGACGTGACTACCGGATTGAGCCTGCGCCCGAAGCCGCGCTGGCAGGCTTCGGTAGATCCCACGTATTCCCACTCCGTCGATGGCCGGCAATACGTCGCGACACGCGGCGGCGGATCCGCCGCTACCTACGGACAGCGTTACATCTTCGCGTTCATCGAGCGCAGCACGGTGTCGGCACGCTTCCGATTGAATTACGCCTTCACGCCTAACTTCACCGTGGAAGCCTACGCGGAGCCGTTCGCGGCGAGCGGTCGCTTCTACGACTTTGGCGAGCTCCCAGAGCCGCGCAGCCGCTCGCTGCGCACGTATGGCGCGAGCGGAACAGGGACGACGATCAGCAAAGATGCGTCAGGCGTGAGCACGGTGACCGACGGCGGATCATCGTTCACGATTCCCGCGCTCGATTTCAACCGGTTGTCGTTCCGGTCCAACCTCGTGCTACGGTGGGAGTGGCTGCCGGGTAGCACGGCATTCCTTATCTGGCAGCAGAGCCGACAAGACCTCGGCGCGGCCGGACAGCTCGTCGATCCGCGTGATCTATGGGATGCCACGCGCGCATCGGGCGACAACTTCTTTGTGGTGAAGGTGAGCTACTGGCTAGGCGTGAACTGACAATCCCGACGTAAGAGTGCCAGCGGTCTCAGCCGCGCTGTTCCTCTGGTGCTCCCGCTGTTTGCGGGGTTTGTTGTTGCGCCATCTGACCCACCCAACCATCGGAGGGACCGATGCGCCGTCTAGTACATCGTTTTGCATTGTTCATGATCGGGCCGGTGATACTGGCTGCACCGTGGCAGCTTGCCAACGCCCAAACCGGTAGTGTACAGGGCAGAGTATCGGACAGTACCGGCGCCGCGATCGTGAGCGCTCTCTTGATTGTCGAGGGGACAGGCGTGCGCGCGTCGTCTGCCGGCAACGGGCGTTACGCGTTAGGCGGTGTCCCGTCCGGTGCGCGCGTCGTGCGTGTACGCGCACTCGGATACGCTCAGGAGTCAGTTCCTGTCAATGTGACTGCCGGCCGCTCGACGACCCTCGACATCGTATTGCGTCGCTCAGCTCAAACACTGGCTCCAATTACCGTAGTCACTGGCTCGCGAGCTCGGCATACAGCCGCGGAGGAGCTTGCTGTTCCGGTGGATGTGTTTCCTGTCGAGGAGCTCAAGGCGACAGGAACCACTGAAACTACTCAGATCGTGGCCAACCTCTCGCCGTCGGTGAACTTTCCCAAGCAGGCCGTCACCGATGCCACAGAGATCGTTAGGCCTTTCACGCTCCGTGGTCTCTCACCCGATCATTCGCTCGTGCTGGTTAACGGCGTCCGTCGCCATCAGACGGCCTTGCTCAATGTCTTCTCCAACGGCTCCGCGCCCGGTTCGAGCGGCGTAGATCTCAATGCATTTCCGTCGAGCGCGATCGAGCGCATTGAAGTGCTGCGCGACGGCGCGTCGACCCAATACGGGTCCGACGCCATCGCGGGCGTTGTCAATCTCGTACTGAAGGAAGGGCAATTCTCGCCTTTCCTCAACATGTCCATCGGCCAATACAACCCGGGGAAAAATTATCCTAACGACGGTAGAACCGAGGATGTGAGTGGCGGCGTGGGCTTCAAGGTAGGTCGGGGCTCGCTTGGTCTCTTTGCGCAGTACATGAATCGCGATGCGACGAACCGCGCCTGCCCGGACGGGTCATTCCCGGATCTCAACGGCCTCAGTGATTCTGTTGCCGACTGCAGGGTGGTCGTCAAGCGGGCGAATGTGCAGCAGCCTAACGTGCACTGGGGCGACGGTCTCGAGCGGGACATTCAGACGTTCGCCAACTTGCGCGTGCCGTTGAATCAGAGCGGCACGACCGAGCTCTATGCATTCGGTGGGTGGGCAGACCGTGACGGGACGGGGAACGGCTTCTTTCGTAAGCCGCTTAACAGCCGCAACTGGCCCGAGATTTATCCGACGGGCTTCCTTCCACAGTTCCGCCCTGAAGTCCGCGACTACTCGGCGGCTGGAGGTGTGCGGACCAACCTCAGTGGTTGGGCGACGGATATCGGCGCCTCCTACGGTTACAATAGTTTCCAATTCAATCTCGAGAACACGCTCAACTCCTCGTTAGGCCCTAGCCTAACGGTGCCGACAGCGCCCGGACCGGACGGCCGGCTGGGGACCGCGGACGATCCGGGGATCCCCAATCAGACCAGATTCGACGCGGGCGCCCTCAAGCGCGGCGAGCTTACGACCACACTCAGTCTCTCAAAGCCGATGGATCTGGGAATGCCGCAGCCGGTGAACGTCGCTGTGGGTGCCGCGTTTCGACGCGAGTCGTATGAGGTGATTGCCGGCGAGCGGGCTTCATGGATTCACGGATATCACAAGACGTTCGACAGCTCAGGGGTCGCCCAGCCCGGGTCGTCGGTCTTTCAAGGTTTCGCGCCGACCGATCAAAGCGACAATAGCCGGAACAACGTCGGCGCCTACGTAGATCTCGAAACGAATCTGAATGTCAACACACTCGTGAACGTCGCGGGACGGTTCGAGAGCTACAGTGATTTCGGCGAGAAGTTCACCGCGAAGGCAGCTGTGCGTTATCAGCCGGACAGATCGTTCGTGCTCCGCGGCGCCGTGAGTACGGGGTTCCGAGCACCGGGCCTCCAGCAGAGTTGGTACTCGCACACGACAACCGCGATTCAGAATGGCGTCCTGATCGAGATCGGCAACTTCCCTGTGGAGCATCGCGCGTCTCGTATCTTCGGCGCCAAGCCGCTCAAGGAAGAGAGCACGGTGAATCTGAGCACAGGTTTGGCGTGGACCCCGATCAACGACTTCACGGTCACACTGGACTATTACCACATCACCATCAAGGACCGGATCTTGTTAGGCGCGACCTTCGACGGCACGTCGGACACTGTCGTCGCGCGCATCCTCGCCGACTCGGGCCTAACGACGATTGCTGGTGTGCAGTTCCCTACGAACGCGCTGGACACGAAGACGAACGGCATAGACCTCACGGCGAACTACCGCCTGGCCACGGGGCCGGGGACCTTCGACTTCAATGCGCAGTACAACTATACGAAAAACTCGATCACGCGCATCGACGACCTACCGCCGATTCTGCGCGGTACCAACACGATCTACACCAGTCTCCTCGACCCTGTCACGATAAACGCCGTCGAAGCGAACCGCCCGGACAGCCGCGCCTCCCTATCGACGACGTACAACCAGGGGCGCGTGACCGCGGTGGGCCGCGTGTTGTATTACGGGAAGTTCAAAGATGGAAGCCTCGACGGAATCGAGACCTTTGGCGCAAAGACGCTCTTCGATTCGGAGTTGGGTTATCGCTGGGAGAACATCAAGATCGCAGTGGGCGCGCGAAACCTCTTCAACGTTTATCCGGATCAAGTGACTGTCGAAGCGAACACCAACAACGGCACGTTCATCTATCCAGGAGCGTCGCCGTTCGGATACAACGGGCGCTTTATCTACGCGCGCTCGGAACTGCTACTCGCCAGGTAGCCGTTGACTTTATGTGCAACGCCGGGCCGTCAGTAAGACGGCCCGGCCCTAACGCGGTGAGAATGCTCTTAAGGAACGTCCTTGCCTTCGTCGTCTTCGCTGCGTCTACCGGTGCCGCGCAGACCACTGCGACGGCGGGATATCGTCAGCCACCAACTCTCAATGACGGCTGGAAGACGGCCAGCGCCGACTCGTTAGGAGTCGATTCAGGGAGGCTGGCCGGTCTCACGGAATCCTTGCGTGCCTGGCCCGAACTGGGAGTGCACGCGGTGCTCATCGAACGCGCCGGCCGGCTCATCTACGAAGAGTACTTCGACGGTTTTGATGAGCGGTGGGGCTCGCCGCTCGGACGAGTGACAATGACGGCGGAGACGTTGCACGATCTCCGCTCAGTCAGCAAGAGCGTGGTAAGTGCGCTCATCGGCATTGCGCTCGGCGCCAAGCAACTGAACTCTCTCGACGAGCCGGTCGTTCAATGGTTCCCGGAGTATCCGGAGCTCAACACTGCGGAGCGCCGTCGTGTGAAGCTGAAACACGTGTTAGGCATGACGTCGGGCCTCGCGTGGAACGAAGAAGTACCATACAACGATCCGCGCAACGACGAGATCCGAATGTCGCGCGACGAAAGACCGCTGCGCTACGCGCTCTCGGTCAATTTCGTGCACGATCCCGGAGCGGAGTTCAACTACAACGGCGGCCTAACGCATGTAATGGCAGCCGTGCTCGAGCGCGCCACGAAAATGTCACTCGAGGATTACTCGCGCGCGAAACTGTTCGAGCCGCTCGGCATTTCAGCATTTGAATGGGTCGGCGATCTCGCGGGAATGCCTGCGGCTGCCTCGGGTCTGAGGCTGCGTCCCCGTGATGTTGCGAAGTTTGGATCGCTCTACCTGCACGGCGGTCAGTGGAACGGGAAGCAGGTCATACCCGCCGAGTGGATTCAACTGTCCACGCGCCGGAATTTCAGGTTCCGGCCGCGCACGGGGCCCGACGCAGCTGGCCAATTTGGATATGCCTACTTCTGGTGGTACAACTGCTATCCGACTGACCGCGGCCTGATCGAAGCACGAACGGCGGTAGGCAATGGACAGCAACGGATATTCGTTCTGCCTGGCCTGGATATGGTTGTCACGATCCTGGCGGGGCGGTACAACGACTTCACCCATGCCTCCTCGTTAGGCGCCCGGATCTTGCGTCAGCATGTCATTCCCGCCGTGAAGACCGGCGCTCGCTCTGGATGCCCAGGCGCCTAAACGCGGTCTGACGCCGCCGGCTATTGGTGAGATTCATACGCCGCAGCAACGCCGTGAAACGAGGTGCGGAGCGCAAAGGATCAAAGCGCGGATCGCGGTCCAGATAGCTCAGCAGCGCAGAGCGCCCTTCGTACGAGCGCTCGAGCACGATGAGCACTTCCTCGTTGCGCCCAGTCCTACGAGCACTAACCAACGCGGCGCTGAGGCGCTCGAGGACCGCGCTCACGATCGTCAACTTGTCGAGTCCACGAACGCTCCGGAACGACTGCAGTGCGCGTGGGCGGTCTCGCGACCCTGCGCGGGTCAGCACATTGCCAACTACGACTATTGTTCCTCGGTCGCTGGATCATACGTGACGATCGCCTGAAACCCGTTGCTGAAACCGGTCCATTGAATGGCGCCGTTAGGCATGCGCGCCCTGCCATCGCTGTGCGCGGTGCCGGTCGAGGCTCAAGGTTGCCGACCGCGGAGAGTCCGCCAGCCGTCGGCGCGGACTCTTAAGGACCGGGGATCACGAGCTTTTCACGCCATCGTAATGCGGCGCTAATCATCACGCAGGCCGGCCGGGGTATGCGTAGGAGTGACAAGTGCCTTC
>DATFBW010000030.1:0-24048 GCA_035253645.1 Gemmatimonadaceae bacterium | reverse complement strand
TACGTGGTACGAAGGGGAGAACTATCATCTCTTTGCCCACCGAGGTCTTTGGTATGCCGTTTCGTTGAGCGAGCGAGCGGCATGCGAGATCCCATCCTATCTTCGTGCGCGTTACCTGCGCGCTTTCGAGACGCCGTTTCTCAGCGCGCTCCCAGATTTCACCTTCCCGTCTCGACGCGACTCGCAATATCGCGTCTCGTTACGCCAGTGGCGCATCGCGGAGTCCTGCGAGCTGGGGCTCGCCGAGGCTCCGAGCGAGGTATTGGGTAGCGCGCTGCGCGAGCTATACCGCACTGACGTGCCCGAGGGGGATACCGGGCGCGGGCGATCCACCGCAGAAGCCGAACGCAACGTGCCGGCGGCGCGCCTAACGCGGGCCGATCTGGGGTGGAAGTCATTGCTCTTCGCGCGTGAGCAAGAGCCGGCTGTTGCATCGAATGGGCGGCCCAAATCCGTGCTGTTGCGCGAGCAGGGCTTGGCTATCCTGCGGCGGGACGAGGGGCGCAGCTACGTCGCCCTCGATTACGGTGAGACCGGTGGTGGCCACGGACATCCGGACCGACTCAACCTCTGGCTGGTGCGGGATGATGGAAGGATCCTCGAAGATGTCGGCACGGGATCGTACGTGGATCCGTCGTTGCACTGGTACCGCAGCACCTTGGCGCACAACGCGCCGCTCGCTCACGGTCGATCCCAAGAGGCGGTGCCTGGCGAGCTCCTGGACTACGACGAGCGTGAGACGTTTGGATGGGCGCTTGCCCGCGCGCGGATAGCGCCTAACGTCGACGTAGAGCGCGCAGTCGTTGCGGCCTCCGGCTATCTCGTCGATGAAGTCCGCTGGACCGGGCCGACAGACGTGGTTTTCGACCTGCCGTACCACGTCACTGGTGAGGCACCGTCTGTCGCGAGCTGGACCGCGGCGCAGATAGCCGGTGACGATGGTCTCGAAGACGGATTCCGTTATGTCACACAAAGCGCCCACGCGGCGCCGGCATCGAGTGCGCAAATCGTTGCACAATTTGGACGGCAGCGCGCGCGCCTGTGGCTCTACGGAGATGCTCCCTTCGTCCTGTGGCGGTTGCGGGCACCGGGGCCGCCTAACAACCCTCCGCGTGAGTTCTTCCTCCTGCGGTGTGTCGGCGCGCCAGGCCGCATACGAGCGGTGATTGACTGGACCGACGCTGTAACCGATGTGCGCAGCGCAGAAGACGAGCTCCTGATAGACGTCGCGGGCGCGACCCACGCGCATAAACGGGTAGGCACATCGTGGCAAATTGACGCTGGCGGTGCAGGGCGGGTTGTCCTAACGAGCGGCACAAGTGTCCAACCCGCAGTGTCAGTTCTGCTTGCCGCGCATCCACCGACCACCCTGGAGATCCCGCGCCTGCGCGATGTTCCGGACGCGCCAGGAGCGCTCATCGTCGGCGGCGGAGCAGCTCGCCATGTGTCACTCGGCGCTGCGCACTATCGCCGCTCAGAACAAACCTGGGACGAGGCCGGGAAACCGCGCGCTACGCTCGCGCTGGCGGCAAAAGGGAACGATCTACACCTCGACGTGGATGTCGAGAAGAAGCCCGTGTGGTTCGCACCGGCGCGTGCCGAGAATCCGCTGGACAATGAGCATCCCGATGTGAATTCGGATGGTATCCAGGTGCATATTGGCGAGTGGATGTGGCTCCTTGTTCCTGAAGAGCCTGCGCCTAACGTGCGGGTCACGCTGCGACGATCGGGGAAGCCACAAGCTCCTCGCTTGTCGGCACGGTGGCGTGCGACTCCAGCCGGATACAGCATGCGCATCACGCTGCCGCTCGAGCCGATAGCCAACTCGGACGGCGCTTTTAGCGTCGATGTCATCGTCAATGAGATCTCGCCCGGCCGCGAGCGGCGGCGTGGACAACTCGTTCTCAGCGGCGCGCGGGGAGAATGGATCTACCTGCGTGGTGACCGCCAGGATGCTACACGCTTCCTGCGCTTCAAGATCGTCGATGGCTAGCTCGATTCTCGATCGCGTGCGGGTCGTTCTCTACGAGCCGCAGAACCCGATCAACATCGCCGCTACAGTGCGGGCAATGAAAAACTTCGGCATCCGTGATCTGCGCCTGGTGCGGCCGGTTCCCTACGATCCCTATCGGCTCGAAGGAATTGCGCACGACACGCACGATATCATCGCCGGGATCGTGACGGCCGAGACGCTGGACGAAGCCGTCGCAGATTGCACCTATGTGGCCGCCTTCACGGCGCGCCACCGCTCGGCGAAGTGGGCGCTGACAGACGCACGCGGCGCGGCAGAGCGCGCACTTGAGCAGGCTCGGGATGGAACCGTCGCGCTGCTGTTCGGCAGGGAAGACTTCGGGCTGCCTAACGAGGCGCTGGACCGCGCCCATCTGACGGTAACGATACCTACGACGAACCATGCCTCGCTGAACCTGGCGCAGGCGGTGATCGTCGCGCTCTACGAGCTGCATTTGGTGGCCGGCGACGCGACCCGCGCGCTCCCGCCGCCGCGGAAGGACGCACCCCCCGCTTCAAAAGAGATGCTGGAACGGTACTTCAGCGAGGCCGAAGCGACGCTCGAGCGCATCCAGTTCTTCAAGACGCGGTATCGCGAGCACATCATGCGCACGCTCCGCTCACTGACAATGCGAGCACAACCGGACGCGCGCGAAATAACGCTCATGCGGGCCATGGCGCTCGAGGTCATCCGAGCCATGGACCGCGAGCTCAAACAACAGCGCGCCGAGCTGGCCGGAGCGCAGACACGAGACGTGGACGTCAAAGAGCCTTGATCCCGGCGTAGCACCGATACCGATTTCAAGCATGCCACTTCGTCGTTTTTTCGGCCGTAGCGAGCAGAAGGAGCCACCTAACGAGCCAGTCGAACCGGCCGCGGAGGAGTCTGCGCCTGACGAGGATGCCGCGGAAGACATCCCGTACGACACCCCGACGGATGAGACGCCGTGGCGTGACCGCGCGGAAGCCGTGATCCCCGGTGGCACCTCCACAGGAAGCAAGAGAGCCTCTGCGCTATGGGGCGAAGGGGATGAGATCCTCCCGACGCATTACGTAACCGCCCGCGGATGCCGTGTCACGACGAGCGACGACAATACGCTTATCGATTGCAGCATGGCACTGGGCAGTGTCGCGATCGGATATGCTGACGAACAAGTGTTGCAATACGCGCTCAATGCAGGCGCGGTAGGCAACGTTGCTGGTCTCGCGCACATCACCGAGGTGGAGCTGGCTGAGCGTCTCTGCGAAACAATTCCATGTGCGGAACAGGTGCGCTTTTTCAAGACTGGGGCTGAGGCTGTGTCGGCCGCTGTGCGTATAGCGCGGTCCGCGACCGGTCGCTCGAAGGTGATTTGCTCTGGGTACTTCGGTTGGCACGATTGGGCGAACACCGGGCAAGGCATTCCGCGCGGCGCTAACCAGGATGTGGTGCACGTACAGTTCGATGACGTGGGAGAGCTCGAGCGCGCGTTCGCGCAGGCCGGTAGCGACCTCGCCGCGGTTGTGCTGGAGCCGGTTGTCGAGAAGCTCCCGTCGGAGGCGTGGATCGCGCTTGCGCGCGAAGGATGCACCCAAAGAGGCGCTGTTCTCGTCTTCGACGAAATAAAAACCGCGTTCCGTCTGCGCACGGGAGGATACCAGGAGTACTCCGGGGTTCAGCCTGACCTTGCAACGTTAGGCAAGGCGCTCGCGAACGGCTTCCCGCTCGCGGCTCTCGTAGGACGTGCTGCGATCATGGAGGCGGCCCGGAACACATGGATCTCGTCAACGCTCGCCGGCGAGAGTATCGCACTTTCGGCAGCGCTCGCGGTAGTCGACCGATTCGAGCGCGAGAACGTGAGCAAGACGTTGTGGAGCACCGGCGAGACAATGATGCACGCGCTGCAATCGGCCATCACATCGAGCGGCGTGCCCGGCGTGCAGGTCAAAGGCATAGCGCCCATGTGGTTCATGACATTCGAGGACGCGGCCGTTGAGCACCTGTTCCTCGCACGCGCAGTCGATCACGGCGTGTTGTTCAAGCGGGGGCCGTACAATTATCCCGCGCTGGCGCACGATGAGGAGACCGTGGTGACAATCGAAGCAGCCGCCAGTTCGGCATTCGTGGACGTCGCGGAGCAGTTGCGCGCGACTGAGGCACCCTAACGAATGGGTCTCGCCGGAGCCGGCCCGCTCATCGATGTACACGCGCATTTCTACTATGCAGGATGCTCGCGCGCTGATTGGAATGAGCTGAACGAGGCGCGGCTGCGCGCCGGCCGCGCCATCGGCATCAGTTGTCACGTCGCCTCGATCCTCGGCAGTTACGGGCGCTTTTCGCCGATGTACTTCCAGTCGCCGGCAGATACGGTGACCGCAAACGACGCGATGCTCGCCCTCCAGCGCGCACACGGTCCTCTCATCCGAAGCTACGTCGCGGTGAACCCGAACGACCCTGGCGCGCTTGCGGAAATCGCGCGCTGTGTGGCGTTAGGCGCCATCGGCATCAAGCTGGCCGCGGCGCGGCGTGCCGATGACCCGCTCGTGGATCCCCTCGCCGCATATGCGGCAGAGCACAAACTCCCCATCTTGCACCATATTTGGCAGCACCGTCGTCGCTTCTGGCCCAACCAGGACGCGTCGGACGGTGCCGAGCTCGCACGTCTCGCCCAACGGCATCGCGGCGCAAGCTTCATCCTGGCGCACATCGGTGGCGGCGGCGACTACCGGCATACGTTTGCCGCCGTACGGGACGTGCCTAACGTGTACCTCGACCTGTCCGGCAGCGGCGTCGACCGTGGAATGCTGGACGGGGCGCTGGAAGCAGTGGGACCGGGCAGACTACTCTGGGGCGCCGACCTGACGCTCTGCACAGGACTCGCCAAACTTTGGGCCCTCGAAACCATTGGGCTGGCGAGTGGCGAGCTCGAAGCCATCCGCTGGCGCAACGCAGCGCGCATCTTCCCGCCGCAAGCGTTTGCGAGTGCGGTAGGTGAAGAGCTCAGGGCGAAGCCGCTCCAAACCGTCGCATGAGCGGAACGGTCGACGTCAACGCGTTCGTCGGGGCGTATCCGTTTCGCGAGCTGCCGCACCCGGAGCCGGACGCACTCGTTAGGGTAATGGAGCGCGAGGGGATCGCGCAGGCATGGGTAGGGAGTCTGCCGGCCGTGTGGCACCGCGACCCATCGGCGGCGAACGGCGATCTGTTGCGCCGTCTCGAATCGTACGCTCAGCTGCGGGCTGTGCCGACTGTGCGCCCGGATTGGCCAGGATGGCGCGATGCCGTACGCGCACTCGCGGATCGCGACGTCCCCGCGATACGCACGTACCCGGCGCACAATGGATTGCAAGCCGGTGATCCGCGCCTAACGGAGCTGGCCGCCGCCTGCGCCGACGAAGGAATCCCGCTCATCTTCACCGTACGGTTCGAAGATCTGCGGCAGCGTCACGCGCTCGATGTCGCGGGGGATCTTTCGGCAGCCACAGTCCGCGAGCTGGCACGTGCGGGAACGGGGGCGCGGCTCATCGTGACGGCGGCGGGTCGTGACCTCATCGAAGAAGTCCATTGGGGCCTCACGCCTAACGAGCAATCGCTCGTCTGGTGGGACATCTCATGGATCTGGGGTCCGCCCGAAGACCAGCTCGCCCACCTCTGCCGCACGATCGGCGCTGAGCGACTGCTCTACGGCACCGCATGGCCGCTCCGTCTGGCGCAGACCCCACGCGCGAACATCGCGTTGCTGCCTGACGAGCTACAACGCGTACGCTTGGCCGATCCGCGACAGTGGTAGCGCACGCGACCGAAGCCATTGTCAAAGTCCAGCTTGCGCGCGCACAGCATGGCACTCATTTTTAGCGCGGCCGGGGCTTGTGAATCTTTTCACGAACTCGGTTTGTAGGCTGCTCCCAACCTCAGTGTCCGAATGCGGCTCCCGCGAAACTGGGCCATCGTGCCCGGCTTCTTCGCAATCGCACTAGCAGCAGCGATCCTCTCCGCGTACAGCGGCGCTTCGTCGTCGCAAGGGTTCGCTCCCGAACAACCCATCGCATTTCCCCATCCCGTGCACGTGAAAACCCTCGGGATGAACTGTCTCTATTGCCACTACGCCGCGAATAAGTCCGCTGACCCCGGCATGCCCGCCGTGAGCACGTGCATGGGCTGCCACACAATCATCGGACCGCAACGTCCAGCGCTTGAAGGCAAGCCCGCGCGCACGAGCGAAGAGATTCGCAAGCTCCAGGAATATGGAACGAAGCGACAGCCGATCCCCTGGGTGCGCATTCACAAGGTGCCTGAGTACGTGCACTTCCCGCATATGCGCCACGTAAACGCCGGCGTCACGTGTCAAACGTGTCACGGGCAGGTCCAGAACATGGAGCGTGTGTCGCAGTTCGCTTCACTCAACATGGGGTGGTGCGTGAACTGTCACGTGAAGGGTTACAACGCGGCCGACGGGATGCGGGCCGCCGGTTATGACCCGGCGCCGGCAGATACGGCGGCGCCACCCAAGAAAGCCCGCTACGACTGCGCGATATGTCATTATTGATCGCCCGGTCGCGCCTAACGACGCAGCGCGCATGAGCGGCTCCGACGCGACCACCGGCGTGCGCCGGCGCGACTTCCTCAAAGTGTTAGGCGCCGGCGGCGCTGCCGCGACCGCCATCGGTTGCAGCCGTGAGCGCGTAGAGCAGCTGATTCCATACGTCGCCTCACCCGACCACACGGTGCCGGGTGTGTCGACGTACTACGCCACCACGTGCCGCGAATGCTTGACCGCGTGCGGCGTCATCGCTGAAGTCCGCGACGGCCGCGCGATCAAGCTCGAGGGGAATCCGGATCATCCGCTCAGCCGCGGCGCGCTGTGCGCGCGCGGTCAGTCGGCGCTGCAGGGCCTGTACAACCCGGATCGTTTCCGCACGCCGATGCTCAAGCAAAACGGCCAGTGGGCAGCGACCACATGGGAAACGGCCTTGTCCACGCTGAGCGCGCGCATGGCAGCAGCTCGCGCGGGGCAGGGACAGAACGTCGTCTTTTTGAATCAGGCCGAGAGCGGTTCGTTCCCGTCGTTCCTGGATGACTGGTTAGGCGCCCATGGGTTCGCGCCCCACATCGCATATGACGCCGAGGCCGATCTCGCCGCTCGTCAGGCCAACCGCCAATCCTACGGCGTGGCGTGGCCGTCGCTCGATTTTGGCGCTGCGCGACTGATCGTCTCCATCGGCGCGGATTTTCTCGAGACGTGGGGCGCCAGCGTCCCGCAGCAACTCGCCTTTGCCGACGCGCGCGCCAAGCTCGCCGACGCGCCGCGCTTCGTGTACATCGGCCCGCGCAGATCGCTCACGGGACTCAACGCCGACGAGTGGATCGCGGTGCGCGCGGGGAGCGAGCTCGCGGTCGTCAACGCCCTCGTCGCCGCGTTAGGCGGCGGTGGAGCGGGAACGCTCGCTCAGGTCGCGCAAGCAGCGGGCGTGGAGCCGGCTGCGCTGGAGCGGCTGGCGGCCGACCTGCGGGCTACGACGCCCAGTCTCATTTTGGCCGGCACAACGGGCCCTGATGCCGTGCAAGTGGCCTTGGCGGCGAATGGCCTCAATCGCACGTTAGGCAACATCGGCGTCACCGTCAAACCTGCGGAACCGATCGCCTCGCTCGGCGGCAACGTCGCCGGCGTGATGCGCATGACGTCCCTAATCCAGCAAATGAACGCGGGGAGCGTGCCGCTGATGTTCGTGCGCGGCGCGAACCCTGTACACACCACGCCCAAGGCGCTGCAATTCGCCGAGGCGTTCGCCAAGGTGCCGTTCAAGGTCTCGTTCTCCAGCTATCCGGACGAGACGACGCAGCTATGCGATTTGATCTTGCCCGATCATCACTCGCTCGAGAGCTGGGGTGATGCGGAGCCCGTTCCCGGAACGGTCGGCTTGCAGCAACCGGTCATGGAGCCCGTCTTCACGACGCGTGCGACGGCCGACGTCTTGTTAGGCATAGCCCGGGGCGATGCGGCCCTCACGAGCCGCTTCCCGGCGACGTACCGCGAATGGCTGACGACACGCCTGGGTGGTGCGGCAGCGCTCGCTGCAGCGCTACCATCAGGCATGGTGGCGGGCAGCACGCCGCAACGGTCGCCGGCGCCGTCCGCGGCGCCTGCACGCGCTCCGGCGACCGCTCAACAGACGACCACCCCCGCCGCAACGCCTGCTCCCGCGGCGCCGGCGCCTCCAGCCGGCCCACAAGCGGGCGAGTTCGACTTGATCGCGTATCTGTCGCCCACGTTAGGCGACGGCCGCGGAGGGAACAAACCGTGGCTCCAGGAGCTGCCCGATCCGGTGACCAAGATCGCCTGGCAGTCCTGGGTCGAGATCCACCCGCTCACGGCGCGACGTCTGGCAATCCTCCCCGGCGATCACGTCACGGTCACGACCGGTGTCGGTGCCATTACCGCACCAGCGTACCCCTACCTTGGCGTTAGGCAGGACGCCGTCGCCGTGGCGATCGGGCGCGGCCATACCGCCTACGGCCGCTACGCCGAACGCATCGGTGTGAACGCGCTCGACATGCTTGCCGGGACCGCGAACGAGGCGGGCGGACAGGCATTCACGCAGCAAAAGGCTCGCCTAACGAAAACTGCCGAGCACTCGCCGCTCGTCAGCACCGAAGGCTCCGCGCGGCAGCACGGCCGTGGCGTCGCGAAGGCGGTCACGGCCACGGATCTCGTGGCCGGACGCGCTGCCGACGAGCATCACACGTTCCCGGGTGACAAGCCGCATGAGTTTCTCCCCGGCCTCAAAGCACCGATCGCGTCCGATGCGATCGGGGATCTCGGGAAACAGGAGCACAAAGAGCAGGGGATGTACGATCCCGAGCATTGGAGCGGGATGGAGAAACGCCGCTGGGCGATGACGATCGACCTGTCACGCTGCACCGGCTGCTCGGCGTGCGTTACCGCTTGTTATGCAGAAAACAACATCCCCACGGTCGGCGCCCGCTGGCAGGGACGTTCACTACGACCATTCCACTCGTCGGATGGAAGCGGCTGGGACACTCGCCCCGGTGCAAACATCATCAAAGGACGCGAGATGGCGTGGCTCCGCATCGAGCGATACTACGAAGGTGGCGAGGACGGCGGCACGGACTTCGAGGCGCGCTTCCTCCCCATGCTTTGCCAGCACTGTGGCAACGCACCCTGTGAGAGTGTGTGTCCCGTCTTCGCGACGTATCACGCGCCAGACGGTTTGAACGTCCAGGTCTACAACCGATGTGTTGGCACGCGCTACTGCTCCAACGCGTGTCCTTACAAAGTTCGTTACTTCAATTGGCACGGGTACGGCGTAGTGGAACGGCGTCAATACGCGTTCCCCGAACCGCTCAATTGGCAGCTCAACCCCGACGTGACCGTGCGCGGCGTCGGCGTCATGGAGAAATGCACCTTCTGCGTGCAGCGCATCCGTGAGGCTGAGAATCGTGCCCGGGTCGAAGGGCGTGAAGTCCTGCCTGACGAGTTTACCGTTGCGTGCGCGCAAGCGTGTCCGTCGCGCGCAATCCTTTTCGGCGATGCGGCCGATCCGCGCTGGACGATGGCCAAAACGGTTGAGGACGCACGCCGCTACCACGTGTTCGAGGACCTCAACACGTATACCGCCGTCGTCTATCTCAAGAAAGTGACACATCCGCACGGTGCGCCTAACGCCGCGCCGGCGCCGCCGGTTGCGGCGCCAGATACGGCGGCGCGGCCGCGAGGAGCAGTCTGATGGCCACGACGGCTCCGATCGAGGTCAAGCGACCCAACGTCGCGTCGGCCAACGTCCAGATCCCCGGGATCAAGGACTATGAAGAGGTCAACCGCGACATCGCGGCGACGCTCACGCCGACGCTGGGATGGTTCGCCGCGTTAGGCGTCGCGGTTGCATGCTTCTTGTGGGGCCTCGGCACCTTCGTCTACCAGATCTATTGGGGGCTGGGCAACGCCGGGTACAACCCGCCGGTGATGTGGGGCGTCTACATCATCAGCTTCGTCTTCTGGGTCGGTATCGGACACGCCGGGACGCTGATTTCAGCGATCCTCTATCTCTTCCGCGCCGGGTTCCGAACGACGATTTACCGCTGCGCCGAAGCGATGACGGTCTTTGCGGTCATGACAGCCGCGTTGTTCCCCATCATTCACATCGGCCGGCCGTGGAAGTTCTTCTGGCTGATTCCGTACCCCAACTGGCGGCTCATCTTCCCCAACTTCAAGAGCCCGCTCGTGTGGGACGTCTTCGCGATTACGACGTACCTCACGGTCTCGTCGACGTTCCTGTACGTCGGACTGGTTCCCGATATCGCCGTTCTGCGCGATCGCGAGACGAACCCGCTGCGGAAACGGATCCTTTCGGTCCTTTCGTTAGGCTGGCGCAATTCGGAGCCGGAGTGGCGGCACTTCGCCCGGATGTATCTCTTCCTGGCAGCCTTCTCCACCCCCCTCGTGTTGTCCGTGCATTCGGTAGTGTCCTTCGACTTCGCGATGGCGCTCACGCCGGGGTGGCACGCCACGATTTTCCCGCCCTACTTCGTGGCCGGCGCGATCTTCTCCGGGCTGGGGATGGTCTTCACGATCATCATCCCGATCCGGAAATATTTTCGGCTGCAGCACATCGTCACGATCAATCATCTGGACGCCGCGGCGAAGCTGTGCCTGGCGACGTCCCTCATCGTTGGATGCGCCTACCTCATCGAATTCTGGGTCGCTTGGTACAGCGGCGTCGAATACGAGCAGAATTACTTCTGGAACCGCGTCTTCGGACAATGGTGGTGGGCCGCGTGGATCATGCTCACATGCAACATGATCCTGCCCCTTTCGCTCTTCTCACAGAAGCTGCGACGGAATCCGTCCTGGCTCTTCATCCTCTCGATCTTCATCAACCTCGGCATGTGGTTCGAGCGGTTCGTGATCATCGTGCCGTCGCTCTCGCACGAATTCGAGCCGTGGCAGTGGGGCTCCTATACGCCGAGTTGGGTGGATCTCTCGATCCTCATCGGAAGCTTCGGCTGGTTCTTCATGTGGTTCTTGCTGTTCATCAAACAGCTGCCCGTCATTGCGATCGCCGAGGTCAAGGAGATCATCCCGCCAAGGTTGCGTTCGCATAAGGTCCCCGATGACGTCGACGTTGCGGGTCATCACCTGAAGTACGGGACCGATACACCGGGAGAGTTCGCATGAGACGCGGCGTCGTTGCGCTCTACCGCGAGCTCGACGCGCTCGTGGACGCGATCGAGGATTTGAAGGACAAGAAGTTCTCCTCGTTCATCGTGTTCACTCCCACGCCGCGACACGAGATCGACGACGTGATCGATGCGCCGCACAGTCCCGTTAGGCGCTTCACGCTCATCGGCGGATTACTCGGTGTCACGTTCGGTTACTGGGTCGCGATCTGGACGTCGGAGTACTGGCCGCTCGTTGTGGGCGGAAAACCGTTCGCGAGCTGGATTCCGTACACGATCATCGGGTTCGAGCTGATGGTCATGGTAGGCGCGCTCTCGACCGTCGCGGGGATGTTCTCCAACTCGCGCGTTCCCAAGATCATCCGCACGCCGGGGTTCGATCCGCGGTTTACGGGCAACCACTTCGGCGTATACGTCGAAGCTCCGCCGGAGCGTCTCAGGGATGCCGAGTCGCTGCTCAAGTCGCACGGGGCGGTGGAGGTGCGCGATGAAGTTTGACCTAGCTCGGAGCTCGGAGCTCGGAGCTCGGAGGTCTCAGACCTCAGACCTCAGACTTCAGACCTTCCGCATGCTTTTGTTAGGCAGTGTTCTCGTCCTGAGTGGCTGCGACTGGTTCATCGACTTCAAGCGGCAACCCAGCGTGTGGACGTGGGAGCCGATCGGCGACAGCCTAACGGTTCGCGGTGCGCCGCAGGGCAGCGTGCCGGCGAGCGGCACCGCGATGGCCGGGTTCCAGGTTTCGTACACACCGGGCATCGCGCAGGTCGAATCGCTCGCGGTCATCCCGAACCCCGTGCCGGTCAGCGATTCGTCGCTCGCGAACGGTCGCAAATACTACCAGCTCAACTGCGCCGTCTGTCATGGCGATCGCGCGATGGGCGATGGTCCGGCCACGCGCTTCGGTATGGTACCGATCAACCTAACGATCGATATCGCCAAGAATCGGAGCGATGGCTACATCTGGGGCATGATCCGCAACGGGCGCGGCCTCATGCCGACGTATAACCGCATCGAGGAACGCGCACGCTGGGACGTCGTGAATTATCTGCGCGGGCTGCAAGGACTGATCGCCGGACGTACGATCGAAGTTGGACCGGTAGCGCCTCCAGGCGTCACGGGTGCCGCTCTCCCGGGCGCGACGCAACTGGGGCCGCAAACGTGGATCCGCCCGATGTTGCCCAGCATGAAGTTGACACCGCGCTCGGGGCAGGCTGATCATGCACCTCCCGCGCCGCGAGATACAACCAGGCACGAGGATACCGGGGGCGATCGATGAGCGTGCACGATCACCTCGCGCCCTCGCGCGAGAGCCTGGTGCAAATGATTCAGGCGCGGCCGGTCTCAGCACGTCTCAAAACGATTTCACTGGTGCTCGCCGTCGTCGGCTTCGCGATCTTCGTGATTGGCGTAATGATCGGCCAGCCGCGCGCGTGGCAGGCGTTTCACATCAGCTGGCTCTTTTTCACGATCATCTCCTCGGCTGGCGTGATGCTCGCTGCCACGCAGCGCATAACGACTGCGCGCTGGTCGCGTGCCGTCATCCGTTTTGTGGAAGGGTACGTCGCCTGGCTGCCGATCGCGTATGCATTGTTGTTGCTGACGCTATTCCTCGGCCGCGCGCAGATCTTTCCGTGGGTCACTGAGCCGCCGACGCAGCCTGAGAAAGCGCTCTGGTTAAATCCGACGTTCTGGTCGCTCCGCGCAATCGTGTTGTTGGCATTGCTGTTCGGTCTCCAGATCTGGTTTGTCTACAAGTCGCTTCGCGTCGACGTCGGTGTGATACCGGAGTGGGGGGCGTCCTGGGCCAAGGGCATCCGCGATCGCATGCGGCGGGGCTTTGGAGATGAGCGGCGCGAGCTGCACAGTACACATTCGTGGATGGGGCGCGCGGCCGTGATCATGGCGCTCATGTTCGGCTTCTTCTGGGTGGTGATGTCATGGGATCTCTCCATGTCGCTGGACTACCACTTCCAGAGCACGATGTACGGCTGGCAGATCTTCATCGGTGGCTGGTTAGGCAACCTGATGGTCTTTGCGATCCTCCTGCGGCCGTGGCGGCGCTTTCTCGCGGCGGATGAAGTCATTACCGACAGACATTACCACGACGTCGGCAAATTGTGTTTCGCCTTCACGGCGTTCTGGGGATACCTAACGTTTGGTCAGCTGCTGGTGATCTGGTACGGGAACTGGCCCGAGGAGACGCACTTTTTCGCGAATCGCATGTCGGGGCCGTGGCTGCCGCTGACGCTGTCCATCGCGATCCTTATGTTCGCGCTGCCTTTCTTCGGCTTGTTAGGCAAGTTCCCGAAGGTCTTTTCGCCGACGATGGTGTTCTTTGCGCTCTGCAGCCTGACCGGGTTGTTCATCCACCGCTATATCGAGATCTATCCGTCGATCTATTTGCAGGGCGTGACGTCCGCGCCATTCGGCTTGTGGGAGATCGGAATCTTCATTGGATTCCTCGGCCTCTGGGGCTGGTCGTATCTCCAGTTCTTCGACGCATTCCCCCGGATGCGCATCGCCTGGTTGACGTCACCCTATCGTGACGAGATGCAGGTGCCCGTCGATCCCAAGACGATGGAGCCGCTCCCCGCTCACGAATAGCGTAGGGAGCTTAGAGCTTAGGGGCTTAGGGGCTTAGGGTCGGATCTTGAAATACGACATCTAAAAAACGCCGCGTGGGTGGAAAGCACGCGGCGGGCTAAGTCCTACCAGGCTACAGGTGAGGTGCGGCAAGAGCTATGGCTGAGCCGCGCTCGCGCGCCGCATCGCGACGTGCGATACGACTTATCGTCGAGTAGTGAACGCCCAAGTGACCCGCGATCTCGCGCAAACGATGTCCGCTGTAGTACGCCAGTTTGATGGCTGCGTCCACGTCGTTGTGCTGTGAAAAGATTGCAGGCAGCGATGGTGCTGCGTTCTGATAGACGGGGATTTCCTGTGAGACTCGGTAACGCGAGACGCGCGCGGTATGGTCGGCTTGGAACGCTGCGTCACCCAAAACGGCAGAATTGTCCTCGAAGGAGAAGTCGGCTCGAGGAAACTCCATACCGTTCAGCAGGTATTCGCGATAGCCGACAATGCCCGTTTTCGTTGTTCTACCAAATTGAGCCCAGATCTCGGGCGCACACGACCAGGGGGGAAGCAAACAGCGACCTAACGAGCAATGTATGCTGGACCAGTCCCAATCGACTGGATGCGCGACTAACGCGGCGCGCCAGGGGTTGAGCTCGACATACCTCATCAGCGCGAGCAAATAACGCTCTCGCTGAACTAGCTTAGCCTTGAATCGACCCTGAAATACGTGGCCTACCCGACCGTGGCGCTGGTTAAACCATTGAGCGTATGTGCTGTTATGGCGACGCATGCCTAACGAAAGCGTAGCGCGCAGTGTGGCAATGACCAGGTGATAGTGATTTGGCATGATGCACCACGCATATACACGCCACGCGTAGCGCGCGCACGTAACGCCGAGACTTGCCATGAAAAACGCAACGTCATTCTCGTCGTGCACGATGGGCTCGCGATTGTTGCCTCTCGCCATGACGTGATACAGCGCGTTGGGATATTCGATTCGCAGCTGACGGGACACGCCGTACTGTATGATTCACAGCGGTTGACCGCGTAGCTTTTTATGTCAAGTAGGGCCTAAGTCTGGTTCTTGAGAATCAGCAACTGCGCGCGCCCCTCTGAATAAGTGCGCATTCAAACAACAGGGTACGCAACCAATTGATGACGTATTTCAAGATCCGACCCTGAAAACCCCGGCTACTTGAGGAGCGCTTCGAGCTGGGGTAAGCCAACCGCGCCGGTCTGACGCTGCGCGACCTTGCCGTCGCGGAACACGAGCACGGTCGGAATCCCGCGTACGTCGAACAGCTGCGCGGTCCTGGGTGACAAATCGGAGTTGAGCTTCGCGACCAGCGCCTTGCCTTGCATTTTCGCAGCGAGCGTGTCGACGTGCGGCGCCATCATCTTGCAGGGGCCACACCAGTCCGCGTACACGTCGACCACTACGGGTACTTCGGTCTCCCTTACGGTTCGCTCGAACGATTCGTCGTTGAGTGGCCAGGGCCGGTCGAGCAAGAGCGGCCGCCCACACTTACCACATTTCGGTTTGTCGATAGCTCGCGATGCATCAATCCTGTTCCACGTCTGGCAGAATTGACACTGCAGCGTGATGCGGGGACCGGAATTGTTCACTTGAGGTGCGAGGTGCGAGGTGCGAGGTGCGAGATGCGAGGAGCGTGGCGCGTGGAGCGACGACGCGCTAGCTAAGAGCTAAGGCCTAAGACCTAAGGACTAAGAGCTACTTTAACGATATATATTTCGCCGTTACAAAGGGGCGGTAGCTCAGCTGGGAGAGCACCTGGTTTGCAACCAGGGGGTCGCCGGTTCGATCCCGGTCCGCTCCACTCCATTTTTGAACCGTTGAGGCCCGCTACGGGCCTGGGCCAGGCGCCTAACTAGTCCGCCTTGAGCGCCGCGATGGGCTGGATGCGCGCTGCACGCCACGCCGGCCGCATACATGCGAACACAACGGTCGCGAAGCAAAGGACCGCTACCGACGCGAAAGTGATCGGATCGGCAGGCGGGATACCAAAAAGCAGCGTCCGCATCCCCCGCGCCGCGACATAAGAAAGTGCGATTCCAGGCACCACGCCGATCAACGCCATCCGCACGCCCTCGCCCACGACCATCCGAGCCACCGCCGGCGGATCGGCGCCGAGCGCCAGGCGCACCCCAATTTCGCGATCGCGCTGCGCGACAGTAAACGCGAGCAGGCCATGAATGCCGACGGCCGCGAGCAGGAGTGCCAGGACCGCCAACGCGAGGAGTATGCGTAGCTGCGACCGACGCGTCACGGTCTGATCGCCGACGACGTCGGCAAGCATCCTAACGTTGGAGATCGGTTGCTGTGGATCTACCGACCGGATGATGTCGCGAACCGCGCTAACGAGCGACGCGCTGGGCAGCGACGATCGTATTACCAGGTCCTTTGGCGTATAGATGCCAAGGATGCTATCGGCCTGAGTTGTTGGGATATACATCTGCGGCTCGTTCGTGCGCTCGAGTCCGCGCACTTTGATATCGCCGACGACGCCGATCACCGCCCACGTTTGATTGCGCGTCTGAAATTCCTGCCCGATCGGATCGGTGTTCGGCCAATACCGGTTCACGAACGATTCGCTCACGACGGCTACCTTCTGCCGGTCAGCCAAATCTCCTGCGCCGATGTCGCGCCCCGCGCGCAGCGGAATCTTCATGGTTTCAAAAAGCTGCGACGAGATGATTCGGATGCTCGCACTGCGCGCGTCGCGTGGACTCTCCACACCAGGGATCTGGATTCGCGTAATGCCGCCAGTCAGCACCATCGGCAAGCCGCTTGTGTAGGCAGCGCTTTCTACGCCGGGAAGTGCGCGCACTCCCGAAAGCACGCGCTCATAGAACCGCACGCGAAGAGCCGCATCTTCGTACTTCGGCATCGGGAGCGCAGTCGTCATCGTTAGGACGTTGGCAGTGGAGAAGCCCGGGTCCACTGCCTGAACGCGCCACACGGCGCGTATCAACAGCCCTGATGCAACCAGCAGAATGACCGATACGGTGACTTCGAACGTGACGAGGAGCGCGCGCAGCCGCTTGCCGCGACGGCTGCTGCGCGCGCCTTCGCGCAACGCAGCGAGTCCGGTGCGCGCGCCGACGCGCAGTGCCGGCACCAGACCAAAGCCCAGGCCTGTCAAAGCAGAGAGGAGCGCCGCGAATGCGAAGGCGCGGACGTCGAGCACCGGTTGCCTCTCCATCGGTAGCGTCGTGGGGACCAACTGCGCCAGCAACGGAACCGTCATCCACGCGAGGAGCGCACCGGCGATGCCGCCGAAAAGCGCGAGCATCAAACTTTCAGTGAGCATCTGCCGCATGAGTCGCTCGCGGCCAGCGCCGAGAGCGGCTCGGACGGCTAACTCGCGCTCGCGGCTCGCGGAGCGCGCGAGTAGGAGATTCGCGAGGTTGGCACAGGTAAGTAAGAGCAACGCGAGGCTCGCGCCGACCAGCGCGACCAACATGATGCGGTAGCGCGGCGACATTTCATCGCGCTGCTTGAAGAAGCTGAAGCCGACCTCGTTTTCCGGACCGCCCCCGGCCTCTTGCGTTAGGCGGTCGGCGATGGCGTCGAGGTCAGCGCGCGCCTGCTCGAAGGTGACGCCCGGTTTGAGGCGTGCGATCCCCTGGAGGAACGTGTTGCCGCGATCCGCGAAATCGGCCTCGCGAAGCATGAGCGGCGTCCACAGCTGGACTTCCTCCCGCGGCCACCGGAAGTGTGCGGGCATCACGCCGATGACGACGAAGGGCATGCCGTCGAGGTTGACCGTAGTCCCAACGATGGAACGATCGCCCCCAAACTGTGATTGCCAGACCCCGTAGCCGATTACTGCCGTTGCTTCATCCTGAGGATTCTGCGCCGGATCGAAGAACCGTCCGATCAATGGCCGCACGCCAAGGAGAGGAAGGACTTCTGGTGAGAGCGCTTCGGCCGGAACGCGAATGGGTTCGCCGGCACCCACGAGGTTCATGGCGCGTCCCGCGTACACACCAACAGTCGTGAAGGATCGGTTTCGGGTGACGACGTCGCGGTAGAGCGCTGGGGACATTTCGTTCATGCACCCCCAGCCGCCGCCTGAGCGAGGCCCCCCGCAGATGCGTACGATCTCATCGGGCTTGGGGAACGCGAGCGGACGCAGGAGCACGAAGTCGGCAACCGAAAACGTCGCGGTGTTGGCACCCACGCCTAACGCGGTGACGAGCACCGTCGCCACGGCAAATCCGCGCGACGCGCTCAACGTCCGCAGCGTGTACCGCAGGTCTTGCGCGAGAATGGTCCCATGCGCGCCGAGCGCGTTGGGAACGACGTCGGCGACCGCGCCTAACGCTGCCCGCACACGTCCGCGATCGCGCGCGGCATCTTCATACGTGCGTATGAGCTCCGGCGCGTATTCCTCGCGGAAAGAGCTCGGGTACAGCCGCAGGAGAGTCCGGTAGAAGGCGCTCACGCGTTTCGCGGCGTCAGGCCACGCGCACGCGCGTCACGCACCAGCAGTGAGAGCCGGTGGACCTCAGCGCGCGCGACGGCGGTGCCGAAGGGAGTGAGACGGTAATACCGGCGCCGCTCGTCCTCGGCGCGGCTGCGCCGTTTGGCTACCTCGTTGATGAGCCCTTGCTCCACCATGCGGGCGATGGAGCGGTACAGCGTGCCGGCACTCATCCGAAGCTCGCCGTTCGTCCGTGCCGCGACGTCCTGGATGATGGCGTATCCGTGCAGCTCACCGTCACCCAGCGCCAACAGGATGTGCAGCGTCGCCCGAGGGAGCGGAAGCAGGGTGTCGATCGCGTCCGGGTGCACGACGCCACGGTATAGCCAGTGTGGCTATATTGTCAATGGCTATAGCGACGACCTGTGTCGTCGCGAAACGGCGACGACTGCCTAACAACATGCTACGCGCTGCGCAACACCGACGCCGCGTTGCTGCGCGCTGCCTGAATAGCAGGCACCAGACATGCGAGGAGCGCAGCCAACAACACCAGGAGCGTGGCGACCGTGTAGGTCGGCGGGTCGAAGGGCGAAATGCCGAAGAGCGACGCGCGGAGCAACTGTACCAGGAGGGCGGCACCTACCAGCCCAAGAACACTTCCCGCGAGCGCCAGCGACGTCCCATGCCTCAACACGAGCGTCCGGACGCTGCCATGCGACGCACCTAACGCCATCCGCACGGCGATCTCCCGGCGCCGAGCCGCCATCGCGTGGCTCACCACGCCGTACGTGCCGACGAGCGCGAGGAGCAACGCCAACGCCGAGAAGCCCAGCAGCAGTGTCATGATGAAACGCCGCTCCAGGGTCGACAGCTCGAGCAGCTGCTCTACGGTCGTTAGGCGGTCGATCGCCATCGTGGGATGGATCGCGGTGAGCACATTCCGCATGTCGGGCAAGAGCGTCGCCGCCGGCCGGTCTGCTTTGACGATGAACATCATCACGCCAAAGCTCTTTTGCGCAAACGGCAGGAATACCGCCGGCTGCGGCGTTTGATGCAGCCCCTCGTGCCGCACATCGGCGACGACACCAACGATTTCACGCTCGACCGGCGCACTCGAAAAGGATACGCGGACGCGCTCACCGATTGCGCGGCGGCCCTGAAAATGCTCGCGCACGAAGGCTTCGTTCACAATGACGACATGCGGTGACGCCGAATCGTCGGCCGTCGTAAAATTGCGGCCGTCGCGCAAGGCGATCCCGATCGTCTCGAAGTACGTCGGAGACACGGAAGCCGCCAACGCCTGACGGGCATCGCGGTCGGTCAAACCACTTCCCACCGCGACGACGCCGGCGTTCTGGTTGCCGACCGGATCGTGCAACGGCAGCGCCGTCGTTAGGCCGACATGCCGAACACCGGGCAGGGCGCGCAAGCGCTCCTGCATCGCATTGGCGAAGGCTGCGCGCGCTGCCGGCTCCGGATACTCGTCCCACGCCTGCACCGTGAGTGATGCCACGTTGCGCCCGTCAAAGCCTCGCTCGACCGCGAGCAGCCGCTGGACGCTGCGCACGAGAAGCCCTGCACCGATCACCAGCGTGAGTGCAAAACCGATCTGTGCCGCCGCGAGGACGTGCTGCCAGCGCCGCGACGATCGTGACGGCGTGCTCGAGGTCGAAGATTCCTGCAGCGCATCGCGTGGCGCTCCGCGAAGCACGCGCGCGAGCGGCCCGATTGCACATACGAGCGCCGCAAGGGTCGTAATAGCGAACGCGAACGCGAGGACGCGCCCATCGATCGTGGCTGCTTGCAGCCGCGGGACGTCTGCCGGCGCGAGGGCAAGGAAGACGCGTAAGGCCCCCCACGCGACGAGAATGGCCGCGACACCACCGGCCACCGCGAGCACGCCGCTTTCAACTACCAACTGCCGCACCATGCGCCGCCCGGACGCGCCTAACGCCGCGCGCAGGGCGAACTCGCGCCGCCGGGCCAGCGAACGCACGAGGAGGAGGTTCGCCACGTTAGCGCACGCAACGCCAAGAAGACAGATCACCGCGCCTGCCAGCAACAGGATCGGCGCCCGCGCCTCGCCTAACAACTCGTCGCGCAGCGGCGACAGAAAGATGCGGACGTCCGCGTTTTCCCGCGGATACTCGCGCTCGAGCGTGGCGCCCAACGTCGCCAGCTCGGCGCGCGCCTGATCGACGGTGGCGTTAGGTGCCAGACGTCCAACAACGGTGAAATACGTGCTTTGACGCCGATTCCAGTCCTCCTCGCTCAGCACCATTGGAATGTACAGGTCGCGGTTGCCGAGCAGCTCGAAGCCCGGAGGCAGCACGCCCACCAGCGTGAACGTCCCTTCTTCGACGGGAAAGGCGCGACCGATGACCGTGGAATCGCCGCCCAGCTCGCGCTGCCAGAAGCCGTGCGTCGCGATGAACACGTTTTCGCGTCCGCGCACAAACTCTTCTGGCGCGAAGGTGCGGCCTAACGCCGGCTGGCGGTCCATCACCTTGAAGAAGTCTTCCGAAGCCGCCCACGTGTCGATCGACTGGACGCCATCGGGACGCTTCCAGCCGACACTCCAATAAATGAGGGCACCCATCTGCGCGATGGATTTGGCGCGGGCTCGCCAGTCCCGGAAGTTCGCGGGGGACACGAGGTCATGCGTCTCGCCGATGCGCGTCTCGTGTTGCCACAGCGTCACGAGCTCCCGGTCGTCACGATAGGGGAGGGGACGCAGGATCACGGTGTCGAGGATGCTGAAGATCGCCGTGGTGGCGCCGATGCCTAACGCGAGCGTGAGAAGCGCGGCCGTGGTGAAACCGGGGGAGCGCCGCAGCCAGCGGCCGCCGAAGCGGGCATCGCGCAGCATACTGTCGGCCACCGCACCGAAGCGCTGTTCGCGCGCCTCGTCTTTGTTGGCGCTCACGCTCCCGAAGCGGCGGCGCGCCTCGCTTGCCGCGGCCTCCGGGCTCCAGCCGGCTCCCTCCAACGCCTCGGCTTCCCGGCGCAGGTGGTCGCCGAACTCGGCGTCGAGCTCACGCTCGCGACGGCCGCGAAAGAGCACATCGCCCAGGACGTATCGGAGCTTTCGAAGAATGGACATGGCTGACACCACTCGTTATGCGAGGCGCAGGATGAGGCGCACGGCACCAACGAACCGCTCCCAGTGCACGGTTTCGTCGGCGAGCGCTCGGCGGCCTTCTGCCGTTAGGCGGTAGTACTTGGCGCTGCGGTTGTTCTCAGACGTTCCCCACTCGGCGCTCAGGAGACCGCGCCGTTCCAGGCGGTGCAGAGCGGGGTAGAGGGACCCCTGGTTGACTTGCAGCGTGTCGCGCGAGGTGCGCTGGATGGCCTGGGCGATCCCCCAGCCGTGCATGCGTGCCTCGACAGAGAGCACCTTGAGCACAAGCAGATCGAGCGTCCCCTGGAGAAGATCCTGTCTCGGGTCAGCCACACGCACTCCCCTCGAATGTCTACAGGAACATCGTGTGTTTCCTGTAGATTGTCAACAGGAAGGTGGAACCACGCGTGTCGTGCTTGAAGGCGACAGCGTGGGCGTCTAGGTTCGCCCCCCATGCTCGATCCGATCGAACTGCTGGCGCGTGAGGATAAATGGTACCTGGGCTGCGGGGACGGCGTCGTGTTCGCCCCGTTGTTTCCGCAGTGGCTCAATGCGCCGGGCTTTTGGGACGAAGCGACGTTCTATCAGTACTCTGTCGGGCCGCTCTTCACCGTGTCTTTCCTCGATCACGAGGGAAGTGAGCTCCCATGCACGTTGACCGAACGACGCTGGACACCGGCGGAGCTCACGTGCCGCTATCACCTCGGCCGCGGCGATATCGAGGCAACCGAGGTCCGCACCGTCCAACCCGGGGGAGTTTTCGCCTCGGAGTGGCGCCTGCACGCCAACGTGCCGATGTCGCTGCACGCGGTTGCCTGGACCGTGCAGGACACCGACCTGCTGCACGCCGACATGCCACACTGGGACGGTGCCGCGTTAGGCTTCGTGCGCGAGCTGCAGGATCGGCGTAACGTGCCGTTGCGGCTGCGGCTCGAGCTCACGTCGCTCGGCGGTGTCACGAGCTGGAGCGCCTCGTACAGCGAGCGCACGGCGGTACGCCCCAGCTGGGATCTCGCACCCTTTGCCGATCACTGGCGACAGGAAACCCTCCCTTCGCGCGTGCGTCCGGCGGAAGAGCGGGACGGGCTGCTGTACGCCGCGGTACATCGGGCGCTGCCGCGTGGTGTTACCGATTTGCAGGTCACGTTCGCGCTGCGCCTAACGCCTGACGAGGCCGCCTCGGCGACGGGCGTCCGGTCCCGCGCGTACACTCCGCGTACGACCGCCGCTGTCGTCGCCGGCGTGGCGACGCTTGGTGGAGCAAGTCGCCGGCGGTGGCACGAGATGCTGGACCTCGCACCCCGCTTCACCTGTTCGGACCCGTATTTCGAACGGTGCTATTGGCACCGGTGGTACGGCTTGTGGCTGAATGCGATCGCACCTGGAGCCGGCATGTACCGCTTCCCGGCAACGTGCCAGGGGATTGGCCCGTTTCACCAACCGATCGTCGCGAGTGGGCCATGTCATGTGCGCGAGCTACGGTGGTTGGCGGATGCAGAGCTGGCGCGCGGCGTTTTCCGCACCGCGTTCGCCAATCAGCGAGCCGACGGCTGGATCCCAGGACGCATTTACTTCAACCATGTGACCGATACCGAATTCTATCACGCGGATTGGGGGGGCGCATTTCAAGCGCTCGAGTCAGTCGCGCCTGACGAGCGGTTTGCCCGGGAGATCTATCCCAGCCTCGCGCGTTATGCCGCGTGGCTTCTCCAGAGCCGCGATGCAAAAGAGATGGGGATGATCGACGTCGCGGATCCGCGTGAGGTTGGGGAAGAATTCACGTCACGTTTTCTTCCCGTCGATCCGAATGCCGACAGGTATGGGTGGGACACGCGCCTCCAGCTCAAAGCGATCGATGCGACAACCTACGCGTATTCACTCATGCGCGTGCTCGTTGTCCTCGCCGCGCGCGAGGACGACCCTAACGAAGCGAAAGCGTGGCGTCGCGCGGCCGAGCGGATCGCACGCGCCGTGCGCGAACGCATGTGGGATCAGCGGGCCGAGATATTTTTCGACGTCAATCCGCAGACGGGCGAACGCACAGGCGTGCGGTCGGCTGTTGGCTTTTATCCGTATGGAACGGACCTCGCTCAGGACGTGCACGCCAGTGGCCTCGAACGGACACTCCTGGATCCTGCGCTGTTCTGGACGACATACCCGGTCCCGAGTGCGCCGCTGTCGGACCATCACTTTAGTGGTGCCGCGGAGTGGAAGGGGAAACGCCGCAACGTTCCGCGTAACGGCCGGGTGTGGCCGGTGACGAATTCGCACGTCGTCGACGCGTTAGGCAGGTGGGCGACGGACCGGCCCAAGTTGCGGCAGGCGACCGTGCATCTGCTGCGCCGCTTCATTCACATGATGTTTTTCGATGGTCACGCTGAACGGCCCAACTGCTTCGAGCACTACAACCCCTTCACGGGCGCGCCGTCTTCGTATCGCGGGATCGACGACAATCAGCATTCATGGGTCGCGGACCTGATCCTCAAGTATGTGTGTGGGATCCGGCCGGACGACGCGGGCATCACGGTCGATCCGTTTCCGTTCGAGATCGACATGGCCGACGTGAGTGGCGTGCATGTCGCCGGACACACGATCGCGGTGCGCCGGGAGGGCGAGGAGTACGACGTCGACATCGATGGTGAGCGGCAGCACAAAAAGGTTGGCGAGGCGCTGCGAGTCGACTGGTAATACGAGGTCTGAGGTCTGAGGTCTGAGGT
>DATFBW010000029.1:0-2781 GCA_035253645.1 Gemmatimonadaceae bacterium | reverse complement strand
TCGGTACGCGGAGCCTAACGTGTACGATGTCTTCGAAGCGGATGGGACCTACCTGGGTCGAGTACGCGTCAATCGCGGAGACCGTGTGCTGCGGATGCGCGGGGACAAACTCTGGGGCGTCTTCAAAGACTCGCTGGACGTGGCATACCTCGCTCGCTGGCGTGTGGAGCCTCCGTTCGCGCGCATCCAGAGGCGTTGACCGTCCTTTGAACTAGGTAGTGTCCCGTGTAACTTGCGAGGCGTGCTTTTAGCGCCCTGGCACGCTCGCGCAGGGGCCCAATGAGGACCCTGGCCGTAATCCCCGCCCGCCTCGGGGCAACGCGGCTCCCCCGAAAACCTCTACGTCTCCTCGCCGGACAGCCTCTCATTGTCCGCGTTTGGGAGCACGTCCAGGCGATGGACGTCGTCGATCAGATCGTCGTCGCTACAGACAGCGGCGAAATCGCGTCAATCGTTGCACAAGCAGGAGGTACGGTTGCCATCACACGCGCCGATCATCCATCCGGTACAGATCGAGTCGCGGAGGTCGTATTCGGCATCGCCGGCGACCAGGCCGGCTTCGACGTCATCGTGAACGTGCAGGGCGATGAGCCCTTCATTCCACCCGAAGCCGTGCGCGGCGCTCGCGACATGGTGGCACAACACGGCTTCGAGCTGGGGACGGCCGCTGCCCGCGCCGATGCCGCCGTTCTCGACGATCCTGACATTGTGAAAGTCGTTTGTGCGAAGGACGGACGCGCGCTCTACTTTTCGCGCGCCCCGATTCCTTATTTGCGGAACGCATCCGACTCGGCCACGCGTGAACAACTCGTCAGGCAGCATATCGGCGTGTACGCGTACACACGTGATGCTTTGCAGCGCTGGGTAGCGCTTCCGCCGCATGCATTGGAGCAGAGTGAACGGCTGGAGCAACTGCGGCCGCTTGCTGCGGGCATGACAATGGGTGTCGCTCTCATCGACGTCCGCCCGCCGCTTTCGGTTGATACCGAAGAAGACCTGATGCGCGCCAATGCGCTTTGGGAAACCCGCTTCGCTGGACGATCCTAGATGCCTCACAGCAATCCGGTCACACGGTACATCTTCGTCACCGGCGGCGTGGTGTCCTCGTTAGGCAAGGGGATCGCCGCCGCATCCATTGGCCGCTTGCTCGTGGAGCGCGGGCTCCGCGTCTCGATCATGAAGTTCGACCCGTACCTCAACGTCGACCCGGGAACGATGTCGCCGTTCCAGCACGGTGAGGTTTACGTCACAGATGACGGCGCCGAGACTGACCTCGACCTTGGCCATTACGAACGGTTCATCGACCGCTCGCTCTCGCAGCTGAACAACGTCACGACGGGTCGCATCTATCTCAACGTCATCCACAAGGAGCGACGTGGTGAATACCTGGGCTCCACCGTTCAGGTCATTCCACACATCACGGACGAAATCAAAGCGGCGGTAAAGCGCCTGGCTTCTGGCAACGACGTCGTGATCGTGGAGATTGGCGGCACGGTCGGTGACATCGAATCGCTGCCATTCCTCGAAGCGATCCGTCAATTCCGCCAGGAAGTTGGACGCGAGAACGCGATCTTCATCCACCTAACGCTGGTCCCCTTCATCGCGGCTGCCGGCGAGGTCAAGACAAAACCGACACAGCATTCAGTGCGAGAGCTGATGGAGATCGGTATCCAGCCCGACTTCCTCATTTGCCGCACCGAACGCCCGCTCTCGGAAGATGTGAAGCGCAAGATCGCGCTCTTTTGCAACGTGGAATTCGGGAACGTCATCGAAAGCCGTGATGTGCCAACGATCTATCAAATTCCATTGACGTTCCACGATCAGGGGCTCGATGAACGAATAGTTAGGCGTCTCTCGCTGGAGTCGGCGCAGCCCGATCTTACAAATTGGCGCATCATGGTGCAGCGCGTCGTGAACCCGCACGATCGCGTACGCATCGCGGTCGTGGGCAAGTACACGGAGCTCGTCGATAGCTACAAGAGCGTCCAGGAAGCGCTCATTCACGGCGGCATCGCCAACGACGTCGGCGTGGATATCTCGTGGCTGTCGAGCGACCTCTTTACAACGAACGATCGGGCGCGCGAGATCCTCTCGACCTACCATGGCTTGCTCGTTCCTGGCGGCTTTGGGGTGCGTGGCATCGAGGGCATGGTCGATGCCATCCACACCGCGCGCGACACCGGCCTGCCATTCTTTGGCATCTGCCTCGGCATGCAGGTCGCGATGATCGAGTTCGCGCGCAATGCACTTGGCCTCGACGACTCGCATTCGAGCGAGTTCGCGCCTGAATGTGGGCATCCCGTCGTGTCCTTGATGGAGTCACAACAGCACGTGACCGATATGGGTGGGACGATGCGGTTGGGCGCCTATCCGTGCCGCCTGGCGCGCGGGTCCAAGGTTGCCGAGATCTATGGCGTTCCCGAGGTGAGCGAACGTCACCGTCACCGGTACGAGGTTTCCAACGCCTATCGTGACCAGTTCGCGAACGCGGGTCTCCGTCTCTGCGGCTTGTCACCCGATGGATCATTAGTCGAAATGGTGGAATTGTCCGCGCACCCATGGTTCATCGGCTGCCAGTTCCATCCCGAGCTGCAATCGCGCCCGAGTCGCCCGCATCCGCTCTTTGCCAGCTTCATCGGCGCCGCGATCCTCGAGAAGAAGCGCCGCCTGACGACGAGTGAGCCCAGTGCTCTGGCAAGTGCCGGCGACTGACACTCGCTCTTCGCTCCTCGCTCCTCGCTCCCGTGGTAGTATTTCCCTCTGATCGGCTGTTCCTGATCG
>DATFBW010000028.1:0-6592 GCA_035253645.1 Gemmatimonadaceae bacterium | reverse complement strand
TGGCGCACGGGGTCGCCACTAAGTTGCGCTGCCATTTTGAACGCCTAGCGCTGCGCTTGTCACGCCCGTGTAGGTCGGCGAAGCTCGTTCAGTTTCTGTCGCGCGCCCGGCACGCTGACCACCGTGGGATCACGGTCCGCTCTTTCGCGTCGTTAGGCACCGCTCGCCCGCTTGCGCTTGAGTCCGTCAAGATGCACACGCTTAGCTTCGGCGCGGCGAGCCTGCTCGCGACGACGGCACGCTCTGCAAAGCTTAGCAGTTGAGTCCACATAGCCTTTCGCGACCTCATACCACCACTTCTGTTGCCAGGCGGTCCAGAGCTGCGCCACTCCGCAGCCCTTGCATGTGAATGGGACATCTCGTAGTAACCACGTTGGACGAAGGTTGGAACGCCGTAACTGTTGTACGGAGCTAGCTCGGAGACATTCACGCGCACGACGCCCGGCGCGGATCGCTCCGAGCGGCGCTCGGCCTGGCGCTTCTTGCGACGGCTTACCACGCTCGTATGCCGGTGCCTGACGTCTGCGTTGTGCCGCGCTGTAGAAGGCCCAGCGCCGCCGCGCAAGCGTTGGACACCAATGCGCTGTTAGGTCGCGTTTGGGGCCTGCAGGGGCTCTTCCTACGGCGCCGGAGCGGCAGAAGCCTCGGACGCAATGCGCGCGAAGTTCTCATACAGTGCCCAATCGAGCCGGTGTTCCTCAAGGGTCTGCGGATGCCACATGCGGCGCGGCAGTTCGAAGATGTCACCGCCATATACGTGAAGGCCTATTGTCGGTGCATTGCCCACGCATTCGGCGACGTGCGGCGTCTCGGCCCGCATACTTAAGATTGTCCCGGGCTTCAGGGTGACCTCGCTTACCCTACGCAGCCGTCCATCATCGGCGCGGTAGAGCGTGTTCTTCTCTTCGCCGGATAGGAGCAGTATTGTGGCCCACGTCCCGTGATCGTGCGGCGGCGTGCGCCGTCCCGCTGGAAAGCACACCTTGAGTAGCGTGAGATCGGGCGAGCGGTAGAACACTTGCCGAGCATTGCCGCCCACGCCGGAGATGTAGCGCAACGCTTCGTCAACCTCACGTATGTGGTCCTTTAGCTCCTGCAGGGCTGCCCGCGCCGCGGCCATGGGTTCGCCGCGACTGACCACTGCAGAGAACCGTGCCACCAGGTCATTGGGCTTCATCCATCTCCTCCTCGGCATGCATGCGACCTAACGTCCGCGTTTGCCGCGGTGCATGCGCAGCGTAGCGAGCTGAAGGCGTCGGCAACGCGCGGTTAGGCATCATCGCGTCACTCGGAGCTTGCCGGTCAGCCACAGCAAACCTTTCGCGAGCTGAACAGGCGGACATCTGATGCTTCCGTAAGAGCAGAAGACGCAACAGTCGCCACTCTTGGGACGTAGCAGCTTTCGACACTGTTTGCATTCATAGAAGAACTGGCAAGCATCAGTTGGCATTTGCTCGTCCGCTGTGGCTCCGCACGCGGGGCACGTAATTACTGAGTTCAATCTCACATCGGCCGCCATCGATGAGGCCTAACGTTCGCGTTGACCGGCGGCGTCGGCAGGGCGAAGGGCAGCGTAGCGACGCCTACAGGTGGTTTGGTCCAACGCGCTATTAGGCGAGGGTGATTCGACGTTCATCGCTGTCGGGGTACGGGTATTCCATGTGCTTCGCCGTTGCCCGGGCAACTGCCTCGCCGTAATACCGCGCCACCAGTCTCAGCGTCATGTCGATGCCGGCGGAAATTCCCGCCGAAGAGAAAAAGTGCCCCTCCTCAACGAAATGCAGGCGCTTTTCGACGGTAACTGTTGGAAACATCTCCTGCATTGAGTCAAGCCAACGCCAGTGCGTAGTAGCCCGTTTTCCGGCGAGAAGGCCGGCCTTGCCGAGCAGCAACGCCCCTGTACATACAGAAGCCAGCGTTTCAACCTGTCTAGAGCGATCCGCAATCCACTTGAGCAGACGCTCGTTATTCATCTGGTGTCTAAAGCCCCAACCGCCAGGAACGAGAAGTATGTCCAGTTTCGGACAGCTGTCTAGATCATGATCTGGCACGACTCTCATTCCGCCAGTGGCAACAACGGGCGACTTGCTTTCGGCAACCAGAAAGGCACTAAACGGAGATGGCTCCTCCCGTCTCTTTTGCTCATTTAGACGTGTGACCGAGAAAACCTCGAATGGCCCACAGAAATCGAGCACCTCGACGTCCTCATACAGAACTATGCCAACCTGTTTTCGCTCCATCGCAGGCCCTCTCGAAAAATCGCCTAACGTTCGCGTCTTCCCGCGCCGAACGAAGCGCGCAGCGTTGATGGGCGGGCGTCGGTCAACAACGCGCTATTAAGCGACGATCTTCTCCACGTCCGCATGCGTGCTAGGTCACAGCACGCGGCGAAGCGCGTCCATCGCTCGACGAAAGCGCGCGGTCTGCCGGAAGCTGTGATGGTAGGTGAGGGGGAATACTTCCTGGATTGCCGCGATGGCCTCATCGGGCAGCTCGGGCTTCGCGTCGCTCGCACATTCGTCCGCCTGCGGCCCCCAGTATCCAAGCGCGACGAGCAGCGCGGCGGCCACCACACCGACTGCGACGACAATCACCCACACCCGAGTGGTCCACGCGACCCACAAGGCCACCGGCACCAACGCGAGGACGATACCCAAGCCCGTCTCGCCGATACCTGCAAGACGCTTCTTGGTGGCTGGTTCCATGGGCTGGGGAAGAAGTGTGCGTCGCGGCGCATTTCGCGTCTAGCCCCGAGTGTAGTTTAGGCGGGCAGAGCGTCGATTTTCGGCGAGACGCCCTCTGCAAAGCACCTGCTTCGCAGGGCGCCTAACGTTCGCGTTTTCCCGCGCCGCGTGCGTAGCGCAGCGAGCTGAAGGCGTCGGTCAACTAAGCGCTGTTGGAGCGCGGAAATGCACCCGCACGCATCTATCTATGGTGGCTGGCGGCATTGACGTGCCTTGCGATTGCATCGGCTATGAAGGCTGGGTGGGTCAACGGCGACATGTGTTCCGCACCCGGAATGAGCTCATACCGCGATTGCGGTGTGTGCTCGCGAAGAATTTCCGTGACTCGTCGATCAGGCGTCGTCGTCTTCTCACCGCACAGGATGAGGGTCGGAGGCGACAGTCGGTTGAGATCGCTAAGCGAGGTGGGATTGCTCAGATTGGATCGGAAGCCGGCAAGCGTGCTCTCCGTCACAGCGCGAAAGCGTTGCTTCTGCGTCTCGGGCAAAGCCTGCCAAGTCCCTGAACCATTGCGATAGTCAAGGAACCCCCGCCACGCCTCGTCGATATCTCCGGCCGCGGAATTTCGCATGAAGGACTCAGCCATTGTTACGTACTCGCGGAAGAGTCCCTGCTCACCGGCAAGGTTAAGCAAAGGGGTCAAGATTGGTTCGATCAGCACGCTCGTGCGCACGAGAGCCCGGTGATGCAACATCACGCGTACCGCTGTCGCGCCTCCATACGAGTGACCAACGAGATGCACCGGCCCATCGCAGAGCTGCTCAATCACGCCAACCACCAGAATCGCCTGATGATCGTGTGTCAACTCCTCCTCCCCGGACCAGTGCTCCGTTTCTCCGAATCCCCAGAGATCTGGGGCGATCACACGAAACTTGTCCTGAAGTATCTGCGCAACCTTTGCCCACTGCTTCCCTGACGTGGCACCCGCATGCAGCAGCACAACAGCTTCTCCCAATCCACGTTCGTGGTAGAAGACGCGTCGGTCGTCAAGGCGGAGCTGGCCCACCGCTTTTCCCCGCGCTCTAACGTTCGCGTTTTGCCGCGCCGCATGTGCGGCGTAGCGAGCAGAAGCCGTCGGGCATCGACGCGTCGTTAGCTCGCAGCAACCGCCACCTCAATTGCAAGACCAACATTAAGGCGCCCGAGCTCCGCTTGAATGTCCGATGACAAATCATAGGTACGGTTGGCCAGGAGCGCGCAATGGATCGTCACGCGCGCGCCCTCACTCCGAAGTCGTCCCAATTGGACCCTTGTTGGTACAAGAATCTGCACCCAGCAACTCAATTGCTCTTCGCGCGTCAATGAAAGCCACTCTGCTTACGGCCAAAGCTTCAACCCGCCGTATTCATGGACTCCATGCGAATTGGCGGCGATCTTGTCACCTTTTCGCCAGCTGACTCGTGGTTTCCACCCTCCCAGCCGCAAGCCCGCGCGACTCCCGTAGGGTCAAGTTGATCGCCCCAAACGAGAAGCATTGAGATGCGGCTATCACTCAGAGCGCTCGTCATCTCCGACCTAACGTGCGCGTTGTGCCGCGCTGAAGAAGGCGCACAAGGCCGGCGCGCAAGCCTCGGACACCAACGCGCTGTTAGCCCGCATTATTGGGAAGAACAAGGCCGTCCCAAGGCCCACTTATGAGTCGCAACCTAGGCACGAATGTTGCCGCTGCTCGTCACTTGAGATCGACGACCCCATGAAGGAGTGTCATGGACCTCAACCCAATCATGGTCCGCTACATCGTCAACGACGTCCACGCGGCGGTTGCCTTTTATACGCAACACCTGAGGTTTAGCGTTTCCGCACAATCGGGTCCGCACTTTGCGCTCCTTGGGCGAGAGAACCTTCAACTTGTGCTGAGTCCACCGAAAGGCCCGGGCGGTGGTTCCCAACCAATGCCTGACGGGCGCCAGCCGGAACCCGGCGGCTGGAATCGGATTATCGTGCGAAGTAGCAACCTTGAGGGAGAGATAGAGGCACTCAAGAAGGCCGGCGTCAGGTTCCGCAACGAGATCGTCGCCGGGCCGGGCGGCCGGCAGATCCTGATTGAAGATCCCTCCGGCAATCTTGTCGAGGTGTTCGAGCCTGCGCGCGCGAAGTAGCGTGGGCGGCGGCGCGCGAAACGCCATCTCGTGCGCCCTAACGTCCGCCTCTAGCCGCGCCTGATGCGCAGCGTAGCGAGCTGTAGGCGTCGGACAACAACGCGCTGTTAGGCGGGAACATAGAACCCCCATACGTTCATTGAAAGTTCGCGCGCAGCAAAGGTAATTGTTCTGCCTCCTGTTTCAATGGCGTAGACGTGCATCTGGTAGAGCTGATTCGCACACTGCGGGTGCGGAAGCTGGACCGGCGGCTCCTCGAGAGCCTTCCATTCTTGGTTCCACGGATTAGCGCCGCCTATGTTGATGCGGTCCCCTCGGCAACTATTCCGGCGACTCTCCATCGCTGGACCACGCGGGTTCCCGCCTAACGTTCGCGTTGACCGACCGCGGCGAGCGAACGCGAGCTAGCGGTCCGGTCAAACGCGCCGTTATGCGGTCGACTCGTATGGACTTACGTCACCTGAGGATCTCATCTGCTCGCGCCAGCAATGCCGACGGAATCGTGACGCCGAGCGCCTTGGCGGTCTTTAGGTTGATCACGAACTCAAACTTTGTCGGCTGTTCGACCGGGAGATCGGCGGGCTTAGTCCCTTTGAGGATCTTGTCCACGAGAGTTGCGCCGCGGCGAAACATGTCGCTGAAATCGGACCCGTACGACGTCAGCAGACCGGCCTCGACCCATCCTCGGTGCGTGCCGGATGTCGGCAGTCGGTGCTTGATTGAGAGCTCCGCAATCTGATTGCGATGATTGCCCAGGGTCGGATCAGAAATAACCAGAACACCACCGAGACGAGCTTCCACGATCGTCGCGAAGGCACGGTCCACGTCGCTACGTCCGGGTCCCCGCACGTCGACTGGGAATATTGTTAGGCCCAACGCCTGACCTGCGGCCTGTGCGCTTTCCAACTGAGGCGCGGTGCTCGGGTTGGCTGGATTCCGCAGAACACCGACACGAGAAGAGACTGGGATGACCTCCTTCAGGAGCTCGAGCCTCTTCGGGATCAGGTCAGCATGAGCGTCCGCCAGGCCTGTGACGTTGCCTCCAGGACGAGCAAGACTTGCGACGAGTCCGGTGCCTACGGGGTCGGGTTCGCCCATGAACACGATGGGCACGGCGCCGGTCACCTTCTTGGCAGCCATGGCGCTGCCGGCGGGCGCCGCAACGAGGACATCGACCTTGAGATGGACGAGCTCGGCTGCCAGCGCAGGGAGGCGCTCGATCCGTCCAGCCGCATATCGTTTCTCGATGATAGCGTTCTGACCTTCGGCGTACCCAAGCTTATGAAGCCCTTCCTGAAATGCAGCGATCCACCGCTTGGATTGCTCGAGTCCTTCCGAGACAAGCGACAGATAACCTATCCGCCAGATCTTTCCCGCGTCTTGCGCTCCCCCCGCGGCTGGCACCGCAAGAAGGCCTGTCAAGCCCACGATGAAATTCCGACGCCGCATCATTCGCTCACTTGAGCCCCGAACATCCTTCGCTCAACGAGAGACCCCAGAGCATCCGCATAACGTTCCCAGTAACCGGCGCGCGCGCACGAAGCCATGCATAGCAGGGCGCTCGTGCGCGCGTCCGTGTTCACTGGGCTGTTAGACGGCAAGCTCACTCCCTAAAAGAAGTGATCGCGATCGGAGCCGTCGAGCTCGCCAGTAAGCATGCAGCAGTGCTTGAAACCGGCGACCGGAACCGCAAGGGCACGGATCGTTACGACCGAGCTTCTCGAGGAGCTCTTTGCCCCCGTTCACGAC
>DATFBW010000027.1:0-2406 GCA_035253645.1 Gemmatimonadaceae bacterium | reverse complement strand
CTCAGACCTCAGACCTCAGACTTCTGACCTCTCTTTCGTTGGACGTCGTCGTCACCCGCGGCTCGATCGTCGAGTCGTACCATCGTCTTCACGCTGCCGTGGTGCGCGATCACGTCATCGATGCGGCACGTGACGCGACGCTGATGGCCTCTTGGCGCTCTTGCGCCAAGCCGTTTCAACTCATGCCGCTGCTACACGCGCAGGGCGATAGTCAGTTGAACTGGGGGGCCGATCAGCTCGCTCTCGCCTGTGCGTCCCACGGAGGGGAGCCCGAACACGTCGCGGTGGCGAAGGCGATGCTCAAGGACATCGGTCTCGAGGAAGGTGACCTTGCGTGTGGCGTGCACGAGCCACTGGCTGCACGTGGCGCCAAGATCCTGCGCGACGGTGGGCTCCGGCCCACGCGGCTGCATAACAATTGCTCGGGGAAACACGCCGCCATGCTGGCGCGCGCACATCTGGCCGGATGGTCCACTCACGGGTACGAGCGGGAAGGGCATCCGGTGCAGGAAGGATGCCTAACGAGCGTGTCGGAATGGACCGGCATCCAGCCGAGTGATATCGACCGAGGAATCGATGGATGCGGGGTTGTGGTATTCAACCTGCCGCTGGATGCGATGGCGCGGGCGTACGCGTTATTCGCCGGTGCCGTCGCGAGCGGTGACACAATTCCTCGCCGCATCGCCGATGCGATGATCGAGCGCCCCTTTCTTGTGGGAGGCACCGACCGCTTCGACACCATCCTGATCGAGGAGACGCGCGGGAACGTGCTCGCGAAAATTGGTGCGGAGGGTGTGCATTGCGCGGCGATCCTGGATCAGGGGATCGGCATCGCCGTGAAGGTCGAAGATGGCTCGTCGCGTGCGCAGTACCCTGCGCTGATCGAGATCCTGCGCCGCTACGGGGCGCTGAGTGAACCTATACCTGCGAGGCTGGTGGATTTTGCGCGGCCGCGCATCCGCAACACTCGTGGCGAAACCGTGGGCGAAGTATGCCTGGCCGCGAGTGCGCTCGCTGTGCGTTAGGCAGGTACGCAAAGCCGCGTACCAGCTCGCAACGATACGATGTCTTCTTCCACACCATCGCGCGCTACAGTTCCAGGCCTGAACGATGAGGTCCGCGCGTTGGTCCGTCTGGCGGGGGCGATCGCAGGCGCGTCCCCACAGGCCGTGCGTCATGCTCTCGAAGAGGCCGCGACGAAAGTGCGTCCAATCTGGGCGGAGGAGGCGATCCTTCAGTCCTATCTCTTTGCGGGGTTTCCGCGCGCGCTCAACGCGATGCGCGATTGGCGGCGCATATCCGGTCGAGCGGCGCCGCCATCGGAACCTCCTGACGACCAGGTCTCACTCACGCATCGTGGCGAAGAAACTTGTCGCGCTGTATACGGCTCGCATTACGAGAAACTGCGGGAAAACATCCGCGGGCTGCACCCAGCACTCGATGGGTGGATGATCAACGAAGGATACGGCAAAGTCCTCTCACGTGGCGCCCTCGATCTGCTTCTCCGCGAGCTCTGCATTGTGGCAGCGTGTGCAGTGACAGGTCAGGAACGGCAACTGCGGTCTCACTTGCTGGGTGCTCGCAATGTGGGGGCGAGCGCAGAGCAGATCGAAGCCACCCTCGATGCGATTGCCGATCTGATGGACGGTTCAGGCCTGCATGCGGCTAAAGATTTGTGGCTACGCTTGCAAAGCGTTGCGTCAGATTAACGCTCGCTCCTCGCTCCTCATTCCATGTTCCTAGATCGCGTCGTCGTGAGGGTCGAAGCCGGCACCGGAGGTTCGGGTGCGTCCTCCTTCCGGCGGGAGAAGTTCGTCCCCATGGGGGGCCCGGATGGCGGAGACGGCGGCCGCGGCGGCGACGTCATCGTGCGGGGCGACAGCAACCTAACGACGCTGCTCGACTATACCTACCGCGATCGGTGGGTGGCGGAGCGTGGAGAGCACGGCAAGGGTGCGAACAAGACCGGCAAGTCGGGCGCGCACGCGGTGCTCCCGGTTCCTTTTGGGACTGTCATCCGCGACGCCGAAACCGGCGAATGGTTAGGCGAGGTACTCGATGACGTTGGCGAGATCGTCGTAGCGCGCGGCGGCCGCGGCGGGCGTGGCAATGCCTATTTCGTATCCGCCACGCATCAAGCGCCGCGCGAATGGCAGCCGGGAGAGGAAGGCGAACGGCGCACGCTCGAGCTCGAGCTCAAGCTCATCGCCGATGTGGGGCTGGTGGGAGAGCCTAACGCGGGAAAGTCCACGCTGCTCTCGGTCATCTCGGCTGCGCGGCCCAAGATCGCCGACTATCCCTTTACCACGCTGGTCCCAAACCTGGGTGTCGTACAGCTCTCCGACCATCGAACGTTCGTGGTTGCCGATATCCCGGGGATCATCGAAGGTGCGCATGAAGGCAAAG
>DATFBW010000026.1:0-3357 GCA_035253645.1 Gemmatimonadaceae bacterium | reverse complement strand
CGTCATCGCTGTGGTCAAGGGCAACGACACGCTCCTCTTCAAGGCCTACGGGAAGGCCGACGTCGAATGGAATGTCCCAATGCACGTCGACGCGATGTTCGAGATCGGGTCGATTGCCAAACAGTTCACCGCCGTCGCCATTCTCCAGCTCCGCGACCAGGGGAAGCTGAGCCTCGACGACGAAATCACGAAGTGGCTTACGGATTTCGACACGCACGGCAACAAAGTCACGCTGCGACATCTCCTCAACCACACCTCAGGCATCCACGATTTCACCGAGACGCAAGAGTTTCCGGCGCTTGTCGGAAACCGCGCGTGGCCCCGCGATTCTGCATACGCACTCATCAAACGGTATCCATTCGATTTCGCGACAGGCTCGGCGCAACTGTACAGCAATTCGGGGTTCTGGCTCTTGGGGCTCGTGGTAGAGAAGGCGAGCGGCCTGAGCTACGAAGATTATATCGAGAAGAAGATCTTCGAACCGTTAGGCATGCGCCGGTCGACGTATTGCAACAGCTATGAAAACGTCGAGCGCCGCGCGCATGGGTACCGCACCCGCAACGGCCAGATCATGCGCGCCCCGACAACCATGCACACGTGGGGATTCGCGGCCGGTGCACTCTGTTCCACCGCGGCGGACATGATCACCTGGCTCAAGGCGCTGCACGGTGGCAAAGTACTGTCGCCAGCGTCGTACACGGAGATGATAACGCCGGGGAAATTGAATGAGTGGGCGACGCTGCGTTACGGAATGGGGCTCGGTGTCTATAAAGACTTCAATGGATTGCAGCTCTTCGAGCACGGTGGAGTCAATGCCGGATTCTGGACGCAGGTGAATTGGTATCCCGAGTCGCAGACCGGCATCGTTGTGCTTACGAACAGCCCCGGAAGTCTGGATCCAGAAGAAGTAGCTGAAGCGCTCGCATGGGAGCTCCTGCTCGACGGCAGGCGTCCGGCAGCTACGGCAAAGCCCTTCACTGGAGATCCAGCTCCGCTCGTCGGCCGGTACAGTGGTCGCGGTGCGAGAGGCGAACTGACGATCGAGGTGACACACGGACCGCAGGGCCCGATGGTCTCGGCCAACAACTCACCCCCGCGGCCGCTGATCTGGCTCGACGGCTGGACGTTCCGGTTCCAGGGCATTGTCCTAACGTTTCATCGCAGCGGCAATTCGGGACCGGCTACTGAGCTCGGCTTTAATCCTGCGAAAGGCTTGTACTCCCTCCTTAAGCGTCAGTCGTAGACCACGTTTTGAATGCCTAACGAGGACATAATGAAGAAATGGCTGAGTGGCTTCCGCGGCGCCTTCGTAATGACACTGGTCTGGCTGGTGGGATGGGGCGTGGGGTTTGGTGGGCTGATGGAGGCATTCGTTGATCCAAACGGTGAGCTCGTCGATATCTGGCCGGCACTCATGGGGTTCGCGGGCTTCATCGGTGGAATCGTGTTCTGGGCGCTGCTTCGGATTTCAGGCGGTCGCCGAAGGTTCGATGAGGTCTCGCTCGTCCGTAACGCCACATGGGGCGTGGTGACTGGTGTCATACTCGGCGTGCTTGCGATAGCAACCGGCCTAACGAGCGATATCGCGATTGATCAGCCATATCAGAGACCGCTAGCCCCTATTGTAATGATCGGCATTACAACCACGCTGAGCGCAGTGGCAGCCTTCGGCTCCGCGTTGTTCTTCCGGCTCCTTGCGAAGGGTGAGACTCCCGCGGTCGCGATGCGTTAGGTCAATCCGGTGATGGATCTTCAGATCCGCGGGGTTTCCAAGACCTACCCCAACGGCGTCCAGGCGCTCAAAGACGTCACTCTCACAATCCCCCAAGGGATGTACGGTCTGCTCGGGCCGAACGGCGCGGGCAAGTCCACGCTGATGCGCATCGTCGCCACGCTGCAGGAGCCGGACACCGGCAGTGTGAGTCTCGGGGACATCGACGTGCTGCATCAGAAAGACGAAGTCCGCAAGACACTCGGCTATTTGCCGCAGGAATTCGGCGTCTATCCCAAGGTCAGCGCCGAGCAGTTGCTCGATCACTTCGCGCTGCTCAAGGGGATCGCCGAGCGTAAGGCGCGGAAGGACGTGGTCGAAGCACTGCTGCGGCAGACGAACCTCTGGGAGGTCCGCAAACAGAAACTCGGCGGCTACTCGGGCGGCATGAAACAACGCTTCGGCGTTGCCGTCGCTTTGTTAGGCAACCCGCAGCTGCTGATCGTGGACGAGCCGACGGCGGGGCTCGATCCCGCGGAGCGCGTTAGGTTCCTGAACCTGCTCGCCGAGTTAGGCGAGAACAGCGTCGTTCTCCTCTCCACGCATATCGTGGAAGACGTGAGCGAGTTGTGCACGCGGATGGCGATCATCGATGGCGGCGAGATCCTGCTCGAGGCGGAGCCGCTGCGCGCGGTGGAAGATTTGCGCGGCCGCATCTGGAGCCGCGTGATCGCCAAGCAGGATCTCGCCACACTGGAACGCGAGCACGCGGTGATCTCCACGAAGCTCCTCGCAGGCCGCACTGTCGCACGTATCTACAGCAATGCTGCGCCTAACGGCGGATTCGAGGCTGCGGAGCCGGATGTCGAAGACGTCTACTTCAGCGCGATGACGGGACACATCGGCCGTCGATCCAACCTGATTCAGTCGTAACGCAGCGCCATCATCGGTTGCGTCCGGCTGGCGCGCCGAGCCGGCACCCAGCCCGCCCCGAACGCGACAGCGGCGAGAAGCAGTACCGCGCTCACGAAGACGACGGGATCGTGCCCCTCCAGGCCATACAGCAACGACCGCGCGGCGCGCCCTAGCCCGAACGCGCCGAGTGTACCCAGAGTGGCACCGACGGCGAGCATCACACCCACCTGACGCAGGACCATCCGCTGAACACGGGCGCGGTCGGCGCCTAACGCCATACGCACGCCGATCTCCCGTGTACGCTGCGAGACGGAATATGCGAGCACACCGTAGAGTCCCACCGCGGCGAGCAGCGTCGCCAACACCGCAAAGGCGGCGGACAGGATGGAAATCATCCTGTCGAGGAAGACGTTCTCCCGCAGCTGCTGTGGCATGGTCTTGAGCTCCTGCACGGGCAGTGCGGGGTCGATCCGCTTCATCATCGCCGGGATCGCAGCGATGAGCTGATCGCTCGGGAGGCGCGAGCGTGCATAGAAGTACAACTGGCCGATGATCCCCTGTTGCATCCACGGCAGATAGAAGATCGGCTGGGGCCCCCGTTTCGCGTCGTTGTACGCGACGTTAGGCACGAGTCCCACGATCTGAATGTTCAACGAATCGTTTACACCCGAGCGGCCCATGAACTTGCCAACCGCATCGCGCCCGAGCCCGAACTTCTCGGCGAATGCCAG
>DATFBW010000025.1:0-4921 GCA_035253645.1 Gemmatimonadaceae bacterium | reverse complement strand
AGAACGTCAGTTCGGCAACGGTCACGCCGTCAGTCCGAAAACCGGTAGGGCGCGACAGCAGCGCAAGCACGTTGCGAGCGAGGAGCGCGGCGCCGACGAGCATAACGACCGCTAATGAAACCTGCGCGATGAGCAACCCGTTGCGCTTGCGACGCTCGCGCGCGCCGCCGATGCCGCGAGCTTCCGAGCCAGCCAGGCCGATCGTGCTGAAGCTCGCTTCCTGCAAGGCTGTTGGAACACCGGCGATCAGCGCCGCGATCAGGGCGATCGCAACCGCGACGGCCACGACGACCCAGTCGAACGACGCGCCTCGCGTGCCTGCTATCGCATCGGGGGCGACCGTGTTGAGCAACGCCAGGCCGCCTCTCGCCGCGAGCAATCCGAAGACGCAGCCCACGGTCGCAATCAGACTGAGCTCGAGGAGTCGCACGCGGATGATGTGCGCCCGCTCGGCACCAAATGCGAGACGCGTCATCGTTACGGTCCTTCGCGCGATTGCATCGCTGAGGCAGAGGCTCACGACGTTCACCGTGGCAACCGCCAGCAGTAGAATGCCGGCAACCATCAACACGAACAGCGTAGCCCGCTCATCGCCAAATAACGCGGAGCGAAGCGGACTAATGTTGACACCAGTGTTGCGATGTTCGTCGGGCCGTTCGACTCCCAGTGCCTTGTTGATTGTGGTGAGATCGGCGCGCGCGTGTTCCATCGTGGAGCCCGCCTTGAGGCGCCCAATGCCAACGATCAATCGCGCCTTCCTGCTCTGCGTCTGCGGGTCGAGTGGAATCGGCATCCATGCGTCGGCGTGCTGGAATGGCATGGCGAAATCGGCCGGCATGACGCCAATGATCGCGTTAGGCGACTCATCGATATTGATCGTCTTGCCGATGATCGCACGGTCACCGCCAAAGCGCCTGAGCCAGAGGCCGTGACTGATGATGACGACACCAGGCTGCGGAATTTCTGCCGACCTCGTGAAAGAAGTGCCGAGCGCCGGCTGCCAGCCCAGCACATCGAAAAACCCGGCGGATACCAGCGCGCCGATTATCGGTTCAGGGTTACCGGAGCCCAGAAGTTTCATTGTGGTGGGCGTATAACCCTCGAGCTGGGAAAAGGCCTTCGTGTCGGAGCGCCAGCGGTTCAGTTGGAAATAGCCGAGCGGCATGTTGTTGACGGCCCCGTTCCCGGCAGGCTCCGTTCCGACGAGGCGGAAGAGCTCTTCCGGTGCGCGGTAAGGCAGCGGGCGAAGCATCGTGGCGTTGACCACAGAGAACACCGCCGTCACAGCGGCGATGCCGAGGGCGAACAAGGACACAGCCAACGCCGTGAAGGCAGGCCGGCGCCTGAGCGAGCGGGTCACGCTCGCAGCGTCACGGCCAAACGATCGGACAATCTCCGTCATGTCGTGGTTCCGAGGTCGGTATTGACGCATCAAGGTTCCACGACACAGTCTTGAAGTCCATCGAATAATCGACAGCGAATACATGAGCCGCGTTCAACAACGAATCGGCCAGGTCTTAATGCACCACGCGGATGTTGCGCTAACGGAGAGGTTTCATGCGACTCGAACTGCGAGATCTTCGACTATCAGTGGCGATGGGCCAGTTCAAGACACTGACTCAGGCCGCCGAGCATCTGAATCTCACGCCCTCAGCGCTGAGTCATCAGCTCGCTGACCTGGAGCGGCGGCTCGGGGCCCAGCTGTTCGAGCGTTCGGGGCGACGTTTGATCGCGACGCAGCTGGGTGAATTGCTGTGCACGAATGCGCGAAAGGCCCTCGCCGGTGTGGAAGAGGTTGAGCGAGTGCTCGGCGAGGCGACGAGAGGACGCGACTCGTGGCTCCGCATCGCGGCGGACTGCTACACATCGTTTGCCTGGCTGCCACCGGTCATGGACTCGTTTAGCGCGGCCCATCCTTCCGTTGAAGTGCGGATAATTCCGGAGGCGACGAGCGATGCGTTTGGGGCACTCGTTAGGGGCGCTATCGATCTTTCAATCATGAGCATGCCGGTGCATGATCGCCGGGTACGCACAGTGCGCCTCGTAGATGATGAGCTCGTGCTCGTCGTTTCATCACGACACCGTCTGGCGAAACACGCGTCCGTAGATCCGGATGAACTGCGCGCCGAGAGATTCCTTGCATATAGTCCACCGGAGAGCAACAACGCCTTTCAACAGATACTGATGCCGGCTGGCATGAGCCCAAAGCAGGTGACGGTGCTCCAGTTGACGGAGGCATTGCTCGAGGCGACGCGCGCGAACATGGGAGTGACGATCCTGGCGCGCTGGGCTCTGCGTCCACATCTGGAGCGTGGCGGGTTGAAAGCGGTGCGGATCAATCACGCGGCGGCGCACAGGACCTGGACAGCAGCGGTACGCGCGACTCGACCAACGCCGGCGTACGTCGACGACTTCATCCGATTCCTGTCAATGACGATGGCCGCACCGCCGCGCGACCGGCCAGAGTTCGCCGTTGTGCGAACATTGAGCTCTCTTGGGCGGCAGCGGAAAGCGAGAGCTGCACGTTCGTACGTCGCCGGCGGTGGCCGCTCGAGAGATGCCTAACGCCCATATCGTATTTTATGGGCGATCTCTCCACGGAGCCGAGCTCAGGCCGCGTGCAACTTCGCCGAGTCCAACCCGGTGACGAGCGCGCCATCCTGAAGCTGCTGAGCAACGAACTCGTCGTTCGTTACATGCTCTTTCGCCGCGAAGGGCATCATCAGCAAAACCTTCGGATCCACGGTACGTGGCGCGATAGTTACACCTATGCCATACGCGCCAGCGCCTGCTCGGTGCCGCGATGCCAGTCGTGTCGATTTGGCGCGGCTTCGATCGACGTGGTTGCGGAGGCCCCACTCGAGTCAAAGCGGGCCGTTCAGACGTAAAAAGGAGAAACACGATGGCGACACAGAAGTACCTGGTTTTCGTGCGAAACAGTACGCCGAAACAAGGCGCCGCTTCACCTTCACCCGCTGACATGCAGGCCATGCAGACGGCATTCGGCGCGTGGCGGGAGAAGTTCAAGGCGAACATCCTGGACATGGGAGGAAGGCTCAAGCCCGGAGGCGTCATACTGACGGCATCCGGAGTTACCGATGGCCCCTTTGCAGAGGCCAAAGAGATTGTAGGCGGCTTCATGGTGGTCGCCGCTGAGGATTACGAGCGTGCCATCGAAGTCGTGAAGGAGTGCCCAGCCCTTGTGAGGGCCGGATCAACCGTGGAGATCCGGGAGATCGCGAGCTCCTGACTCGTTAGGCACCAGTCTCACTACGAGGGGCTGCATCAGCCCAGTCGCCACTCGAAGCAGCAGAACCTTGATTTGTCAGAGTGCAGTCAGAGCGGCAGCGGGGAGATGCACCACTTGGGTTTCACGCTAGGGTTAGACAGGTGACTCTACTGCGAGGACTCGATGCGTGTCGGCATTGCGATCGTCGCCCTGTTGTGCGCGCGAGAGCTTGGGGCACAGGTGGTAGCAGGTCAGACGACCATTACGTTGCCGGACACAAGTGCATACTCGGTGACTGCACGCCACTTGTTGAAGCTCGAAATTGAGCGCAGCGCGGCGATCGCGCGTCATGACACAGCGTGGTTGGCCCAGCTATATGCGCCGGATTTCAAAGGGGTCCCAGCGGGCGGACGTCTCGTCGATCAATCGGCGCTCATGCGCGTTTTCACTGGCGATGCTCCCAATCTACGATTTTTGATCGACGAGCTGGATGTGCGCGATTACGAAAAGTCGGCGACGGTGATGGGTCGCCTACGGACGACAACTCTAGCGGGCGACGCCGTAGCTGAGTCCCGTTATGTGCACGTATGGGTGGAGCGCCAAGGGAAGTGGTGGATTGTGGCGGCGGTGGGCAGTGCAGTGCAGCCACCGCCGAAGCAATGAGCGAGGCTCGTTAGGCACTCGCTGGCGCCGAGTTGTTGACATCCTGCCCGATCGTCCTAGGTTCACCACTGTGACGCGTTTTCGTGCTCTTACAGTGGCGGCGGGATTGATCTGCCTTTCCCCTCAGGGCGAACGGCACGCGCCAACCGATGACCTCGCCGCAAGCGTCACGATCTATCGCGATACCTACGGCATCCCCCACGTGTTCGGTGAGACGGATGCCAGCACCATGTTCGGCTTCGCGTACGCTCAAGCAGAGGACAACTTCTGGCGTATCGAGGATAACTATATCCGGTCCCTTGGCCGCCGGACCGAAGTGGAGGGCGAGGCCGGACTAGTAAGCGACCGACGCAATCGCACTCTCGAGATCCCGCGTCTCGCACAGCGCGAGTATGCGCGCATGCCGCGAAAGATGCGCGCGCTGCTCGATGGTTTCGCTGCGGGCCTGAATGCGTATCTCGCCGATCACCCGGATGTCCGTCCACGGCTGCTCACCAAATTCGAGCCGTGGTATCCACTCGCCTTCATCCGGTACAACTACTACCAGACGGGCTTTCTCTTTGCCGCGGGACTTCGTCCTGGCGAATTCCAAGCCGCGGTTGATGATCCGTCGTTCGCGTCGAAAGACTTCGGCTCGAACGGTTGGGTGATCGGCCCGCGCAAGAGCGCGACCGGCCACGCCATGTTGTTCATCAATCCGCACCTGCCGTTCTTCGGCCCAGGCCAGGTCTACGAGGGGCACATCAGGAGCAGCGAAGGCTGGAACTTCACCGGATACACGCGTTTCGGCTTCCCCTTCCCATACGTCGGACATAACGAGTCGTTAGGCTGGGTGAGCACGGACAACGCCGCCGATCAAGCGGATCTCTACCTCGAGACGTTCGATGACCCCGCGCGGCCGCTCGTGTATCGCTACGGAACGGGGTATCGGCAAGCGACATCCTGGACCGATACGATTTTGGTAAAGACCGACGCCGGCACTGAGCGGCGGACGTTGAGCTTTCGAAAGACTCATCACGGGCCCATCAT
>DATFBW010000024.1:0-5777 GCA_035253645.1 Gemmatimonadaceae bacterium | reverse complement strand
TCGTTTCGTCCGAACGTCTCGTACAGCAATTTTTCGACGAAGATGAAGCCGGGCGGCGCGATCTGGGCGTAGCCCAGCGGCTCGCGCATGAGCGTTGCGAGGGACCGTTCAGCCAGATTGTTGGCGATCGCAAGCTCGTCGAGCCAGAGCGACGCGCCGGAGGCGAACTGATAGAGCCGCAGCGCCGTGCCTAACGCGATCGCGCCGACAGTGAGCCAAAATACCCAGGGCGGACCCAGCGCCTCCTGGGCGCGTCGAACGATTTCTCTCAGCGCTTTTCCGGTGCGATCTGCCGCCGCACTCGCTCACCGGTCCAAATCAGAATCACGCCGCACCGACTCCCATATTGATACTGTGAGGGAGTCTCCACAGTCCGCGAATACACCTCGATGGCGGTGATCCGTTCCGGGAAAAGGATCGCGTTGAGACTTACCTCGCGCAGATTCTGTCTGCTGCCGTCGATCCAGATTGTCGGATCGCAATACGGATCGTTTTCATTGGACGCGCCGATCATCCGCACCTGATCCCCGGTTCGCGCCGAGGGATCGATGAGGACGGTGGGAATGCCGCGCAGAAGATCTGTGAACACCGCGGCCCGCCGGCGATCGATCTCATCGGCATCGAGGAAGAAGCCGCCGACGCGATGCTTGCGGCGGTTCTCGAACTCGGCCATGTGGCCGGAGACGTACGCCCGCGTCGTGAGCACCTTGACCGTGTCGAGGAACGTTTGCTTGCCCGTTAGGCGCAGCGTCAGAGACGCACGTGTTCCTTCGGGAAGATCCACCGCTTCCCGGTGCGGCACGAAACCCAACGCGCGTACCTCGACCATCTGCGATCCTGTTGGCAGCGAGTCGAGCGCAAAGGTTCCTGCATCATTCGTGGAAACCTCTCGGCCGGTTCCCCAAATCGACACGCGCGCGCCGCTGATCGGCCGTCCATCCGACTGCGTCACCGTCCCGGCCAGGAGTCCTTCGCCGCGCAGCACCTGCACCGTGTAACGCCGCTCGGCCGTGCTGTCGATGGGAGCCGCCACGCGATACGTCTTGCCGATGTACAGGTCGCGCTTGCGGAATTCGTTAGGCGGCAGCTCGAGCTCCAGATAGCCGCTCGTGTCGCGCCCGCTGATCGCGCGCGCGAGCACCGTGACCTCGGCCGGCAGGCCACAGGCCACGTAGTAACCATTCCCCTTCGTAACGACGGTACGCCCCATCGAATCGCGCTGCACGCGGCTGCGTGAGACGATGAAGTCGTCGAAGCGAACCGACACGGTGCTCTCACCGATCGGGGCGCCATCCCCCGCTGAGCGGACGAAACCAAGGAGCGTCGAGCGGCCCGGCACCAGCTTATCGCCGGGACAGAGGAGGCCGGCGATTGTGCGCGCGGAGGGAATCGTCAGGCGCACTCGCGCGCTATCGCCGTCGGCGATCTGAATCACCCGGGGCTGCGCCTCGAGCCCTAACGAGTCGAGCCTCGCGTGCGTGAAATTGAGCAGATAGCGTCCGGCGGCGATGCCGGCGAAGCGGAAGCTCCCGTCGTCGGTGCTGACCGTACTAACAGGCTCATTGCCCGGGAGCGCCAAGTGCACGGACGCGCCGGCGAGTGGGCGCATGCTCAAGGAGTCGAAGACGATTCCGGCGACTACGCTCTGCGGAACCGGGCGACGCCGCTCGTCAACGCTTCCGATCAGGACGAGCGCGCCACAATACGCGACGAGGTGTTTGCGGGAGCTGAGCATGCGAACCTCTGCCGTGCGATTTAGGGTACGCTAGCACCATCTTCGCGCGCGACACAACCTGCGCAACGACCCTATGACGTTCGATCAAAGGGGGAGCCCCCTTTTGATAGGGGAGACGCCGGACGTTACGTTCAACTCCAGCCGTAGCGTGCGCATGACACCCTGCGGCGAATTCGCCCTCCGACGGTATATGGCCATGGCACGCCGAGCATTCTTTCTCATGTCGCGGACCTGTGCGGCGCTGGCGCTCGCGATTGCAACGACAGGCGTCGCAAACGCGCAGGGACGCCGGTCGTCTCCGCCGGTACGTCCGCCCGAGCGCTCGAAACCGGCGAAGGTCGACTCCTCGTCAAAGCCGCAGACCGCGCAGTTCCCAAGCAACTATTACTGGGTGTACGTGGGTGCCGAGTCACAGGACGTGATTCAGCGGCTGCGACTGGGGCCGGACGGGTTCGTCGTCGAGAAAACCATCCCTGTTGGCTTTCATCCAACCGAGATGGAGGGTCCCCACGGCCTCCAGATCTCGCGAGATGGGAAGTACCTGCACATGACGACGGGGCATGGCATCCCGGACGGCATGTACTGGAAGATCGAGCTGGGGCCGGACACGCTGGTCGGACAACCCATCAACCTAGGAAATTTCCCGGCGTCGATCGATGTCACCCCGGATGGCCTGTACGCCTTTTCGGTGAACTTCAATCTGCACGGCGACATGGTCCCCTCGTCCGTGTCGGTCGTGTACACGCCTAACAACACCGAAGTAGCGCGCACGACGACGTGCACGATGCCGCACGGGAGCCGCATCGATCCCAGCGGCATGTGGCAATATTCGACGTGCATGATGGATGATCAGCTCGTGGAGATCGACACGCGCACGTATCAGGTGGCGCGGCGGTTCTCACTGGCGAAGGGCAAGGAAGGCAGCCTGCCTAACGTGGCGCCGGACGAGCACGCGAGCCACAACGCGGGTGGTGCGCCGATGAAGATGAACCCGTCATGCTCGCCGACGTGGGCACAGCCGGCGGCGGACGGGAGCAAGATCTACGTCGCCTGCAACAAGGCCGACGAGATTCTGGAGATCGATCGTACCGCGTGGAGCGTCTCGCGCCGCTTCAAGACGGGGCGCGGCGTCTATAACATCGCTGTTACGCCCGACGGCAAGTTGCTTGTCGCCTCGCTCAAGCAGGGCGGCGCGGTGCAGGTGTTCGACCTAACGAGCGGCAAGGCCGTCATGGAGATGAAGAGCAGCACCACTGTGACCCACGGGATCGCGATCAGCCCCGATTCGCGGTATGCGTTCGTGAGCAACGAGAGCGTTGGTGCATTGCCGGGCAAGGTCGACGTCTATGACCTCAAACTGCTCACTCGGCTCGCGTCAGTGGAGACAGGGCTACAGTCGGGTGGGATTACGTTCTGGAGAACAGCTGCTAGTCGTTAGCTCTTAGCTCTTAGGAACAGCCTAAGAGCTAAGAGCTATGAGCTAAGAGCTAAGAGAACTACGGCTTTCTCGTAGCTACCTGCCGGAACGTCACAACAGAGTCTCCAGTGCCGCCCTGGTAGCGCGACGTTGCTGTCCCAACCAGCTCGCCGTTCACGAGCCGCAAGACGCTATGCGTGGTGACTTGTGCGCCCTTGCGCAGCACGCTTTCGATGGGCCCAACATCCGTGATGAGGCTATCGCCATCGACTACCGGTCGCACGGGAACGGGCGGACGGTTCGGTAGCGTCAACGTCCACGCGCTGGGGTCCGCGCTTGCGACCATGTCGAACGTGACAAGAGTGCTATCGCTATTCTGTGGCATCAGACGGCCGGTCCAGTTACCGGCGAGATCGGCGAGCGCAAGCGCCGGAGCTGCCGGGGCCGCCGCGGCCGATGTGTCCGCTGCCGGTTCTTCCTTTGGACCACATGCAGCAACAGCGCATACCGCGATAACGAGGGAGATGCGGCGCATGAATGCTCCGAGTTGTGAGGGGGGAGGGCGAGAGGGGAAGGCCTAACGAGTTTACGAAGGTCACAGGTCAAAGGTCGAACGAAAGCTGTCAGCCATCGGCCGGCAGCGGACAGCTGACAGCTTCGGTCGAACCTACCTGCCGCTACATCTTCTTCGTCGCAACCGATCTGAATGTAGCTACCGAGTCGGCGCCGGAGGTCTGATAGTGACCTGTCGTCGTTCCGACCAGTTGACCGTTTACGAGACGGAAAACTCCGCGAGTTGTGACCTGCACGCCCTTACGAAGAGCGCTTTCATACGGGCCCGCATCGGTGATGATGCTGTCGCCGTCAGCCGTCGCGCGCATGGGGACGGGCGGCCGGCCAGGGAACGTGATCGTCCACCCGGACGGGTCAGCTGTAGCATTGAGCTCGTACGTCAAGACAACGCTATCACTACCTTCGCGCATTACCTGAGCCGTCCATACTCCAGCGACATCCGCCAGAGAAATAGTCGGTGCAGCTGGCGCCGCTGTCGCGGACGTATCAGCAGCGGGTTCTTCTTTGGGACCACACGCTGCGAGAGCTAGCAGTCCAACCACAAGGGAAAAGCGGCGCATTTGTTTTCCAGGTCAGGGTCAGTGGTCAAAGGTCAAAGGCAGTCAAAGTTTTCGCTGTGACCTTTGACCCTTGACCTTTGACCTCGGCGTGAGCCCCAAACCTACTGCAGCCGATAGCGCTGTAAATACTGCAGATCGTCTTCGTCCGATCTGACGACGTAAACAGTACCGTTGCCGAACCCGACCACTCGGCTGCGCTTCGGCAGCTGCACGCGGGCTGTCAGCTTGCCAGTGCCATCGAAGATGTCGTACGTCGGCACGGCGTCGTCCGAGGCAGAGGCGCGCAATACCCACAGCTCCCCGTTAGGCGCGATCTGTAGCGCGTTGCCTAGAAACGGCGGGAAGTATTCGGGCCAGTCATCGCGCTCTTCTGGAGGCAGGGTGCTGGGTGGAGCCGTCGAAGCCGACATCCTTCCGTTGGCGTTGGTGATCATGAGACCCGTGGTACGTCGGCGCGCAGTTTCTTGCCACCACTTCTTGTGCGCGTCGGTGACCTTGGTCTTGGTGTAAGGAGTTGCCGGTCCACTCGTCCGCTGCCCGTTAGGCGAGATCCATTCGACGCGGTAATCCCTACCATAGACGATCGCGACTCGCCCGTCTGGTGCTACGGCCCAATCGTCGCGTTCCGCGAATGGGTTGGCACCACCGATCCGGACTTCCATGCGGTTGCTACCGCCCGATACCTGCGGCTTTGGGACCTTGATATAGGCAACCGTCTCATAGGTCTTCTTCACGCGATTGAAGCGCTGTACCGGCGCTGAATCGAGTGCGGTCGGCGGTCCATCCGCGGTCATCCGAAACGGGGAACCCATCACATAGATGTTTCCGGTTCGGTCCGTACCGCGCGGTGGCGTCATTCCTCCGCCGCGCATTCCGAACATCGGCCCACCGCCGGCTCGACGCTGGGGCTGTTCATCACGATCCTCACCCTCAGGTCGTGTCGAAAGAAATCCACCCGTCTTCCCGTCGGCGCCGATGAGCAGATAGCGCTGATTGAGTGGATCGAAGATGCCAGACGAATCTCCGGGCAATGCAATCACGGTCATTGGCAACGAGTATTCGCCCGGGCCCTGACCCTCACGGCCGATCTTCGCCGCCGCGCCGGATTTGAGGTTGACGAGCTGCACAACCTTATCGCGGGAATCGACAACGACGACGCGACCGTCTTTGAGCTCGCGTACGCCCGAGATCTGCGTGAATGGGTCCGCAAATTCGGCTTCAGCCTTGCCGAGTTGACGGGTGGGTACGGCCTGCGCTGTGACGACTGCTGACGTTAGGGTGACGCCGCACGCGATTGCCACCCGGGTCATGTACTGCATGCTGGGGATCTCCTATCGAGCGTTTGCCTGCTGGATGCTAACGCGTTAGTCCGCAGGGTGCTGGGCATAGGTTGCCTTAGAGCGAGGTACGAGGTGCGAGGTGCGGGATGCGAGCAAGGACGCGAATCCTCCGCAGCGGTCTGTGCGTATGCCCGCCTATGGCTGCGGCTCGG
>DATFBW010000023.1:0-7546 GCA_035253645.1 Gemmatimonadaceae bacterium | reverse complement strand
GACCAGTACGCACTTGGTCTCATCGCGTATTACGCGCTCACGGGCTATTTCCCGTTCCAGTCCGGCGTGAGCAAAGATGCGCTGCTCACGCGCCTAACGGCTGCGCCCCGCAAGCTCAGCGAAACCAGGCCGGACATTACGTGGCCCGAGACGCTGCAGGCAACACTCGATCGCGCGCTCGCGCTCGACGTAAACGAGCGGTACGCCGAGGTGCACGACTTCGGCCGCGACTTCGAGGCAGCCATCGCAGAAATGCCCGGCACCGAAGAGATGGAGCGTTACCGCGAAGCGCAGCGGCAGCGCTTCTCGACGCCGACACGAGGGCCATCCGTCACTCCATCGCGGCCCCAGCCGTCGCTCGAGATGACGCCAGCAACCCCGGTGGCGGCCCTTGCAACCCCAGCATCTCTTCAAGCTCCGCCAGTCCAAGCCCCGCCACGCTCGGCCGAGCCAGCGTTAGGCAACGTGAAAGGGCGTCCGTCGCTCGCGCGACGCCTAACGGCGACCGGGGCAGCATTGGCGCTCGTGGGTCTCGTGGTTTGGCAGCTGGCGTCCGGAACAGATTCATCGGCGACCCCGCCGGCGCAGCCGACGGCCGCCGCCGACACCACACCGATCACGGACAGTGCGGCCGCGGCGGTCCAGGCAGTAACCGCAACCGCGCTGCCACCGCTTCCAGTCGATTCCGTCGCCACGCTCATGCGGCCCGGCGTCTTCACCGTGTTCGGTGAGCGGCAACAGGGGACTGCCTTCCTCGTCGACTCCATTGGCATCGTGCTCACGCCGCTTTCACTCCTGCGCGGCGTCGCTGAACCGCGCATTCAGCTCGAGCCCGAGCGTCATGTCATTGGGCGGGTCATGGCGGTGGACTCTGCGCGCGGAGTTGCCGCGCTCAGAATCCCCGTGCAGCACTGTCGCCGTTGTCCTGTTCTCCCGCTCGTGAGCGATACGACAAGCAAGCTCTCGGTGGGAGATTCACTCGCGGTAGCTGCCGCTGTCGGTCGTGGCGCGGCGATCGATTCGCGCGGAACCGTGTCCTCCGCGGATGGTCGCACAGCTACTATACGACTGGCCAGCTCTGGCGGTCCCGTTCTTATCGACCGCGGCGTGATCGGCATGGCGCTTCGCAGATCCGCCAATCAGGCGACGGTCGTCAGCGCGCAAGCCTTGGCCTCTTTGCGGAGCTCCGCGCTTCGCCGACGCGCACAGGTGCTGCCTAACGATTCACTCGTCCCGGCCTGGCCGGCGCGACCAGTGCCGCCCGGTGACCTCGAGCGGGCCATCGGCCGCAGCCTGACGGAAACGTATGCGTACAAGGTGTCTTCCGACGGCATCGCGGTGTTCGTCATGACGCCACAAATCATGGCGTGGCGGCAACGAGAGATCGCGCGGCAGATCGAAGGCCAGCGCCTGATGAGCCTGAGCGATTCGACGCCGCGCCTGGTCGATCCAATCCAGTTCTGGAGTGGCTGGGATACGTACAGGAATGAGCGCCGAGCGGTCGTCGTGCTTCATATATCGTCCGATCAGGCGCAACACGGTGAGGTGCTGGGCCGCAGGATCGTCGACTTCAAACACGGTGACGTGGCGGGCGTGTTGCTGTATCGGAACAACGTGATCGTTCAGCCCATCGAATTTCGGCGGATCCCAGCGGTCGTGAATCACGAGGCGTACCGCGCGCAGAACCGCTTCGTACCGATGTCGGCGATCGCGGTCTACCGGCCGCGCGATCTAGCAGCGGGTGCGGATCTGCGCCTCGAAGTCGTCGATGCGCGGCGCCGGAATCAGACGATCAAGCTCGCCCTCCCCGACGCCGTGCTTTCCGCTATCCAGCAAGACCTCGCGTCTTACCTGCGTTAGGCGCGCGGCTTACCATCCTGGAGCAAACGCGAAGCCGAAGTGTGCCCCTTTCTCTGGGCGTTGGAACGGATACGCGTAATACGCCTCGAGCACGCCATAGCCGAACAGGTTGATGCGGCTCGTTATGCCAGCGCTGAATACAGGAACGCGGGCCGTCGTGTTCGTGGCGAAACTGAAGTCGGTCGAGACGCCTTTGGCCATTGCGACGCCCGCGTCAAAGAACGGCGCGACCTCGACGGGCAGAAAACCCCATGGGATAATCCCGAACTCGCGAGTGCCTAACAACGGGATCCGGAGCTCGATGTTCGCGACACCAATGCGCGACCCCACCAAACGATCGAACTCCGGACATGCATTCGAATTGCCCGAATCCGTGCACTCCGACACATCGAACGATTCGAACGAGTAGCCGCGAATGAGCGTCTCCTGTCCAATGTACAGGGGAGTGATTTTGCCCGACTCGGCGTCTTTGCCGAAGCGTCCGTAATAGAGACCGCGTAGCGCGAACGTGATTGGCCGCGCGAAGAAGTATCGACGATAGTCACCCAGGAATGTGTGCATCGCGAGACCGCCGAAGATCGGCGCGTACTCGAAGCGGTAACGACCACCTGCAGCTGGAGACGTGAAGCCGAAGTACGAATAGTCTCCGACGAATGCGAGCGATCCCTGCCCGTAGCTCAGGCCATCCGGCGACGGTTGGCCGCGGCGCCTCTCCACCACTTCACCCGTCGGAAGCAGAAACGACTCATGCGCCTCCGTATCGTAGTTCACGAAGGTGTATGCGCCGCCGACCTCGAAACGCCGAGTTTGGGACAGCGGATATTGCAGGGTGAGCTGTCCACGATCGATAAACGTTCGCTGCAAGTTGGTCCTAAATAATCGGGACGGAACGGTCCCGATGCCCGACACGCTCACCGTCGTATCCAGGATTTCGGCGAACCCTGTCACGTAGGGAATATGGGACGCGCCTAACAAGTACTGCTGGCGCCCTCCGGCGTTTACGAAGAACAGCTCACCACCGATGTCCTTGAGCTCCCCTTGCGCCGCGACGACAGCACCGACCGTCTTGTCGCCCAGCATATCGCCGAAATAGGCGGCCACGGCGCCGGATAGCCCGGTCTGCCCGAACTGGCTCACGGCAACTCCGACGAACGGAGCTCCCAGATAATCCAGCGAGAGGGAGCTGCGGTACGGCTTCACGGCGTACCGTGTTGACGCAGGTGGTAGGCCGGTCGTCGCGTCGGCCAGATAGGTCTCCACAACCGACGTGCCTAACGCCTCAGGTGGTGGCAACACACTGGCTGCGGGGACACCGCCCGCGGCGGCAGCAACCGGTGTGCCGGCGATTTCGGCGGGATCCTTTCCAAACACGTCGTAGCCCGCGTTGCTGAACACCGAGAACAGCATCCGCCCATTGCTCCGCGCCACGGTGAGCGCCGGAGAAAGCCGCGTAATGCCACTCACACCGGTCGCGAGGTTGGTGACCTGCCGGATATCTCCGCCCGTTAGGCTCATGCGATAGATATCGCTAAAGCCGTTGCGATCGGCGATAAAGAACAGCTCGCGTCCATCCGGCGAGAATTGCGGGTTGATGTGCTTGGCATTGTCGAAGCCGGGGAGGACGGACACCTGCCTGGTCGCCACATCCAGCACCGCGAGGCGCAAGGTTCCGAAGCGCAACGTCTCGATATCCGTTTGCGGCCCGCGGTCCGTCGCGAAGGCGATCTGGCGCCCGTCAGGCGACCAGGTGGGCTGCAATTCCGCGTATTTGTCATTCGTTAGGCGCAACACCACGCCTGACTCCAGCTCCACGCTGTGCAGATCGGCAATACCACCCACCATCCCCGAGAAGACGATCGAGCGTCCGTCGGGGCTCCAGGCCGGATCCACTATGGCTCCCACATCGCGTGGCTTGATGCGCCGTTCGACGCCGCCACCGTTCACGTCGAAGATCGCCAGCTCGTTGTCTCCGTCGGCGAAGACGACGAAGGCGAGCTTGTTGCCATCGGGCGACCACGTGCCGGACGAGGCGATGAAGCTGATCGCATCGAAGTGGGGATCGACGTTAGGTCCCGTCAGCTGCTTCTCGATCACGCCTGTGCGCGAATCGGCGATGAAAAGATCGATCGTGAACACATCGCGCCGGGCGAGAAAAGCCACTCGGCGGCCGTCGGGACTCAACGTGGGTGAGAGACTCATGTCCCCCGTCTGCCGGTTCTGGCCCAACACCAGTTGGCCAGCATCCTTGGGAAGCGTTTTTCCCTGCATCAGCGGTTGGTAGGCCGATCGGATGGCCGCGAGCCACGCCTTCGATAGCTCGTCGCTGGTCAGGCCCAGGTGTTCCTTGACCGACGCGTTCCAACCCTTTTGCAGCGAGGTGCGATATACTGCTCCGACAGCCGGGTCACCCCAGCGGCCGCCGATATACGCCCACAGCGCCTGACCGTAGCGATATGGGAAGTAGCGCGGATCACGCGTGAGTTGGTTGATACTGGGAAGGTCGTTGCGCAGGGCCGCGTCGCGCATCCACATCGCGGTGTGCGCGTCGACTCTGCCTAACGACAAATACTCGGCCATCCCTTCGACGAGCCAGAGCGGCAGCGCTGCGATGCCGGGGCCGCGGGGGCCCTTCCCTTCCGCGCCATGCGCGATGTCGTACTGGAAAGCATGGACGAGCTCGTGGCCGAGCACGTGATCGTTGTCCGCGTAGACGCCTGTAAAGGGCATGATGACGCGATCGCGGAGCGACTCCGTTACACCACCCGTCCCCTGACTGATGAAACCGCCAATGACGTTGGTCTGCTCGAAATCCGGATGATCGGCGTAGAAGATGAGCGGCTTCTTGGTCGGCTGATGGCTCAAAACGCGCGCGAGGCGCGTGTACCATCGCTCCGCCATTCGCGCAGCGTCGGCCGTGACTAGAGATTCGGCCGGGTACCAGTAAATGTCGTAGTGAGGCGTTTGCGTTATGCGAAAGTCGAACGACTCATAACGCACTTTGTTACGCCCGAAGTACTGGGCATTGAGAGGTGAGCTCGCCGCGAGCGTGAGCCCGACGATGAGAGCGGTATATCGCAGAGCGGGCTGCATGACCTCAACTCCTGTTAGGCAGGTGGGCTCCTCCTCACTTGCGAGGGGCCACGGTTGAGACTGCCCGCGCGCCGCTTCGCCCTGACAAGCGGTCGCGAGAAATGTACCAAACCCCAGCTTTTAGTCTTTAGACATTAGTCTCTGGGGTTAAACTGTTGAGCTCGAATCGCTTTGCGGTGACGCTAAGACTGACGACTAACGACTTACGACGAGTTATCACATCGCGACGCGGCTCGGTGCGCGTTTCACGATTACGCCATCGATCCCCTTGGCCTTGAGGAGCGCATTGAAGCGCTCGACATCCGCCAGGACGCGCCTAACGAGCTCGGCATACGGCGCGTAGTCCGCCTCGATTTCGGCGAACCGATCTGTCATTCCTTTGGTGAGCGGAGGCTCGCTCCCATCGATCGCTTCCTGGAGATAGAGGTACTGGTCGCTCAGCCCGTTGCGGAAGTTGATGACGTCCTGGAAGGTCTTGATCCGCGGCTGCACGAGCCGGTTGTCGACACTGTCTACTTTCGTCGTGATGGACTTGCCGAGGTCCTTGATTTCCTGGACATCCTGCCGCTCGGCAATCTTGCCTAACATTCCATTCACCTGCTCCTTCACGCTGCGCACATCAATGACGTTGTTGTGAAGCTCGGTTACGCGCTCCCACGCCTGCCGCGCGAGCCGGACGTGCGCGGCCACCTGTTGATCATTGTACCGCTCGCGTGGATCGGCCACGACGCGGAGCGGCTGCGAGAGCGTCGAGCCAAATGCCGTTAGGCGGACGGTATAGGTGCCCGGCGGCACGCGATAGCCTTGCGGGTTGCCCGGCTGCATGACGCCTTGCACACGCGGCGGCGGATCTGTGCGAAGCTCCCATGCGAACATGTTCATCCCCTTCTTTGCTGGCAGCAGACGCGCCGGAGGGATGCCCGGTCCGGAAGGCGCATCGGGTCGCGGACGCGACGAATACGAGCGCACGAGGGCGCCGCTCGCATCCAGGATATCCAGCTTCAGCTCCTGCGTCGAATCGGCGGCTTGGGGAAGCACGTACCGCACGAACGCACCACTCGGCTTGTTGCGGCCGCCCACACCGGCCGGAACGGCCGGACTCCCCCACTCGAGGCGCACCGCGTCACTCGGCTTGAAGAGATGCGGAGCCGCGGTCGTCACGTTAGGCGCCAGCTCCCGGAGTGGCGCGATGTCATCCAGGATCCAGAATGCCCGGCCTTCGGTTGCAATGGCGACGTCGCCATCCCGGCGTACCTGAATGTCTGTGACGGGCACACGCGGCAGGTTGAGCTGCAGGCTTTGCCAACGCGCGCCGTCATCGAACGAGACATACATGCCAGTTTCCGTGCCAGCGAACAGCAAGCCGCGGCGCACCGGATCCTCCCGCACCGCACGCACCGGTTCTCCCTCGCGCAAGCCGCTCGTTATACGCGTCCAGGTGCGGCCGTAATCGCTCGTCTTGTACGCGTGAGGCGCGTCGTCGCCCAGCTTGTAGCGGGCCAGCGCGAAATACGCGGCACCCCGTGCATGCGGCGAGGCATCGATCGTGGCGATGAGACCCTCGTTAGGCATCCCCGCTGGCGTCACGTTCGCCCAGGTCTGTCCGCCGTCGCGCGTGACCTGCACGAGCCCATCATCCGTGCCAACCCAGAGCACGCCACGCTCGACCGGCGATTCGCTCAACGCGTAGATCGTCCCATAGACTTCGCCGCCAGCTCCTTCGTTGGTGAGAGGCGCGCCACCCAGGCCCTGCTTCGTTTTGTCATTCCGCGTCAGGTCCGGCGATATAGGACTCCACGTAAAGCCGCGATCGCTCGAGGCGAACACGCGATTTCCGGCGTGATAGAGCGTCTTGGCATCGTGGGGGCTCGCCACGATCGGGGCATTCCAGTTGAAGCGGTATTTCTGCAGATCGCTTGGCTCGCCCAGGCCTAACGCGGGCCAGACCTGGATGTTGCGCGTCTTCCCCGTTTCCGCATCGTGCTCTTCGATGATCCCCTGGTAACAGCCGCCATACGTATATCGCGGATCGTTAGGGTCGAACGCCAGAAAAGCGCTCTCGCAGCCGGCCCGCACGTCCCAGCTCTTCCAATCGAGCACGAAACCGGCCGGATCCCAGGCAAGCTGCCCCACGGACGAATTGTCCTGCTGCCCGCTGTAAACGCGATATGGAAACTTGTTGTCTGAGTTGACGCGGTAGAATTGCGCAGTCGGCTGGTTCTGCTGCGTGCTCCACGTGCGCCCGCCGTTGAACGAGATGTTGGCGCCACCATCGTTCCCGTTGATCAGGTTCTGCGCGTTGTTCGGGTTGATCCAAAGCGCGTGGTTATCGCCGTGGGGAACCGCGATGGATGTGAACGTGCGTCCGCCATCGATGCTCTTGAGAAGCGGCGCGTTCATGATGTAGACCACGTCCGCATTCTTGGTGTCGGCCAACATGTGGATGTAATACCACGGGCGAGCTCGGATCTCGCGCGTGTCATTGATGCGGCGGAACGTTTTCCCGGCGTCATCTGACCGGTACAGCCCACCCTCCGGTTCTGCTTCGACTAGCGCCCATACCCGATCGGCATTCACAGGCGACACGGCCACGCTC
>DATFBW010000022.1:0-5618 GCA_035253645.1 Gemmatimonadaceae bacterium | reverse complement strand
GTGGGGGGGTAGGGGTTAGCCCGAAGGCACCGCAACATCGCATTGGGCTAACCCCCAACCCCTAACCCCCAACCCCTCTCCTATTGATCTTCGCAAGGTTGGCCGCGGCGACGTCGCCTAACGAGAGGTGGAGCTGTGTTGCGACAGCGGCGAGGCACCATAACGCATCGCCCAATTCTTCTTTTACAGCGTCCCTATCGAGCGGTCGATCGAAGAACGTTTTCTTCCGCACGTGACTCAGCACTTCGCCGGCTTCTTCCGCCAGGCCCGCGGCCGCGTCCAGCAAGGCGTCCCGCGCCGACAGCCGTGGGTTTATGGTGGCGCGAGCCTGCTGCTGGTAAGCGTCGAGTAGCATCTTGCGAATTGGGCGTGAGAGATTGGACGAAATCCGTTGACCTAAACGGGGCGGCGCGAGAACTTACGGCGCTCCGTCCACACCCGCCAAGGCGCGCTAAGTAGTGATCGCTACGTGAGTTTCCTGCTTTTTGCCGACGACAATGAAGACATGCGCCTCATGCTGCGTGACCTCTTCAGGTCCGTGGGCCATGAGGTGGCGTTAGCGGCTGACGGCGCGGCGGCCCTGGAAGCGATCGAACAACGCGAGCCCGACCTCGTCATCCTCGATCATTCCATGCCGACGATGACCGGCATCGATGTCTGTCGCCGCATGAAAGCCAATCCATTTACCGCGCGCATTCCAGTCCTGATGCTCACAGCGCAGGGCGGAATGGAAAGCAAGATCGAAGGCTTCGCGGCGGGCGCCGACGACTACCTCGCCAAGCCATTCGATCCGCGTGAGTTGCGCGCGCGTGTAACAGCGCTGCTCCGGCTCGTGCAACGTGAAGGCGATCGCAATCCGACGAGCGGTCTCCCGGGGGGACGCGGCATCGACCGGGAGATCGGCCGGCGCATCGACCGCGGCGAATCGTTCGCCGTGTGTTATCTCGATCTGGACAACTTCAAGCCTTTCGCCGACACGTATGGGTTCGCGATTGCGGATGAGATCATCCGCAGCGTGGGCGCCGCACTGCGCAGCATAGTTGCGTTAGGCAACGGTGGAAGCCCTCACGCGGGTCCCGATGGCGACGGCAACCCGAACGTGGAGTTCGTGGGCCACATCGGGGGCGATGATTTCATCGTCATCTGTTCGCCGCAACGTGCCGAAGCGATCGCGGCGCTCGGGGCTGAGCGTTGCCGCGAGGCTTTCGCCACCGTCGTCGGAACCGATGCCATGCAGCGCGGTTCATTCCGCGGCGTCGACCGTGAAGGGATCGTGCGCGAATTTCCGTTGGCCTCGATCTCTGCGGCCATTGTCCTGGTGCGACCCGAAGCATGGGTGAACCTGGCCCACCTCGGCATGCGCGCCGCCGACGCCAAGCGGCGAGCGAAACAGCGTGGGCCTGGCAGCATTTACGTGGACAGAGCGTAGGACGTCCGTGCTGCGCCGAGCGGCTGCGGTCTGCTTACTGACGGCGGCCGTCGCCACCTCGTTAGGCGCCCAGGATTTCATCTGCGATCCCGGTGACAGGGAGGTTTGGAGCCTCAACTTCGAGGGCAACCGGAGCTTCGACGACGCCACCCTTTCAGCGAGCGTGCGCACCGAGCCGAGCAGCGCCGTGCGCCGATGGATCCGCGTGTTCGGCGAGAAACGCTGCTTCGATGAGCTCGAGCTGAGCCGCGACTCCCTTCGACTGGTTGCGTTCTATCGCTTACGGGGATTTCCCCGCGTGCGCGTGGGCACGCAGCTCGATGAGCGCCCCAGTCGAGTCAACATCGGTTTCGTCGTCTCGGAAGGCGAGCCGCTGCGTGTCGACACGCTCGCCGTCCTTGGGCTCGATTCACTCCCACCCGAATCCCAGGAACGCCTAACGCGAAACCTTCCCATCCGCGTCGGTAGCCGGTTCGACCAGCTGCAAATCCAGGCCGGCCGGGACACGCTGCTGCAGCGGCTCCGCAATGACGGCTACGCGTTGGCGGAAGTCCTCCGCAGCTTCGAAACCGACACCATCGCCAGGCGTAACGAGATCACGTACAGCGTGATCACAGGTCCGCGGCTCCGCATCGCCGAGGTGCAGGTGAACGTCGAGGCATCGACCGAAGGAGGAAAGCAGCGCGTCAACCCTAACAAGATCGGCCGCTTGTTGGGAATCCGGCGTGGCGATCTGTACCGCCAACGCAACCTCGACGCCGCCACACGGAGTCTCTACCTCACGGATGCCTTCCGGCACGTGGGGCTCAACCTCGACACCACCTCGTTAGGCCAGCTCGGCGACACGGCCGTGCGTCTGGTCGTGGATCTCGTCGAGAATCCGCTGACGATCGCGCGCGTCTCCGGCGGTTGGGCAACGTTGGATTGCTTCCGGACTCAGGCTTCCTACACAGACCTCAACTTCCTCGACAGGCTCCAGCGTCTGGAGCTGAACGCGCGCACCTCCAAGGTTGGAAACGGTGCGCCGCTCACTTTCGCACGTTCGCTGTGCCCGCAGCTCGCCAACGATCCGTTCAGCGACACGCTCAACTACTACGCGTCCGTTACGATCTCCCAGGGGGCCCTGTTTGGACTGCGAACGATTCCGGCACTCACGCTCTTCAGCGAACGCCGCTCGGAGTATCAGACATACTTGCGCACCGCACCCATCGGCATCGCGGCGACCATGCAGTATTTGCCACCCGCAGGCTACCCGGTGGCGCTGGGATATCAGGTCGAGCGCGGTCGCACCGAGGCTCAGCCCGCGCTGTTCTGCGCCGTCTTCAGTATTTGTGAGGAGGAGGCGCGCCGCACACTGCGGGAGCTTCGCTGGCAGGCGGTCGCGAGTGGCGTGGTGACGCGGGATCGCGTCGACAACCTCGCCAACCCGACGCGCGGCTCGCTGGCGCGTGTCGAATATCGGCACGCGTCGCGAGCCATCGGCTCGGACCCGCAAATCCAGTTCAACCGCGGCGTTTTCGACGCGGCCACGTATCGGCGTGTCGATGCCGGGATCATCATGGCCGCTCGCGTTAGGCTCGGTACCGTGATCGGCAGCACAATTCGCGTGAACGGCGAGACTCAGCGTGCGTTCATCCCGCCACAGGAGCGCCTCTACGCCGGCGGCGCGAGCACGGTACGCGGCTTCGCGCAGAACGAGTTGGGTCCAGTGGTGTATCGCATCCGACCGGAGAGCAGAGACTCGTTCATGGTGGGCGATACGCTCTTTTACGAGGTAACCAACGCCGCGAGCATCGAGCGCGTGGAGCCGTTAGGCGGCGATAATGTCGTTGTCGCCTCCGTCGAGTTTCGTCTCGCCTCGCCGGTGCTCAAGCGTTACCTGCAGTGGGCGATCTTTGCCGATGCGGGCGCCGTGTGGAACGAACGTCGCGAGGGAGCCGGCGACAACTTTCCGGGGCTCAAATGGACCCCCGGTGGCGGCGTGCGCATCTACACACCGGTGGGGCCCATACGGCTCGACGTGGGCTATAACCCGTACGACCGGCCCGCGGGTGCGGCGTTCGTGCTGGGCGGCTCTGCTGGCGGTGAACAACCACTGTATTGTGTGAGTCCGGGCAACCGCTTGCCCATCACGCTCCGCGACCCGCTGCCGCCGCAACAAGCGGAGGGGCCGTGTCCCACGACGTTTGCGCCGCCACGCGGGCGATCCTTCTTCCGGCGCCTAACGTTCCAGCTGGCGATCGGCCAGGCGTTCTAACACATGCCGCGCCGACGCACCGTCGTTCTGATCAGCGCGGCTGCCGTGCTGTCTCTCTTCCTGATTGTCATCGGCGTCATCGCCTTCGGCGTGCGTACGAATACCGGGCGCGATCTCGTGCGCCGGTATGTGCTCTCGGAGCTGAGCACGCGCGTGCGGGGCAAGGTGTACCTCGGGCGTTTTCGCGGGTCGATCTTCGGCGACATGACGATCGACAGCATCGAGATCCGCGAATCGAACGACTCTCTGTTTTTCGCCTCGGGACCGATTTCCTTCCGTTTCCGCCCCGGCGACTTCTTCGATCGGCGTATCCGTCTGTCATTCGCGTCCGCGACAGGCCTTCACGTGCACGTTAGGCAGGACAGCGCAGGCGTGTGGAACTTCCGCAAGATCTTTCCGTCGGGCCCGCCGCGCGCGCCACGCGCCACGCGCGGCTTTGGCGATTACATCGTACTCGACTCGCTGCGCCTGCGTGCCGCATCCTTCGCCGTCACGATGCCATGGCAGCCGGACGACACACTGCGCGGAGTGAAGCGCGATTCGGCGATCACATACAACCTAACGCGGAAGGATCGGGAGATGCGGCGCGTCGGGGGGGGATTTACGCGCACGTTCCGCTGGACCAATGCGTCGATGGAAGCCGGGTACGTGCGGATCGCGAACCCCGATTCGGCAGGTCAATTCTTCACGATCCATCGCCTCGACGTGGAGGAGCGGGTCCCTCCGTTCAAGTTCTCCAAAATCCGGGGCACGGTGCGTCTGCTCGGCGATTCAGTCTTCCCCGAGATCGCGCATTTCGAGCTGCCGGGTTCACGCGGAAGCGGACGCGGCAAAGTCTCGTGGGGTGGCGAGTTGCCGCCGCGTTATGACCTCCGCATCATCGGCGACCACGTTGCGCTCGCCGACATCAACTGGGTCTATCCCACGTTGCCCAAAACAGGAGGCGGCAACGTTAGGCTGCACATCACGAACGAAAGCGATCCGGAGGTGATGGAGTATCGGCTGACGCGGATGGACGTGCGGAGCGGATCCTCGCGTCTCCGCGGCAACATGACGTTCGCAGTCGGCGGGCCGGTGCTCGAGGTCACCAGTCTGGATCTCGATGCGGATCCCGTGGACTTCGCATTGCTCGAGCAGCTCGCGGGAGAGCCGTTCCCGTATCCATGGCGCGGCACGCTCTACGGAACCGTGAAAGGCCGGGGTGGTCCGCTCACGAACTTTCTGGTCGATGACGCGCAGATTGAGTTTCGCGACGCGAATGTGCCGGGCGCGATCACGCGCGGATCCGCCCGTGGAGGACTCAACATCTATGAGCCGGGCCTCACGGTATTCAAAGGTCTGGACGTGCAACTCGCGCAGCTGGATCTCAGGACGCTGCAGTTTCTCGATCCCGGGTTTCCAAAGCTCAATGGACTCGTATCGGGTAAGGCGCGGCTGGATTCGTCGTGGCTCGATGTGCGTTTCTCAGACGCCGACCTAACGCATCGTGACGGCGATTCACCGCCTTCACAGGTGCGGGGCAACGGGCGTGTGACTGTTGGGGAAGACTTTCTCACGTACGACCTCGCGCTCACGGCCGATTCCCTCTCATTCACGACGCTCGCCAAATCGTATCCTTCGATCAAACTCCGCGGGCAGTTTGCCGGACCACTGCGCATCAACGGCACGCTCGCCGATTTGGGCGTGAGCACCACGCTCCGAGGGGCCGCTGGAACATTGGGCGTCGACGGAACGCTCGACGGCAGCCCGCCTGGCTATGCGTTCAGCGGTGTCGTGGATTTGGGAGCCGTGGATTTGCGCGTCTTGTTGGATACGACCGCGGTGCCTCACACATCGCTCAGCGGCCGCCTAACGGCTGAAGTCCGCGGTGACACGACACTGGCCTCGCTGACGGGGCGCGTGGTCCTGGAATTCGAGCGCCCGGGGCACATC
>DATFBW010000021.1:0-4381 GCA_035253645.1 Gemmatimonadaceae bacterium | reverse complement strand
TGGCTTCGCCGTGCTGGGCGCAATGCGCCAACGCGGGCTCGACGTGCCCGTCATCGTCTACACTGGAACGGGTAACTACGACCGCTGCGTGCAAGCCATGCAGCTTGGCGCGCACACATTCATCGACAAAGGGGATCCGGTCGAACGTGTCGCGCGCGAGGTGGAGAATGCCATCGAGCGGCGCGCGCTAGTTGCCGAGGTGGTTGCGCTCCGTCGTTATGCGGCCGAAGACACCGCGCTGATCGGCGGGAGCCCAGCCATGCGACGGCTCAAGGACGCCATCGCTCGCGTCGCGCCGATTCCGAGCACCGTGTTGATCATCGGCGAGAGTGGCTCGGGCAAGGAGCTCGTCGCGCGCGATGTGCACAGGCTCAGCGGAGAAAGCCGCGAGCGTGAGCCGTTCATCGCGGTGAACTGTGCGGCACTTCCAGAGAACCTCGTGGAGAGCGAATTGTTTGGCCACGAGCGCGGTGCTTTCACCGGGGCGCATGTGACACGTAAGGGCGCGTTCGAAGCAGCAGGACGCGGCACCCTCTTTCTCGACGAGATCGGTGAGCTGCCACCGGCGGCGCAGGCCAAGCTGTTGCGCGTGCTCGAGGAACGCCAAGTCGTTAGGCTGGGCGCCACGCGGCCGATTCCTGTTCCAGCGCGCGTGATCGCCGCTACGAACCGTGAGCTTACCGACGAAGTCGCCGCGGACCGTTTCCGCCAGGATCTGCTCTTTCGTCTCAAGGTACACGAGCTCCGCGTACCGCCGCTGCGAGAGCGCCTGTCGGACCTTCCCGAGCTTGTGGATCATCTCCTCACGGTGACGTGCGAGCGGTTCGGGATGCGCCGCAAACGGATCACCGCGGACGCACTGGCTCAGCTGGCCGTGTACGACTGGAAGCGGAACAATGTCCGCGAGCTGCGCAATGTTATCGAGCGGATGATCATCGCGACGGACGGTGAGGCGATCGGCCCGGAGCAGATTCCCGAAGATATCGTCGGCAATGGATCCGCTGCGCCGTTAGGCACTTCTCCGCGCTCCTTCGTCGAGCTCAAGGCCGAAGCTGAGCGGCAGATCGTCGTGGCGGCGCTCGAGCGCAACGAGTGGCACATAACGCGAACGGCGCAGGACCTCGGCCTCGCCGATCATGCGAGCCTTCTCAAGATCATGCGCCGTCACGGCGTCAGCAGTCGCTGATAACAAGCACCCCGGCTACTAGTCGCGTCGAATGGCTTCTACAGGATTCACGAGGGTCGCACGTCGTGCCGGCCAGTAACAGGCCACCGCACCAGCCACACCGAGCAGCGCAATCGCCGAAACCAAAGTCAACGCGTCATTCGATTGGACGCCATAGAGGATTGCCTGCATCGAGCGAGTCAAGATGAGGGCCGCTGCCGTACCAATCGCGAGGCCCGCAGCGATGATGCGGGTCCCATGCAGCACGACGCTACGCAGGACGCCGGCAGGCGTCGCTCCGAGCGCAATTTTGATCCCAAACTCGTGTCGGCGTTGCGTCACGAAGTACGACATCAGGCCGAACGTTCCCACGAGCGCGAGAACCAGTGCCAGCAGCCCGAAAGCGCCTAACAAGAGCACGCGAAATCGTGGTTGCCCCAAGGACTCCATCACAAGCTCATTCAATGGGCGCGGTGTAATGACGGGTATGGCCGCGTCGGCCGCGCGCATGTGATCTCTCGCGGCGGCGATGACACCCTCCGGCGCACCGTCGCTTCGTATGACAACGCTCAGGCCCCGCGCGAAAGCAGTCAGGATGAAGGGGTCGAGCTGCGGGAACGGTATGAGGACCTCCGGGTGCGCGTCCGCATCCAGACCGCGATGCTTTAGGTCGGCAATGATTCCGACAACCGTGCGCCACGGATCCGAATCTCCCATGGAGAGTTGACCACCAAGCGCGTCGACACCGGACAAGTACTTTCGTGCGAAGCTCTCGTTGACCAACACGACGGGCTGCGTGCCTTCGCGGTCTTCAGCGGTGATGTTGCGGCCGCGTCGGAGTGGAATCCCCATCGCTGCGAGATAACCCGGGCTGATTCCGCGCACCCCTGCCACTGGCGTTGCTTCGGGTGAGGGCGGGCTGTAGCCAGCGACCCTGAACGAGTTCTCGAAGTCCTGTCCGCTCAACGGGAGATGCGTGGTGGCCCCGACCGCCTTGAACTGCCGATCTGATTCGAATGTCTCGAGCAAGCGCCGATAGAAGGCCTGCATGCTGACGCCATCGGGGAAACGGCTGGCAGGCAACATCACGTCGAACGTGACCACGTCTGCCGGATCGAAGCCTTTCTGAACGCGCTGCAGATTCACCAAACTTCTGACAGCGAGACCTGCGCCTGCGACAAGAACGACGGCGAGGGCAACTTGAGCGATCAGCACGACGGTGCGCGCCCGCTGCTGACGCGGACCACCTGTCGACCCGCGACTCGTTAGGGCTCGAGTGGTTCTGTGAGAGGATCGTCGCAGAGCGTGCCACGCTGGTAACAGTCCGAATATCAGTGCCGCTACGAACGTGATGATGAACGTGAAGGCAATGACTGGACTGAGAAGCGCAACGTCGTGCACGCGTGGCAAGTTCGCCGGCGCGAGCGCGACAACTACCTTCAGCAATCCGTACGCGAGCAGAACACCGGCCACGGCCGAGGTCCCGTAGAGTATCAGCATCTCGACCACGATTTGCCTGATCAGGCGCGGGCGGCTGGCACCTAACGCTGTGCGGACTCCAAGTTCACGTTCGCGGACCGTGAAGCGCGCCAGGAGCAAGCTGGTGACATTCGTACAGGCGATCAAGAAAACGAGGGTCGCGCCGGCGAATACGAGCCACACGGCGCGGCGGACTTCACCGACGGTCTCATCCAAGAGCGAAGAAATCCCGATCCCGCGCTTCGCGTGGGTATCGGGGAACTGCTGTGCGAGGCCCTGCGCGATATCGTTCATGTCGGCCTGGGCCTGTGCGGCGGTGATTGTCGGCCGCAGCCGCGCGATAACCTGCAGATAGCGCGACTCGCGATTCACCGGGAGGTTGTCGCTGTTGCTGCCACGGAACGGGAACGGCGTCCACAGCTCGTACCGCGTGCTCGGGTACGCGAACCCCGAAGGCATCACGCCTATGACGGTGAACGGCCTCCCGTTCGCGATAATGGTGCGACCAACCGCATTCGGGTCCCCACCGAATCGTTGCATCCACAGACGGTGGCCTAGTATGACCACATAATTGCGCCCGGCTTCGTTCTCCTCCTGACGAAACGCTCGCCCGAGCATGGGTCGGACACCAAGGACATCGAAGAGCTCGGCCGATACTAACTGGCCGATAATGAATTCAGGGTCGGAGCCGCCCGACAGCGTGAAGCCTGACCCTCCGTGCGCCGCCATGCCTGCGAATGCGCGAGTGCGCTCGCGCCAGTCGAGGAAGTCGAGCGGGGCGGCTCGCGTCCGACCGACAGACTCACTTGTCTGATAGACCATGTAGAGCTTGTCGGCCTCAGCGTACGGCAAAGGCTGGAGTAGAATGCCGTACACGATCGCAAAGAGTGCCGTGTTCGCACCGATGCCAAGCGCCAACGTGAGTATCGCGGCGACAGCGAAGCCCGGCGTGCGCAACAATGCCCGCGCTGCATAACGAGCATCGAGCCAGGCGGTTTCAAGACGAACGACCACATCGACATCACGGGTGCGATCGCGGAGCATCAATGGGTTGCCCACTCGACGCACCGCCTCGCGCCGAGCGTCAACGGACGTCATTCCGCTCCGCTCGTATTCACGCGCTCGCATCTCGATGTGGAAGGCGAGCTCCGCATCGATATCGCGGTCGAGACGGCGGCGTCGGAACGTGTTGAGAATGCGCGTTAGGCGGGCCACGAAACACCTTTATGCAAATCGGAGCACGCGAGCCACACCTTCGGCCAACCGTTCCCAATTCGCTTGCTGTTCTACCAGGCGCCGACGCCCTCGCGCGGTGAGCCTGTAATAGCGAGCCTGCCGATTTGTCTCCGATGCTTGCCACTCGGACCGGAGCAACCCCTCCTGTTCCAGGCGATGAAGCGCGGGATAGAGCGAGCCCTCCTCGACGCGCAGCAACTCGTCAGAGGTCTGGTGCAGGCGCAAAGCGATGCCGTACCCATGAAGGGGCTCGTTTGCGACGGCGCGGAGAATCAACAACTCCAGCGCGGCTTGAGGGAGGGCTGACGTAGTCTTGGAGGCCATACCTAGTGCTCTAGGGTGGCATGCCTGATACCTAGCTGTCAAGGGGTAGCCACGGCCTTCGAACCTTCGAGGATTGGCTGTTGTCTAACCGTGCATCCTCACTCCACGACCGGCCATGCCTTCTTTGCGTTCCGTGGCTCTATTCATACCGGCCGCTGCCACACTGCAGGCTCAGAC
>DATFBW010000020.1:0-2195 GCA_035253645.1 Gemmatimonadaceae bacterium | reverse complement strand
CTCGCGCGCACGGCTGGCGCCATCATTGTTGGCTTCCACGTTAGGCCTGACAACAACGCTCGGGCTGCAGCCGAGCGCGAAGGCGTCGACATCAAGCTCTATCGCGTCATCTACGACGCGGTGAACGACGTCAAAGCGGCGCTCGAAGGGATGCTGCGTCCCGAGGAGAAGGAAGTCATCATGGGCGAAGCCGAAGTGCGCGAGACATTCAAGATCTCGCGTGTCGGCACGATCGCCGGATGTCACGTCCGCAGCGGTATCATGTCGCGCACGGGGAAAGTGCGCGTCATCCGGGATGGCGTCGAAGTCTACGATGGCAACTTCCTGTCGCTCCGCCGCTTCAAGGACGATGTCCGCGAGGTGAAGGAGGGGTACGAGTGCGGCATCGGCATCGAGAACTTCAACGACCTCAAGGTCGGTGACGTCATCGAGTGCTACAAGCGTGAGGAGGTCGCGCGTACGCTCGCTGGAGACGGGAAGCGTGGCGCCTAACGCGGCGCTTCACCGATCACCATATGGCCGAGCCCCGTCGCGCCGACCGCGTCGCCGAGTCGATCCGCACTGAGATCGCGACGTTCCTCGCCGAGGAGGTCAAGGATCCTCGCATCCGCGCGTTCGTTACGGTGACGGGCGTGGACGTCACGCGCGATCTGCGGCAGGCGCGCGTGTTCGTCAGTTTGATGGGCGACGAGGCGGACCGCCAATCGACAATCGAGGGGCTCACGCACCTCGCTCCGCACCTCCGATCGCGCATCGGCAAGTCTCTGCGACTGCGTGCTGCGCCGGAGATCGAGTTTCGTGTCGATGATTCCATTGCCCGTGCTGCGCGCATCGATTCTCTCCTGGCTCAAGCACGGGGCGACGAGACCACCGCACCCAGTGAAGACAAGGAATAGCGGTCTCGTTCTCATCGACAAACCGCAAGGTCTGACGTCGCAACAAGCGGTCGCGCGCGTGCGCCACGCGTTAGGCGGTGTCCGCGCGGGACACACAGGCACGCTCGATCCGTTCGCGACGGGACTGCTCATCGTTCTCACCGGGCGCGCGACGCGCCTCGCGCCCTTCGTGGCGGACGAGCCGAAAGAGTATGAAGCGACGTTCCGCTTCGGCGCGGAAACCGACACAGACGACGCTACCGGCCAGGTAGTCCGGACAGCAGGGCCCCCCGCGCCAGCCGTTGTCGGGAAGGCCCTAACGAGCCTCACCGGTGAGATCGAACAGGTCCCCCCCGCCTATTCGGCCAAACAAGTCGGCGGCGTGCGCGCGTATTCGCGCGCTCGCGCCGGCGCGCCGCTGGAGCTGCCTCCCGTGACGGTGCGCGTGCACTCCATTGAAATCGTGCGGCAGACGGAAACCGAGCTGCGGACGCGGATCGTGTGCTCCGGCGGAACCTATATCCGCGCCCTGGCCCGTGACGTTGGCCGCCTAACGAAGTCCGCCGCCCATTGTGCAACGCTGCGACGTCTGCGGTGCGGCCCCTTTTCGGTCAAGCAAGCCGTCCTGCCCGATGCCGCGCAGCCGGAAGATGTGCTCGCGCCACTCGCCGCCCTTCCTGACTTCCCGGTGCAGCGACTCGCCGCTGACGCCGCGTTAGGTGTGCTCAACGGCCGCGCGACAGATGCCGTCGTCGCCGGCGACTGGGCTGCACTCGTTAGGGACGAGGATGAGCTGCTCGCGATTGCCCAGCGCGAAGGAGATCAGTGGCAACCCCGCGTTGTGGTCGCGGCCCCGCTCCTCGAGGAGCGCCCTTCGCTCCCGCAGTGACCAACTCGATCCTCCCCTCCGACGTCTCGTGGACTGCCGTCACGGTTGGCACGTTTGACGGCGCGCACAAAGGCCACCAATTCCTGCTCGCTACGCTTGCTGAAGCGGCCCGCGAACGCGACCTCAAATCACTACTGATCACGTTCGAGCCGCACCCACTCGAAATCGTCAACCCCACTGCTGCTCCGCTGCTGCTCACCGTCGGGGACGAGAAGCTCGAAGTGCTCGCTGAAAGTGGCATCGACTACCTCGCGATCGTTCCATTTACGCGTGCGCTCGCGAACATGGAGGCCGAGGATTTCGTGCGTGATGTGCTGTGTCGCCGCTTCCGCATGCAGTACCTGTTGATGGGCCACGACCACGGATTCGGCCGCAACAGATCGGGCAATGCGGCCACGATGCAAATGCTCGGCAAAGAACTCGGATTTGAA
>DATFBW010000019.1:0-3198 GCA_035253645.1 Gemmatimonadaceae bacterium | reverse complement strand
TCTTAGCTCTTAGCTCTTAGCTCTTAGCTCTTAGCTCTTAGCTCTTAGCTCTTAGCTCTTAGCTCTTAGCTCTTAGCTCTTAGCTCTTAGCATCGGGGGCAAAACAGCCCTAAGAGCTAAGAGCTATGAGCTATGAGCTTTTATATTGTAGGGTTCTATGCCGCCCCCCATTTACCTCGACCACGCTGCGACGACTCCGGTTCGCCCGGAGGTCGTCGAGGCCATGGCGCCCTTCTTTGGCCCGCGTTTCGGCAATCCGTCGAGCGCGCACCGCTGGGGGCGCGAAGCCCGCACGGCCCTGGACGAAGCGCGCGAGCGCATCGCCCGCACGTTAGGCGCGCGCGTGGATGAAATCGTATTCACGTCCTGTGGGACCGAAGCCGACAACCTGGCGCTGTTAGGCGCCTGGCGCGCCATCCGCAGCGAACGGCCAGCGATCGTCACCTCGCCTATCGAGCACAAGGCTGTGCTCGCGGCCGCGCACCGCATCGCCGGGGAAGGGGGCGAAGAGCGGCTCGTGGATGTGAACGAGCACGGAGTAGTCGATCGGGCGTCATACGATGCAAAGGTCGATGCGCGCACGGGCGTCGTAAGCATCATGTGGGTCAACAACGAAATCGGCGTGGTACAACCCATCGCGGAGCTGGGAGCAAAGAGCAAGGAGCAGGGCGCGGTCTTCCACACGGACGCCGTTCAGGCGTTCGGCAAGATCCCGATCGACGTTTCGAAGCTACCGGTCGATCTGCTCACGATCTCCGGCCATAAGATCGGAGCGCCGAAGGGCATCGCCGCCCTGTTCGTTAGGCGCGGCGTGCGCATCGAGCCGATGATGCATGGCGGCGATCAGGACCGCGGCCGCCGCCCCGGCACGGAGAACGTTGCCTTCGCCGTTGGACTTGCGCGGGCGGCGGAGCTGGCCGTCGAAGAGCGCGAGGCGGAGTGTACGCGGCTGGCTGCGCTGCGCGAGCAGTTGGAGTCGGCGCTGCTCGCGCGCATCCCGGACGCCATTGTGCACGGCCGCGGCGCGACACGTGCGCCGCACATCCTCAATATCTCGGTGGCGGGCACCGATTCGGAGTCGCTGCTGATGGCGCTCGATCTGCAAGGCGTCGCCTGTTCGGCCGGCTCGGCGTGCCAGACTGGCAACGTGTCGCCCTCGCATGTGTTGAAGGCAATGGGCGTGCGGCCGGACATCGCGACGTCGGCAATCCGGATGAGTCTGGGCAGCCTAACGACGCCCGACAACGTGACGCGTGTCGCGGAGCTCTTCCCCGCGCTCATTCAAAAGGCGCGCCGGCTCGCGGGCCAGACATGACGCGCGTGCTCGTCGCTATGAGCGGCGGTGTGGACTCCTCAGTCGCCGCGGCGCTGCTCGTCGAGCAGGGCTACGACGTCGTCGGTGCGACGATGAAGCTCTTTTGCTACGGCGACGACGTACCGGATCGCCCGTGCTGCTCGCTCGATTCAATCAACGACGCGCGGCGTGTGTGTCAGCAATTAGGTATCGCCCATTACGTACTCAACCTCGAGAGCAGCTTCGGGCACGATGTCGTGGACGATTTCGTGAGCGAATACGTGCGCGGCCGAACACCAATTCCGTGCGTGCGCTGCAACACGTTTACAAAGTTCCGCGACCTGGTGCGCAAGGCTGACGCGATCGATGCGGACTTCGTGGCCACCGGGCACTATGCACGTGTCGTCGAAGGAGCCCTATATCGCGGCCGCGACCACAGCAAGGACCAGTCGTATTTCATGTGGGGGATCGACCGCGCGGTGCTCAGTCGCATGTTGCTACCCGTTGGCGACCTTACGAAGGCCGAGACGCGGCAGCGCGCGCACGCGTTAGGCCTGGAAGTCGTGGCTGAGAAGGTCGAGAGTCAAGACATCTGCTTCGTCCCGGATGGCGATCACGCGAAGGTGATCGCTCGCCGCCTGGGCCCGGGAACACCCGCCCTCGCCGCGGGACCCATCCGATTGAGCGATGGGCAGACCATTGGCGAGCATGCCGGATATGCGCGATTCACCATTGGCCAGCGCCGCGGTCTGCCCGGCGGGTTCGGTGAGCCGATGTACGTCGTGGCGATCCGTCCGAACGAGCGAGCCGTGGTGATCGGGCCGCGCGAGGAGCTGCTCGGACGCGGCGTGGTCGCGCGCGAGATCAACTGGTTAGGTGATGAACCGGCGCGAGGTGCGACGTGCGAGGTGCAGGTTCGGCATCGCGCGAGACCGGTCGCTGCGGAGTTATTGCGGGTTGACCGCGATGAAATCGAGCTAGCGTTCGAAGAGCCCGTTGCCGCGATCACACCCGGGCAGTCGCTGGTACTCTACGACGCTGAGCGAGTATTAGGCGGCGGAGTGATCGAGCGCGCGGGAGCGCGGAGCGAGCTGCCGGTCATGGCGGCGTAGCGCCGCTTCAAAAAGAAAAAAAGAAGGAAACGCGCGCCCCGCTCTCGCCGGATGTCGGGTTCGGGGGCATTTTCTCGTTCCCCCTACTGAACGAATCGGGTGGGGCTATGAGTCGCACGACGTGTGGCACCGCTACCAACGCGACCGTTCCGATCCTGAGCGCGGTCTTCGCGCTCATGCTAGCGTGCGGTGACGGTCCGACACCAAGTCGCGTAGATCCTCGAGAGGGCACGCTCAGTGTCCTATCCGGAAACCATCAGGCGGCTGAAGTGGGCACGCTCCTTCCGCAGCCGCTCGTCGTACTTGTGCGAGACCTGTCCGGCAGCCCCCTACAGGGTGTATCGGTGACACTTTCCGGGGACGCGGTTGGCGTCGAAACGTCCACTGACGCAGCCGGCCGTGCATCGTTCCGTTGGCGCTTGTTAGGCACCGCGCGGGTCCAGCACGTCACCATCGAGGCGCAGCTGCGATCTCGCCCAAGTGTTTCGGTCGCTGTCGACGCGATGCCTGGCCCCACCGAGCAGCTGGTTCGTCTCTCTATCATCTCGACGCGCGGATTCGTCGGTGACGAGGTCGATACTATCGCTGTAATACCGCGCGACCGTTACGGAAACGTGGCCCGCCCCAACCTCGAATGGCTGGTGACGAAGGGTGGTGGATCAGTGCGGGTGCTTCGTCCTGATACCGCTCATCGGGCCATCTGGACTCTCGGCTCCGAGTCCGGTGAGAACGAGGTTACCGTGCAGGTGAGCAACGTTAGGCAGGTTTTTACGGCTACAGCCCTGCGCGAGG
>DATFBW010000018.1:0-10410 GCA_035253645.1 Gemmatimonadaceae bacterium | reverse complement strand
AATCGCCCTGCATGGTCTCCTCCTTGGGGAACTCAGTTAACCAGAATGATGCCGACGTCAGTGGCGGCAGGAACGAACTCGTCCAACCGCGTGCGCAGATTCGCCATGCGCTGCGGCTGAAACAGATCGTGGAAAGCGCCCATCTCCGACTCGTCATCGGCGCCGCGCACGATTTCGGGTGCGCATGTCGAGGCAAGTTGGCAGTACGCGGGAGTCCCATAACGCGTGGTTACGAACTGGGGGCGCACACGCAAGCGTTCCGCTTGCTTCGCTGATGTTTTCTCCGCGTCGCTCGCACCAGCCGCAGTCAACCGGTCCTCCTCGGCACGTTCGACGAGGTCGGGCTGGCAGTTGAAGCGTCGTGGGGTACGGGAATGCGGCGTGACATAGCTGAACCGCATGCATCCGAGCTGCCGGCGAGCCACCGTGACGCGCGAAAGGAAGATGCTGTTCTCCGCCAACTCGATAGCGTGTGTCATAACGCGGCCGATGATCGTACTGCGCAATACGCGCAAGACCGCATGCGCGGTCATTGAACCCGCCGCACCAATCGCCTCGCACTCCGGACTGTCGCAGTCGACGCCGGTGGCATCGACGATGCTATCTGAAATTCGGATCGGGATCGGCTCGTCGGTGACTTCGTGGTTGTTGACCTGAATCGATCCTACGATGCTATGCTCGATGACAACGCAGGCCGTGCTGTCGATCACTTCGATGCTCGGCTCCGAAGGACGCAAAGGGTCGCAATTCGCGTCGAGCGACCATCCAGGCACGAGCGTTGAGTGCCTAACGGTGAACGACGTGAGCTTCCCTTCGATCTGCACGCCCCGACCGGCGACCAACAAACCATCCAGCGTGAAGCGGCTTCCCTCTTCTCCGATTACAGACAGGTTGTCCGGCAGGTCCGTCTGCCAATCGAGCAATCGCAGGACCGGCCGCGTGTGCTGTGCGGCGCGGATCTGCAGCGAATGCCCGGCGCCGAGGTAGATATTGAACGGCAAGACGTAAACGCCGCTGTCGGTAATCTCGATTACCGCATGTTCTGGCTGATCCGGATGCGCGGCATGATCGCCCGCAGCAGTGGTCTGGCGCCTCCAAAGCTCCAGCGCCTTCTGCAGTGCCTCTTTCCCTGCCACAGAGATCACCTGCGCCCCTTCCTTCTGCAAAATCGGGCGGGTGTATTCACCACCACCCATGTCGGCACTAAACCCGTAATAGTACGACACCCACACGCCGCGCTTCGGCAACTGTCGGATCGGGAAGACGATACGCCCGAGCTCAGGGTCCAGCGCCACGAATCCTTTCTTCGGCTGGTAAGTCCATCCCGTTAGGTCGGCGGGGATGATGCATTCCCGCCGTATGAGGCCATCATCGTCAACCATGTCCGACGGGAGGTCTTCTGCCCAGATCGCGATACTCTGCGCGACGAGTCTCCCCCCAACATCCGCCAATCCGTAATAGTCGCCCGATGCTTGCGTTAGGCGCTTGTCCCCGTGCGTGACCTCCTCAGTGAATGCGGATCGGCTGATCGGTTCCGGCACGTTCAACGGCCCCGCTATCGCATCACTGTCTGCTTCCGGGCGCGGTCGATTGAAGAGCGGCGCGTCGTTGCCTAACACACTAAACGTGTAACAGTTAGGCCCGACATCTTCGATGCAGCGCGCCGGCGCTCGCGTGATCGAGTAGGCACCCAGTCGCCAGACAAAAACACCGACGCTGGGGATACTGAACAAACCCTGGGTCCGCTGCGAGTTGATGCGGCGGAGGTCGGGCAGATACGACAGATCGGCGAATGGCGTCCCCACACTGCTCAGCACGCGGCGCATACGCACGTCAACCATGTACGCAATGGCACCACTCGTGGGATCGAGTGTGCGCGCCTTGGCAAGTTGGCGACGGAACTCGACGGCGCGTGCGGGCCATCCGGCGACATCGCGCGCGAGAAGCTCGAGCAGTGCGAGCGTCCCTTTGCGGCGGCGATAGCGCAGCGTGTTCGCGATCTCTCGACGTGGAACGAGTGCGCGATTGAGCGCGCGTCGAAAGCCCGTTGGATGTCCAGCTTCGCTAACCGGCTCATATCCAATCAAATCACCGATGTACGGTACGACCCAATCCTCGCAGGTCTCGATGAACCAATTCTCGTACAGCCGATGGATATCATCTTCGACCACGTTGACTTGTTCGGCGATGACCTGGAGTAAGGCGCGCAACGGCTGACCACGCTCGTGGTCGCGTATGCGGTGAATCGCCGGCAGCAGCCGATACAAGCGATCGACTCTCTCTTCAGCAGTGTGCATACGGTGCTCAGGTGATCTGATTCAGGACGAGCGTCGCGGGCACTTCGGGAACGAGCACGGCAAGCTGCGCCGGAACGACGTCGCCGCCGACGCGCCGTGCCATCTCGACCCTAACGCGAGGGGGAACAGCACCAGCACGCACACCCGCTACTGCTGCCGCAAGCTCGTCAGGGGTCGCGGGCCGTCTGTGGTCCTCTGCATCGAGGTCAGTCGTCGTCGATGGGATGGCACCGAACGCTTCCAGATCGACATACGCCACTCCACGAACGGACTGCATGACGCTGAGCACTTCGCTGGAGGTGACATCCTGGCCAAGATCGCGCTTCTCGAAACCAAACGTCGCGAGCAGCTTGGTGCGCACAGTGCTGACAACCGTTTCCCAGCGGTAATCCGGATGGATACGGATCTTCGCCTCGATGATGAGAATCAGGAGATCGCGTACCTCGACCTCGACCGGCTGAAACGGATCGCCGAGCTCGCGTAGAGCGCGTCCTAGATTGACAAAAAGGTCGGAGCCAGGATCGATCGGAGCATCGTCCATTCCAGCGATCGTCACGTGGACGATGGTGCGGCGACCATCGCTGAGCTCGACCGCAGCCGCTTTCGCAATCCCGGCAAAGCTGCGCGTGAAGTCGGCGTAGTCGCGCGTCGACACCAGCCGATCGAGCGCGAGCACGGCGTTAGGCGCATTGCGCCGCACATGATCACGACCCTCACGGTCTGCGCCGCCCGATGCTCGAATGGGATTGATGACCTCCTTCACGCCCAGCGGTCGTGTCGAGAGCTGGCTGATCTGCCCGGCACGAGCATTCCCCATTTTACCGATACCGATGCGGTACTCGGCTTTCACGTTCTCGATGCCTGTCGGCAAGCGCGCGCCCTCGTGGCCGTTGCCAAAGATGATCGTCGTCTTTGCCTGGTCATCGGTCTTGGTCACGAACGTGTGGTCGCCGGGTCCCTTCTCGATGAACGCGTCGCTCTCTTTCCAGCGCACGTCATTGACGAACACTTTGAGCGTGCTCTCCGCGCCTTCGACGGTCGGGGCGGCGACGTACGTTACAGGTCCCTGCTTGAGCGCGAACGCTTGATGACTTTTCGCGCCATCGCCGCCGCCTAACGTTTCGGTGCGCGTTTCACCGTGTGTCGCTTTGACGACGTTGCCGAAGATGGTTACCGAGTCGCGCCGGTAGCAGTAACTCAGCGCCTTGTCGAACCATACAAAGGTGTGAAACCGGTCCCCGGGAAGTTTAGGAGGCAGCGCTGCACCTGCCGCCGTCGCTTTGTCAGCGCTGGTATGCCAGGGCACGAGTTCATCGGCTACGCGGACGTCGTGAACCACCCGCGTGATCATCAAGGGTTCGGAGGAAGTAATCGGCGTCGGCATGCCATTGATTCTGCGTTCGCCTGTCACGACAACGAACCGACCTGCCTGCAGATCCTGATAGAGCCCATTGAGCTCGATCGGCTCATTCTCGGCGGCACCCCCACACAACTCGGTCGCGATCGGTGCTTCTGCCAGAGCCAGTTTTTCGCTCTGAGCGAACACCGTGGTCGCTCGTATTACCTGAAAGTCGCGGTCGATCATCGGTTGGTCTTGCTGGCTGCCATCGTCCCCTATCTCCGGTACCCGTATCCAGTGCCTGTCGAACGTGAGACGTGTCGCCTCGCCACTCAGACCGTATTCGGCGCGAGTCACTTTGGCATCTACGCCGTCGATTGTTGTCGTTAGGATACTCTCTGTTGGCCTCACCATGACATCGCCGCCACCCTGGTCGGCGGTGGAGATCACCACGATCCAGGAGCGCGGCAGAATTCCCTCGTGGCTCCCCTCCAGGTAGATGACGTTCGCCGATTCGGTAAGCGCCGCAACTTTCTTCGTTCCCGCCGGCGCACCAGCGGCATTCAAGTCTTGGCGAACAGTGACAATCTCCCATTCTCCAATGACCTGTGTTTCAGCGCCGGGTGCTGCGTGCGTGCCGACGCCTGTCTGCACGATTCGCTGCTTCTTCACGGCATTGCGGCCGAATACCCCGGCCCGAACGCGGAACGCGTAGACCTCGAGGCCCGCAGGGTCAGTCCCTTTCGTACTCAACACGGGGCCCAGCGTATCTTTGAGCGCCGGCGCCACTGTTCCCATGATCTGCAGATTCGCGTCGCTCGTTTTCGCGAAACTCGTTTCGAGAGAGCGCCCCAGTCGTAAAGCGTTAGGCAGCGGTTGTGACGGACGCTTCGTTAGGTGAATAACGACGGACGCGAGCGAGTCCTGTTGTTTCGCGGCGCCGGGTTGTGCCGCCGTTGTGCCCACTGCGGCATCCACCGCGGCGCGCAGATCGTTCAGCCAGGCTCTGAGGACGGGTGCAGGAAGGCCGCCAAGTCGCCTGAGCTCTGCGTCGAGCAAGAGTATGGCCGCATCTGCGTCGCTGCGGAGAAGCACTGCTTGGGGATCTGCCAGCACCCGTTTCACCGGCTCCAGCCCAAGTACGACTCGATCTGAAATGGTGCCCCCAGGAGGGTGCTCGAGCAGCGTTAGGGTTTCGCCACGTGGACCCGACAAACTGGTCGGTATGATGCTCGACCCACCGAACCAGAGCTCCAACGTCACCTTCGTTAGGTCGAGCGCCGGCTCCACACCGGGGATCGTTTCGACCTTGGTGATTCGGCAGACTATACTCACGCCGACATTCACGAGCAGCAGCGGATCACCGACCTTCAAGTTCGTGCTAATGCCCTTGAAGTAGAGCGTATGGCTCGAGCTCACAATCTCCAGGCGCTGCGGCTCCATGGTTCGTGGCTTCAGCACATTCCACGCGGCGCGCGCCGGCAACACTTCACTCGTTTCAAAACTCTGCGGCAGCTCACCTGGGCCAGGCACGCTTTGCACGCGCGCGCCGAGCGGAATCATCACTTCTTCTTTCGTATTCGCGTCAATCGTGTACGCCAGGAATACGCTGGCGGCGACGCCCGGCCGCGGCTTGTAACCGACGAGCCGCGCCATTTCATACACCGAGCGCAGCTCGGTTGCGGTGCGCAAGTATCCTTCATTGGCAATGCGCTCCTGATAGAACGTGAGCACATCGGCGACCGTGGCCCAACCATCGAGGAATGCGACAGCAGGATCGTCACTGTCACGCGTCGTGAGTGACGCGAGCGGTCGTGGTGACGTTTCCGGAGGGACGAAAGTGTGCTGCGAGAGGCGCGCTTTCATGGTTTCGAGAAAGCTCCCGTGCACACCCACGCGATAGGCAATGGTCGGCAGCCACGGCCGATTTGCCGTCGCTTCGGGTGTTAACGGCTCGGTGCCTTCGCAGCAGCCGCAGGTAGTACCGGTGCAACCACAGCCGCACGCCTTGTCCGCGCTCATCGTCCACCTTCCAGTACAAGCAACAGCTGACCGTTTTCGGGGAAGTCGGGGTCGTTGTCGAGGCGCGCGATTTCAAGAATGCCTAACGGTAATGAGCCGGCTTCCAGCTCTCCATTAGGTCCTTCGAACAGGCGCTCCAGACGGGACACGACGATGCTCTCGACGCCGTCCACACTCTGGGCGAGCGCCACAATGCGGCTCACGAACACGCCTTCGCCAAACGTTAGGCTGTCAGGGTGGAAGAAGCCTCGCTGATCATTCGGGAGTGCGCGATTCCCAAATGCAGCCAGCAGCGCTGCTTTTACGTGCGCCCTCAGGTGCCCCGGCTTGACGCACACCTTCAGTTCGAGCAGCAATGGCACGTGTTCCGCCCTAACGACATGGAGGTCGTGCCCGATGCGCCGATAGCGCTGCAGGTGCCGGTCGATCCGGCAAAGCAATTCCTCATCCGCGTCGCTCGCTCCGATTGCATCGATCGCAACCAGCACTTCTGCGTTGACTCCGTTCCAGCGAAAAACAGCCGCGGCGCGCTGCACGTGCGCGCGAAAATCGCGGCGCACGATTGCCGCGTAATCCGCCGGCGTCACGGCGCGTTCCAGCCGATGACGGATCAGATAGGGCGCGCGTAGCTTGGCCTCTACAACGAGCTCCGGTTCTACCCCTCCAGCGGCGGCCAGCGGGTTGCGCGCCGCTATCTCGACGCCGTTCGGCAGATTGTTCCGGAACACCATGCGGGTTATCGTGTCGGGCCCCACGTTGCCGATGCGTCCGTTGCCCACGCGGTAGCGCGCGCGGAAGAACTCACCAGCAGCAGGCTGGCGCCCTCCGTCGCCATCGCCAAAGCGCAAATGCGCCGCGCGCTCGTCGTCTATTTCCACGACAACATGGCGATCGTCCGGCCCGCTGCCTAACAAGTCGAGCTGCGGTACCCATCGGGCGGGTGACATGCCCGGTCCTGTGGTGCTCGCCCCTGGGGACTTCCCGTCCAACTCCCTTGGCTTCATCGGATAACTCTCGAGCGAAACCTGTGGGATCGCCGTGCGCGGATCCTGCTCCAGCATCAAGGACGCCGCAGCAGAGTAACAGCTGTCATCACAACGTGTCATCGCACGTGTGCATGCAGGCACTTGCCCCGAATGCGTGACATCGCTTCGAGGAAGCCTGGGCCGGAAAAGACCTGGGAGCTTCTCAATTTCCGCGGGCGTACACGGCTCGTCGCACTTCGCGACGATCTTACGCACCGGCACTTCGCCGATATCGTCGGTGACGGTTTCTCCGTGGTCGGCAAGCAGGACGTTCCCTCGTGCTACGCTCACGTCCGTTACGAGCTCGCAGTCCGGCGGCACACTCACGGACGAGAGGCAAAGCGGGAATGGGAGTGCGTCTTCGTCGCACCATTCGATGTCGACCAGGAGTTGTTGCGTCAGCGGGTCATACGATCGAGTGACTTTCGTTAGGCGCACGGCGTGCCGGCGCGCGCGATCCGCGTCTGCTGGCGACCCCGTGCGCGGACCGATTACTTCCTCGAACACGAGTACATCGCAGGGCGCTAGCCGCAGACGATAATGGGTCGCGTCAGGCGGCTCCCGCTGTGTGCCGGGTGGCGATCCAGATTTCGGATATTGGCTGGGATCGGGCTGGGATGGTGGCGGTAGCGTGCCGGGATCCATCAGGGTCGCCGACGTTGCGCCTTTTGGTAAGCAGCACTCTGTCTCTCCCCATGTATAGAACCGGATCGTGTTGTGTTCCGGATAAAGATCGACAGCGGTCTTCCCTTGAACGCCTACCGGTTCGAACACCACGTGGCGCGCCGGCGCCGTACGGGCCAAGTCGGCATGCTTTACGATACGGGAACTCGCATCACTGCCGGCGGCGACGAAATAGAAATCCGCGATCGCCAGATGGAGGTGCTGTGACACGGAAATCGTCATCCACGTACGCGCGTTGTTTCCCTCATGCAACCGATAGTCGACAAGGCGCACATGCCGCCGTACTGAAATGCGCAACCGCGCGGTGTCGAGATATGCCTCCGTCGCCACGGCATCTTGGTAGTAGCTCAGGTGATCACCGACATACGCGAGCAACTCCACCAGCGTGATACCGAAGTCGGGGATGTGGCGCTCGCGCCATTGCGGCATGACGAGCGCCAAGCGATCGAGGATCAATCTGCGGAAGCTCGCGTAATCCTTGCTGAGATAGTCGATGACCGGGACCGGAAGCTTCGGGGTTTCGCACGGCAACGTTTGCGCGCAATCGAGGTCGCTCGGACATGACGCTTTGAAGGAAAAGCAGATGCACGCATAACGTGGATCGAAATCGCGCGGCGGCGTTGCCAGCCGCTTTCCCACACGATCGACATCCACGATACACAGCTCATACATCGATGCGTCTCCCGGACGATCGACTGTAACCGTTAGGTAATCGTCGACGTCCTCCCGATCGCTGCGCGCTGTGTGCACCTTCGTCACTGTGATGCCGCGGATGCGACGTCCGCCTTTGATCACCAGGTGGTCGGGCGTAATGTCCCACGCCGGTGCTTTGCCGAGGAAGTATGCCGTTAGGCGCGTTTGATCGTCGCTCACTTCGAGATAATCGAGCCCGTTGAGCGGAGCCTTGCGTGCGAGCGCGCGCCGCTTGCTGTCGTCTTTGCAGATGATGCTTGACGCCGCGCTCATGTGGTATTCGCCAGTTCGAATGCTTCGCTGCGCCGCTCGCCGGTCTCGCGAATCACATACTGCAACTCCACGAAGAGCCGTGAATCGTCGGCCGTGAAACTGAGCGCCAGCACTTCGACGAGATCACCGAGCCAGCGTTGCAACGCGGCCCGTGTGGTGAATTCCAGCGCGGTCGCCACCTCCAGGCTGTTCGGCGCAAACAGGTGCTGTAACAGGCCACTTCCGAAATCGGGCCGGTTTACGCGCTCGCCTGGACTTGTGAGCAGGAGGAGCTCGAGCATGTCGCGCACATGCTCCGCGACGGTTGCATCGGCCGAATGGCCGAGCTCCGTGAAATGCAGCGGAAAATCGATGTTCATGTCACAACGCCGTCACGCGCGGCTGCGCGAGCACGATCACCATGGGCGTACCGGTCGGTGCGCAGATCGACGTACTCGATTGCACGACGAGCGGCTGTCCGTTCGAGAGCACGCGTGTCGTGCCGGTGAGGACTTGTCCCGAGACGCAGGGTCCGTTCGCGCCGGGGGGCGGCGGGAACGTGCAGCCGGCGATCAGATAGGGCGACGTCATGAGCACGCTGGGAACTCCACCTAACGTGACACGAGGGTTCGGCACCGACGGCGTGGCCTGGCCCCCGTGGGAGCAGAGGACCGTGGCACCAACCTGGACGAGTGGTCCTGGCATTGCAGTCCTCGTTAGGTGATCGCAAGGGCGCCATTATTGATCATCACCGATGGGCCAATCAGCGTGATCGACGCGCCCTTGCCGTTGTTGATGTAAATGCCCGAATCGTTGACCACGATCATCGCCTTCGTCGTGCTCTGTAACACAAGGCCACCCGTGGCCGGTGACGGTGGTCCATCGCTCAACATGAGCATGTGCTGTCCCATCGTCTGCATAACGATGTTTGGCGACGCGGGAATGCCGACGCGCGCCATCGGCGGAATGTCCGACTGTCCGCCCCAGCGGCAGCCAACCCACACCGGGTAATTCGGATCGCCGCGCTCGAACTCCACCCACACGCCGGCGCCGATCGGCGGCACCATGTACACACCCATCGGTGGACCGGTCGGACCCGCCAGCGGCACGCACGCCTCGGCCCACGTCGAAGGAAGCGGCCCCAGAACATCGGGCACCATTACTTGCAATCGGCCGCGTTGCTCCGGATCGATGTTCTGAATGACCGTGGCGCGGTATTTCCCTTGAAACCTTCCCGGCATTCCGATTTCCGTCATGGCAGTACCATCGGTGTTTGTGAGATCAGGCCGTCGCGTGAGAGTTGGAAGTTTTGCTTGTATTCCCCGCGCTTGATGCTGTGGGTCACGCCGTCGACGTAATACATCCCGTCGTAGGCGATGCCTGCGCCGCGCACTCCGACGAGCATGCGCGGGCGAAGGATGTGGCCATAGCGCGCAACATCGAGCGATCCGGATCCGCTGATCGCGTCGGCGCTTTGCAGCATGTATCCGAACGCGCGTTTCGCGAGCTCGGTCGGCGTTAGGTGCGTCGTTTCGGTAACGAACGTGATCTTCGACGGCGGCGTTGGCCGGAGCCCCAATGGCGGATGCAAGGGGTTGAGGTCCGGGACCGGGATGGGCAACGGAATCTTGCGGGTGACCGGATCGAACGTGAACAGGATGACTTGTTTCTTTGCGAGTCCGTCGAGACTGAAGCTCAGCGACTCCACGTTCGTGTCCCAATCGGAGTTGACGCTGAGCGCAGGCTGCGGAACCGGGATACGCACATCGGGTCCGAAGTACGCGATGCTTTGCAGTGGTAGCGGCCCTGGCTCGACGTAGAACACGTAGCCGCTCTGGGAGGCGAGCGCTTTTATGTAGGCGCGATCGGTGCCGTCCTGCGTGTCGAAGCGGCTCGTCGGACTGTCCACGTTGACGACGGGCGGCGGCACCACAATGGGCGTCACACCGAACATCGCGTACTTTGCGAGGATCAGGTTGATGCGCGCAACTTCGGGCATCGCCGCGAATGGCACGCGCAACTCGAGCACATCCATCAGCACGCTGAGGTCTTCGCCGGTAATCGTCAGCGTGGACTGACCGGGTTGATTTCCCGGCTG
>DATFBW010000017.1:0-2864 GCA_035253645.1 Gemmatimonadaceae bacterium | reverse complement strand
TGAGCTTGTCGCTGGCGAGAGCCCGTTTGCCGGACGCAGCACGCAGCAGCTCTTGGCCGCGCACCTGGGGGAGCGGCCGATCCCGCTCAGTGAGAAGGCTCCCGACTGCGCGCCAGCTATCACAGCGCTCGTTATGCAGTGCCTGGAAAAGGACGCGGGCGCCCGTCCACAGTCCGCGCGCGAGCTGCTCACGTCGCTGGAAATGCCTAACGCGCGCGCGACGGGCCTCGAGCGGCTGCGCAATCGGATCACCCGGCGGCAGCGTCACGTTGGCGTCGGTGTCGCGGCGGCCGGGCTGGCGGTCCTCGCTATTCCGGCATGGAACTGGTTACGCGGCGGCGACGATGGAGAACGAGTCGCGTCGCTCGCCGTCATTCCATTCACGAACATCGGTGGCGACACAGCGCAGGAATACCTTGCGCAAGGTATGGCCGACGAGCTCACCACCGCGCTCGGCAAAGTCGCGGGGGTGCGCATTGTTTCGCGGGCGATGACCGCGCGCTATCGCGGTCGCTCCGATCTCGATGCGCAGGCGATTGGTCGCGAGCTGGGCGTCAATTACATCCTTCACGGGACCGTGCGGCGCGCGGGAGAGCAACTCCGTGTTTCGACGCAACTCGTCAGCTCCCGAGACAATAGCGAGGCGTGGTCGGAAGCCTTTGCAGGAACACCGGACGATGCGTATCAAGTCCAGGACTCCATCACGCGCGCGGTAGGTCACACGCTGCAGCGACGGCTCGGCGGCGCGGCAGCCTCGTTAGGCGTCCCCGCGGGAGCGAGCATCGGCACTAAGAACCCGCAAGCGTATGACCTCTACATGCGGGGGAAGCTGCTGCTCGCGCGGCGCGGCTCCGGCGTGGCGCTCGCGATCGAGAAGTTCGAGCAGGCCATTGCACTGGACAGCACATTCGCGCGCGCGTACGCGGGGTTAGGCATCGCGCTGGAGCTGCTACCGATCTTCACTCCCACGCCGGCGGCATCGGTGCACGACCGGGCGATCCGCGTCGCGCGCCAGGCGCTGGCGCTCGATAGCACGCAGGCCGAGGCATATACGACGCTGGCGCTGGCGCACCAATCCAGGTACGAGTGGGAGCCTGCGCTTGCCGCGCACCGCCATGCGATCGCGCTCGATTCGACGGAGACAGACGCGCGGGTGCAATACGCGCGACTGCTCTACAACCTGGGGCGCTTCGAGCTAGCACGTGTGGAGTTCGATCGCGCCAGGAGGCTGGATCCGTATTCGGCGGTCGCGTCGGCGTGGTCAGGGCACATGCTGTTCGTAACTGGACGCACCCGGGAAGCGATCGCCGAGTTGGAACGCACGTTAGAGATCGACTCGCTCAATACGCTGGGGCTGTTCATGATGTCGCAGACCCTGCTCAAGGCCGGACATCGCGATTCCGCCAAGGCTTTCGCAGATCGCCTGGTGCGCACATTCCCGGGGTGGCGAATGGCGGCAGGTGTGCTGTACGCCTTGTTAGGCGAGCGCGCCGTGGCGGAAGCGACGCTCAAAGAGACCCTGACTACGGACGCCGTGGTCGCGGGGCGCTTCTCGAATATCGCGATGATCGCGCTGGCGTTGCGCGATTCCGCTCGCGCGCTGGACGCACTGGAACGGGCGACCGACGCGGTTGAGCCATGGCCGACGTGGGGAGCGCTCGGCACCAACCACTTCGATCCGGTGTTAGGCAGCGCGCGGTTCTCTGCGGTGCTGCGCCGGGTGAGGCTTGACGAGCGCACATTCAAAACTGCGAGATCGGGAGGAGCTCGATGAACTGTCCTCGGCGTCCGCTCATCGCCGCGTTAGGCGCAGCTCTGATGCCCGCGGGCATGATCGCGCAGTCGGGCGCCACCGTGAATCTGAGCGAGACGCGGACCTACTACGAATCCGCCGGCAGTGGACGCACCGTCGTCTTCATTCACGGCTTTGCGCTCAACCTTCGTGAATGGGACGACCAGGTGAAGGCGCTGTCGCCGCACTATCGTGTCGTTGCGTACGACCGTCGTGGCTTCGGTCGGTCGACAGGCTTCCCCGATCCCTCCGCTGAGCCCGGGGATCTCAAGGAGCTACTCGATTCCCTTGGAGTCCGATCGGCTGTGCTGGTGGGACATTCGGGTGGGGCCAATGTCGCTTTACGTTTCGCGATTGCTCATGGGGATCGCGTGGATGGTCTCGTGTTGTATCCGGGTCCGCAGCTTCAGGGATTCCCCATCCCGCCCAGCGAGCCATTTCCCATGGCTGGCATGGAAGCAATCGGTCAGCGATACGGCCTGGACTCGATGTGGAAGTGGATCCGCGCCCTGCCCATGTTCTGGAATCCGCCTAACAGGCCCGATATCGAACGGCGCATCGACGCGATGATTGCGACATATTCGGGCCGTGATGTGCTCGAGGGTCGGCGCCCGTCGGGCCGGTATCCGCAGCCGGCGTTCCAGATGGTGAAACAGCTTGCGGTGCCGACGCTGTTCGTGGCCGGTGAGCGCGAGTGGCCCCACTTCCTCCTCGTTTCGGATTCCATGGTCCGGTGGATGCCTAACGCGAGGCGGGTGGTGATCCCGGGGGGTGCGCACGGCGTTCATTTTGCCGAGCCGGAACGGTTCAACGAGACGTTGCTGGCCTTCCTGCGCACGCTCCGCTGAAGGACTCACTGAACTCCAAATCGCCGGCTCCACTCACGCCCTTAGGCGGCAAAGCGCGGATCGCGCGCAGGGGATCCACGCAAGCATCACTGAGGACGGCTCGATGCCGCCATTGCCACCGCGCATTGCTGAAAAGTCCCGCGACGACGGTGGGCAGGGCGGCTAACGAGTCGAGCTCGTAACCCATGCGCGCGCTTCGCCGAGGAGGCGCATGCGACCGTGAT
>DATFBW010000016.1:0-8633 GCA_035253645.1 Gemmatimonadaceae bacterium | reverse complement strand
TCGGTTGAGAGTAGAAAGGCCGCTGCCGTCGGTGGCAACTACGGCGCCGGGAGTGGCGCCCGCGCGAAACGTGAGCAGACTGTCGAGCAACTGCCCCGCTGCCAACGCTGAGCCATTCACGTTTCGCAAACGTGCCGCGCTGCGGAACAACAGCTCGGCGAAGTGGTTGATGCTCTCGCCGTTCATGATCGTGGCCAAACGTCCGAGCGGCTGCGAAGCGACGGATGCTACGATCGTGTATTCGCTAGGCGTCGCGCCCAGTTTGACATCACCTTCGACGCGGATGCCACGTTCTGCCAAGGCGGCGCGAAAGGCGCCGGCCACGAACAACGCCGGGTTCATCAACATCACGGTCCAGGCCTTGGGGCCCCCACTACGGCCGATGGTTCCTTTCAGGATGATCGTCGAATCGTCAGGCGTCATCACCATGATGCGTGAGGTCCGGCCAGCGACGGATCGCACTTGGTTTACAAGGCGCATGGTCGTCGATGGCGGCTCGAGTGCAAGCGTCGCTCCCGACCCGCTGGGCGTCACGTATACGAGCGCCGCGTTTTCGTTCATCGACAGTGCCGAGACGCGCGGGGCGTAGCTTGCACCGAGGTACCGGCTTGGCCAGCCTAACGGGATGCGCTGTGCATCGAAGGCACTTTCATCGGCCACGAGATTCCCGCGGATAGTCTTGATGCCTGCGGCCGCGACGTGCGCGGCCAGGAGATCCGCGGGAGCGCCCGGTCCGCCGCCGATGTACCGGCCGGATAGCGACGGATCTCCGCCGCCTCGCAGCACGAGGTCTCCGTATAACGTGCCGTCGGGGCTTAGCGGACCCGCGCGGACGACGTCAGTGCGGAATTGATGGGTGGGGCCTAACGTCTCGTACGCGAGAACGGTGGTGAAAAGCTTCATCGTGGACGCCGGCGACATGGAGGCGTCGGGCCGGTGCGCGAAGAGCGTGTCACCACGCGTCAGGGAAACGATCGATATCCCCCAGTCACCGCGTGTCGTCCGGGCGCCAAGCAGGCGGCCAAGATCGGTGATGAGGGCCTCGTTGCCGAATGGAGCGGTGTGCGTAAGAGGGCGATACACTCGGCGCGCTCGCGAGCGCCGCGGTGCCGGGTTTTTCGAGGTGCCACCGCCCGGGGTGATCGACGACTGTGCGTTAGGCAGGGCCGGCTCCGCGTAACCCGCGCCGGCAAACACCGCCAGCAGCAAGCCGAGAGACCACGCACGACGGAAGTCGATGCCCATGCGTTGAATGTGAGGGACGCGGCGTATGGGTGAGCGGGTGCCTGACGCGAGCTCCGCTCGCGTCACACCCGAAGGTAAACCCGCCGCCGATACAAGATCCACAGCAGACCCACCCAAAAGAGGACGAAAGTCACAGCGAACAGCAACGATGCATTACGAGGCGCCAGCCAACTCGCAAATCCCGTTTCGTAGATCACACGCTGGACTGGGACTTTCTCACCACGAAAAGGGACTTGAATGACCGAATAGATCAGCCGCGCCATCATGCCCGACCCGATGAATGCGAGGAGTGGATTTACGCCAAAAACGACGAGCGGCGTCGTCCACCGCCGTAGCGCGAGCACATCAATCAGCCATATGCAGGTGCCCAGTGCCGCAGCGCCCATGCCAGCGGTGAACAAAACATACGAGCTCGTCCAGAGATTTTTGTTTATTGGAAAGACCCAATTCCACATGAGGCCGAGCACCATCAATAGCGATCCGACCGCAAAGAGCCCGGCGAGCCGGTCGCCGATCGGGCGCCCGGTTCTGCCTAACCAGTAACCGCCGAGAACGCCGAGCAGCGTGGTGCCGATGGCCGGAATTGTCGAGAGGAGACCTTCAGGATCCCACGTGCGCGAGGATCGCCAGAGGTGCGTGCCGAAGACGGTGCGATCGAGCCACGCGGCCAGGGATGCCGAAGGTTCGTCCAGCAGCTCGCGTCCAACGCCGAGTTGTCCGGGGACGGGGACCAGCGTCATCGTCACCCAGTAACCGAGAAGGAGGGCCGCGACGATCGCGATTTGCTGCCGCAGGGTGGTGCGCAGAGTGATCAGTGCCGCACAGATGTAACACACGCCGATCCGCTGGAGGACGCCGGGGATCCGGATGTTCGTGATGCGCTCGAGCGGGTAGAACGGGAAGGCATTGAGCAGGAGGCCGAAGAAGATGATCAGCCCACCGCGCACGAAAATCTGCCTAACGAGTAAACCGTCGCCTGCGCCCTGCTCCCTGCGCCTCGCGATGCTGAGGTGAGTCGTTATGCCGACGATGAAAAGGAAGAACGGGAAGATGAGGTCGGTGGGGGTCCAGCCGTGCCACGGAGCGTGCTGGAGCGGCGCATAGCTTGCACTCCAGGTGCCCGGATTGTTGACCAGCAGCATGGCGGCAACCGTGGCCCCTCGGAATACATCGAGGGCAAGGAGACGGTCACGCGGGGTGGCAACGCTTGTCATGCTCGGTCACGAACATAACGGCTCGGTCCGCTTGCGTGCTTGGCAGGATTGTGATTCTCTGGACGAGCGCGGTTAACCGGTTGAGCCTCTAGCGGAGAGGACTATGCGACAGTTCGCAACGGTCAAGGAGGGCGTGATCACTGGGGCAATCGGAGCCACCGCCGTGGCCATCTGGTTTCTCATCGTGGATCTCGTTAGCGGACAGCCCTTTCACACGCCGGCCACGCTTGGCGAGGCCGTGAGCGCGATCTTCGGTCCAACTGAAGGGGAGTCAGCGTTCCGACACGTCGCGCTCTACACGCTGTTTCACTACGCGGTGTTTGCGCTCGTTGGAATTGTTGCGGCGTGGGTGCTGCGCGGATCGCATCGCGAGCCGACGGTGCTGATCGCGCTGTTCATATTGTTTGTTGCGTTCGAGGTCGGCTTTTACGCGTTGACATATCTCCTTTCGTTATCGCCCTCGTTCGGCAACCTGGCGTGGTACCAGGTAGGGGCCGCAAACCTCGTCGCGGCCGCGCTGATGGGTGGATACTTGCTGAAGCGCCATCCGCACGCGGCGCAGGATTTGGCGGATACACTCGCGGCCCGCGTTTGAAGCCTAACGACAATTGCGTCGTTGAGAACGAACGAGAAATCCCTGCGTCGACAAACGCAGGGATTTCATGTTATCAACTCACAGCTTTGGTTCCAAAGCTTACAGCTGACTTCTTTACCGCAGCGGACGCAGAGATAATCCCGGCGCAAAGGACGCACGGCACCCTGCGGCGCATCTCGATTAAACAGCGTTCGTTAAAAGCTTTCACCGCAGAGAACGCAGAGAACAGCCGCAGCGAACTGAAAAGAAGAAGAAGAAGAAACAATTAAAGAACTTCTCTGCGCTTCCTCGGCGTTCTCCGCGTTCTCCGCGGTGAAAAAGGCTCTTAACGATCTCCGCTAACCGCCGGATTGGCGCGAAAGCGTGACCCCCTGCCTCAATAGACAGCGCTGATTATCAAACCGACGAGTGCGCCCGCGGCGGCTCCAAGAGCTCCTCCGTACATGACCGGCAGGAACGTCATGCAGGCGACTACGGAGCATGCTTCGAGCGCCAGCAGGGTGCCCAGGGTGGCGCCGAGAAGCGCGAACAAGAGCACTGTTCCGGCACGTGCTGACATCGCCGCCGGCAAAGCGCCTAACGCCGCTGCTGAGTCGCGCGACAGGGACTGTTCGGCGAGCCCCCTGGCAGAGAAACCGACGGGTTCACCGCGCGTCGTTCGAAGCTGCGCGTCGGCCGTGGGCCCAATACCGCCGAGCGCACATACGATCGCCCCAAAGGCTAGCAGTCTCCGAGTCACCGCGGGCTACTTCCCTTGGCAGGCAGCGCTGTAACCGTTAGGCGGCGATCTTCGCGAACAGAAAGAGCAGGCCGATCAACGTCGCGACGGCTATGAGCAAGGGGCCCGTGAACAGAGCGCGGAAAAGCTTGTGGTCGTAGCGCAGGTGCATGTAGAACATGACGACGGTCGCAAACTTCACCGCCGACATGATCAACAGCGACGGGACAAAGAGCTTCGACGCGACGAACGACGGGATGTAGTACGCCCACACTTCGACCACGGTGATGATCGTCAGGAAGAGACCCACCTTCCAATACGTCGGCCACTCGGGATGCTCGATGTGATCCGTGTGCGCCTCCGCGGCGACTATCGAAGGGGCCGTGTCGTGCTCGTGGTGCTCGGCAGGCTCGTGCGCCATCGCTCCCTCGGTTACTTGATGAGGTAAATCAAGGTGAAGATCGCAATCCAGACCACGTCGACGAAGTGCCAATACAGCGCGGCGATATCGACCTGCAGCGCATCTTTGGGTCCGAGCCCGCGCTTATAGTCGATCGCCAACAACGAGCCTAACCAGATGACGCCCACGGTGACGTGCGTGCCGTGGAAGCCTGTCAGTGTGAAGAAGCTCGATCCGAAAAGATTCTTGCGGATGCTCAGACCTTCATGGACGAAGGACGTGAACTCGTACGCCTGGAATCCAAGGAATGTCGCGCCCATAATGCAGGTCATCCACAGCCACAGCTTGGAGTTGCGCAACGCGCGCTGCCACGCCGTAGCGTTAGGCGCTATCGGCCGGTTCCTGTTTTCAACGGCAGCGAGCGCAAGCACCATCGCGAGCGACGAGCAGAGGAGCACGAACGTCGAGATCGACGTGATGGGGATGTTGAGGATCGGCTTGAAGACCTGACCGGCCGGGCAGTTCGCGAGTCCCGCCGCAGTGGCGGCGACTTGATTCGTCGTGGCGCACCACCATTCGTGCGGCCACGGTCCCGTCACGCTACGTCCCTTATAAATCAGGTACGTCGAGATCAGCGACGCGAAGAGCATGCATTCGGACCCGATGAAGGTCCAAATCGCGATCTTCTTGCTATCGAGACCGGTGCTCGTGTAATGGTGCGATGCGTGAGCGACGTGGCTTTCCATCAGCGAGAGGTCAAAGGTCGAAGGTCGAGGGTCAAAGCGCTCCCACGTTACTCCACAGGCGTGGTCAGCCAGTTGTAGATGAAATAGATCATCGTCGCCGCGCCCACGGCGATCAGCGAAAACGCCACGACCTTGTTCGAGGCGAGGAACAAGAGACCCGACAACATGACGACGATGCCTAACGCGGTCCACAACGGTTTGATCGTCGGATGCGGCATCGGAATCCCGAGCTCCTCCGCCGTTTTTCGCTCAGACTCGATGTGCATCGGCGCGATATCCGACTCGTGCAGGCCGCTCGCGGTGACATGCTCGCCGGTGCGGTGCTGCGCGTCCGCGTGACCGACCGCCGTGTGCGGGATCTGCGCCGTCCGTTCCGGGTGCGTCAGGTCCCATAACGGGTAGCGCGACGTCACCATCGGAATCTGCGCGAAGTTGTATTCCGGCGGCGGCGACGGGATGGACCATTCGAGCGTAGGGGCGTCCCACGGATTCTCCGGAGCGACGGCTCCGCTCCGCTTGCTCTTGAAGAAGTTCCACACGAAGATCGCCGTCGAGACGACGAGCATGTACGCGCCGATGCTCGACATCATGTTGAACGTGTCCCAGCCCTGCCCCGAATCATACGTATAGATGCGCCGGGGCATGCCCAACATGCCCGCGAAGTGCATCGGGAAGAACGTGAGGTTGAACGCGATGAAGTTGAGCCAGAAATGGATGTTGCCTAACCGCTCATCCATCATCCGGCCGTAGACCTTCGGGAAGTAGTGGTAGATCCCCGCGAAGATGCCGAGGATCGAGCCGCCATACAGCACGTAATGGAAGTGCGCGACGATGTAATACGTATCGGTCTGCTGCAGGTCGCTGGGCGGCGAAGCATGGGTGATCCCCGAAATGCCGCCGATCGTGAACATCGCGACGAGAGCGATCGCGAACTTCATCGCCGTCGTGAAGCGGATTTGCCCACCCCACATCGTGAAAATCCAGTTGAGGATTTTCACGCCCGTGGGGATGGCGATCACCATCGTCGTTAGGGCGAACACGGTGTCGGCGATCGGACCCATGCCCACGGCGAACATGTGATGCGCCCACACGCCGAAGCCAAGGAAGCCGATGAGAATCCCCGAATACACCATCACGGGGTAACCGAACAACGGCTTGCGGGAGTTTGCGGGGAGCACTTCGGAGACGAGTCCGAACGCTGGCAAGATCAGGATGTAGACCTCGGGGTGACCGAACACCCAGAAGAGGTGCTGCCAGAGCAGGGGGTCACCGCCTGCGCTCAGTGAATAGAACGTCGTGCCGAAGAAGCGGTCGAACTGGAGGAAGAAGAGCGCGATCGTAATGACGGGGAACGCAAGGATGATGAGCCACTGCACGACGAACGACATCCAGGTGAACATCGGCATGCGCATGAGCGTCATGCCCGGTGCCCGCATGTTGATGATCGTTGTCGCGAAGTTGAACGCTGCCGCGAGCGAGGAGATACCCAGGATCTGAATGCCGAGCACCCAGAAATCCATGTTGTGCCCCGGCGAAAACTGGCGCGTGTTGAGCGGCTGATACGCGAACCACCCGCCGTCGGGGGCGCCTAACCAGAAGATCGGCAGCGTGATGAAGATGCCGCCGAACAGATACACCCAGTAGCTGAACGCGTTGAGCCGCGGGAAGGCCACGTCACGTGCGCCGATCTGCAGCGGGATCAGGAAATTGAAGAACGCAGCGGACAACGGCATGATCGCGAGGAAGATCATGGTCGTCCCGTGCATGGTGAACAGCTGATTGAACGTGTCGGCCGAAACGCGCAGGCCGTTAGGCGTCATCAGCTGCCAGCGCATGATGACGGCTTCGAGACCCCCGAAGAGGAAGAAGAACAGCGCGGTATTGAGATAGAGCTGGCCGATCTTCTTATGGTCGACGGTGGTCAACCGATCCATGATCCCGTAGCGCTTGCGTTCTACGGGGGGGGCGAATGTCGGGGCGGTGGTTGTGGCCATGACTAAGAGCTAACGACTATTTGAGAGCCTGTAGGTAAGCGACAATATCGGCAATTTCTTGATCACTAAGTCCACCTTGATTGATCACGATTTTGCTTATGGGGTCGTATTCTCCCTTGCCTAACGTCGGCATGCTGGAGAACTGCAACGGCTTCATCTTGCGCGCGTTCTTGATCCAGAGCGCCATGTGCCGCGTGTCGTTGGGAAAGAGGCCCGAGCCGATCGTTAGGCGCGAGCCGACGTGCGTGAGATCCGGGCCCGTGACCCCCATCGACATCGGATTCCCGTTGATCTTGTGACACCCGATGCAGGCGCTGCGCGAATAGATCTGCCGCCCACGCTCCGCATCGCCCACGAGCCCGTCGGGGAAGGTGAGGTCCGGTGGCACGGGCGTGTTCGGCATAGCGTGCTGCGGCACGCGCTCACGCGGAAACTCGTAGGCGGCAGCGACTGGCTGCGGGAGCGCGGGCGTCGCTTGCGTGTCGCGTGGCGCCACTTGCTGGTTAGGCGCTGTAGCGGCCGCTGGTGCCGACGCGGGCGTCGTAGGTGCGGGCGTCGCCGGCGCCTGGATCGCGGCCGGTTGCCTCTGATGCGCCACCCAACGTTCGAACTCTTCGGGGGGCAGCGTAAACGCGCGGAACCGCATGTTCGCGTGCGACGCCCCGCAGTACTCGTTACAGCTCCCGTTGTACACGGTGTAATCGGCCGAATCGGGAGTGAACCACAGATAATTGGTGCGATTCGAAACGAGGTCCCGCTTGCCGCCTAACTGCGGGATCCAGGACGAGTGGATGACGTCGACGGTGCGCAGCGAAAAGTTCACCGGGCGGCCGATCGGGATGTAAACCTCGTTGGCCGTCGTGAAGCCGTAGTCGGGATAGCGAAATTCCCACCACCACTGATGTCCGATGACATCGATCTTGAGTGCGGTCGCCGGAGCTTCCGCCTGCGTGCGGAAGATCGCGCGCACGGTCGGCACGGCGATGATCGCCAGAATGACCGCGGGCAGTATGGTCCACGCAATCTCGAGCGTGGTATTGCCGTGCAGCATGCGCTCATCCGGCTGATATGGTCCGGGGCGCCGACGGTACTTCCAGATGGTGTAAACGAGAATCGCTTCGACAATCACGAACACGATCGTTCCCCAGATGAGGAGCGTGTTCCACAGCGACGTCGATTCTCTGTTGAACTCGGAGGTGGGGTTGAACGTCGTGTTCGGGTATTCAGAACAGCCGGCGAGAAGCAACAGGGCAAACGCGCCGAATTTCAGCGCCGCGAGTTGTCGCGGCTGAAGTCGTAGGTGCATCCGCTGCGGCGAAAGGGAGTCGAGAGGGGACGCGACGCGCAAAACTGCGCGCATCCGTCATCCAAAAATCCCGCCAAAGCTACCGGCGCACCTATTGAGGGGCAAGCGTTTACTGCCCCTCGACAGCTCCTTCTTCAGAGGGCTTTTCTTCAATCACCGCATGCGTTTCACGCACTCGGTTTCCAGCGACCTCGAGTTGCATCTTGAGTTGACCCACGCTTTCGCGTAAGGCACGGACGCGGATCCTGTCGCTCCCTGTGCGGCCCGCGACGACCATCATCTGTGCCACATGGTCCGAGACCAAACCAAACTGGGGTTTGAGCAACGTTACGAGGGGTGCGCCCGCGCGACGCACTTGCTGCATGTAGCTCGTGACGGGCTCATTTTTGTTTGCCTGAGCCGCCATACGCTCGAC
>DATFBW010000015.1:0-2355 GCA_035253645.1 Gemmatimonadaceae bacterium | reverse complement strand
AGCGTCGAGCAGGCGGCGGGCGTCGTCGCGCAGTTGTGCTTGGTCGTATGCGAAGTAGATGGGTGCGAGAAGCGCGGTGCGAGCGGCCGCAATCGCCGCCGCGCGTTCTGCTCGTAGACGCTCCTCGCGTGCCAGGGAATCACGGCGTGCCGCTTCTGCGCGCTGCGCTGAATCGCGCGCCGCATTATCGTCTCGCGCGACCAGCAAAGGGTCGGGACCGACGACCGGCGGGGGGGCCTTCTTGCCGCACGCGAGGGTCGATGTCGCGGCACAGATCATCAAGGCGATTCTCAACTGCAAGTTCATGTGGGGCTGCGCCGCTCATGAGCACGCGCGGTTGTAACTCGGTGGTCGTGGACCATGATCGATCTCCGTTACGGATTGCGCGTGCAGCGAGCGACCCAAAGGTCCTACCCAACGGATGCCCTCCCGCATCCTCTCTGTGTCACTCGCCACACGCAGTCCTCGCATTGCTGTGACAAGGGGCGAGATTAAGGGGCCGCGCTCAGAAGAGCCTCAGAAGATCCTCAGAACGCGCACCCATCTACATTTTTATTCCGTGATTAGGCTGCGAGCCTTCGGTTCACCGTCCGTGGAGCGGGACGCGGAGTCGCTGGGTGGCGCCGCGCGCCAGCGTCGGGTGCTGGGCTTGCTCGCCTTCGTCGCCGCGGCGCGCGAGCGCGGGGTTTCTCGCGATAGCGTGCTCGCGGTCCTATGGTCCGAATTAGATCCGGACAAAGCACGGCAAGCTCTAACTCAGGCGCTGTACCACACTCGGAGGGCTGTCAACCAGGAAGACCTGTTTCTCGCGGGCGCCGACTTACGCCTCAACGCGGAGGTCTTCACGTCCGACGTATGGGAGTTCGAGGACGCACTACGTCGCGGTGAGAATGAGCGCGCAGTAGCGCTCTACGGCGGCCCTTTTCTCGACGGCTTTTACGTGAATGACGCGCCCGAGTTTGAACGTTGGGTCGCCGCGGAACGTGTCCGCCTGGCGCAATTGTGTGCGGAGACGCTGGAGGAATTAGCCGATCGCGCAGAGCAAGCCAGCGACGTGCGCAGTGTCGTACAATGGCGGCGTCGCCGCGCTGCCCTCGACCCGCTCAACGCGGTGGCTGCAATGGAGCTCATGAGGGCGTTCGCTGGCGCGGGGGATCGTGCGGCGGCGCTGCAGCATGCGCGCGTTTACGAGATGCTACTCCGAGAAGAGCTCGACGTCGCGCCGGACGCGCAGTTCATCGAGTTGACCGAACGATTGCGCCGGGAGGAGGCGCCTGAGCTGCAAGCGCCGAGCCTCGTGAACAGGAGCAGTGCGGCGCTGGCCCCCGCACCTGAGCTTACGCTCGGACCGCCTGACGATTCTTTAACGGCCGAAGTTGGCGGGGTGCCGTCAGGCGGATCTGGCACACCATTTCTTCGCCGCGTCGTATGGGGCCGTCGCGGCGCAATGGTGGCTGCCGGCATCGCGCTGGTCGCGGCGGTCGTGGCCGGTCTTGCGAGCCTAACGAGAGAACCGTCCTCGGTACCAGTGCGGAGAGATCTCATTGCCGTCGCTCCATTCCGCGTTTCAGGTGCTGACCCCTCGCTCGCGTTCCTCGGCGAGGGCCTCGTGGATCTGCTAACCACGAAGCTGACGGACGCCGGTACAACGCAGCCGGTAGACGCGGGGTCTCTGATTTCCGCGTGGCATGCTGCCGGCATTACGAGGAACAGCGGCGCGTCGCGGGATGTAGCGCTGGGCATTGCGCGCCGCCTAGGTGCGGCGCAGTTGCTAGTTGGCAGCGTCGTTGGCGCCCCGGCACATATAGTGATCAGCGCGTCGTTGCTCACCGTTGCAGACGGAACTGTAAGCGTTCAAGCATCGGTCGAAGGCCCGTCCGATAGCCTAACGGCCATGATCGACCGCTTGGCCGCACGTCTTGTGGCGCAGGCCGCAGGCATGTCTGAGCGACTGGCGCACCACACGACGACATCTCTGCGGGCAATGCGCGCGTATCTCGATGGCCAGGTGGCTTATCGCCGCGGTGCGTTTCGCCAGGCGTTGGGGCACTATCGCAGCGCTCTCGAGCACGATCCGACGTTCGCGATGGCGGGGCTTGGGCTGGCCCTTGCCGCCGACCGAGTGAGCGCATCGAGTGATCTGAGCCGGGGCCTAACGACGGCATTTCAACATCGCTCTGAGCTCATTGAGCGCGATCGCGTTTTTCTCGAGGCGCTAGCTGGACCGCGCTATCCGGCCGCCTCGGCAGAGCGTGAGCGCCTGATGGCGTGGGAGCGCGTGGTGGCCGCAACGCCCGACCGCGCCCAGGCTTGGGTCGGTCTCGGTCGGCAACTCTTCTACAAGGGCAGGTTGCT
>DATFBW010000014.1:0-11716 GCA_035253645.1 Gemmatimonadaceae bacterium | reverse complement strand
TCGGCCCTTCCAATCACCTCACGCGCCAGCACTGTTCGATCCACACCCGACGACTCTGCTGCCCTGGCAATATAGAGCTCGCGCAGCAACGGATCAGCCGTCGCCCGCAGCGTGGGAAGGAGGCGGTCCAGCGCGGCTCGGCGCCTTGGGAGATCGGAGAACCAGCCACTGCGCTCCAAGATCTGCATTTTGCGCTCAAAGACATCGAGGGAGCGGTCCAAGAGCCGTTCGAGCCCTTCGGCTCCCTGGCGGGCGACAAAAGTGTCGGGGTCGTCGCCTTCGGGAAACGTGACGACACGAACGCTCACACCCGTGCGCAGCAGCTCGTCGCCGGCGCGGAACGTGGCTTTCAGTCCGGCGGCGTCACCGTCGTACAGCAGATACACATTCTTCGTATACCGCGCCAAAAGCTGCGCCTGGTCGGCCGTCAGCGCCGTGCCTAACGGAGCCACAACGCTCTCCAGTCCGGCACCCACAATGCGCAGCGCGTCGAAATAGCCTTCCACGAGAAATAGCCGGTCTTCACGACGGGCAGCGAGACGCGCGGTATGCAGCCCATACAACAGTTTCCCTTTTACGAAGATCGGTGACTCCGCCGAGTTGAGGTATTTCGGTTCCCCTGGTCCGATGAGGCGGCCGCCGAACCCGACGATGTGCGAGCTCACATCGTGAATCGGGAACATGAGTCGCCCGCGAAAACGCGGCCGTGGCTCCGCGCTCTCTTCCCGTTGCACGAGCAGGCCGGCAGTGAGCTGAAGCTCCCGGGCATAGCCTAACGAGTCTAGGTGGGCGCGCAGCAGGCCGATCTCCCGCGGCGCAAAGCCCAACAGGAAGCGATCGGCGAGCGAGCGCGACACGCCACGTTCGCTCAAGTAGTCGCGAGCGGGAGCGCCTAACGGGTCGTCCCAGAGAACCGAACGGAAAAACTCCGCGGCCGCTGTCTGAATCTCCCAGAGCGGCTCTCGTGGATCCGGCCCCTCACGCTGCGAGCGTACTTCCCGCACTTCGAGACCGGATTTTTCCGCCGCCATGCGCACGGCGGTAGGAAAGTCCACGCCGAGACGGCGCTGCAGGAATGTGAAAACGCTCCCCTTCTCGTCACAAACGAAGCAGTGATAGAGCTTGCGGCGCGCGGAAACGGAAAAGTTGCGATGCGTCCCTTGATGAAACGGACAGGGTCCGCGCCAATCGTTACCGACGCGACGGAGCGGCACGTGCTCGCCGATTATCTGCACGATGTCGGCGGCCTCGCGGATGCGGTCGACTTCTTCGTCCGGGATCACAGCTCTGCTACGGTAACCCCGGCGCCGCCCTCGTTCCAGGCACCGAGCCGGAACGCAGCGACACGCGTGTCCTTCTGCAGCATTTCGGCGACGCGGGCGCGCAGTGCGCCGGTACCTTTCCCATGAATGATGCGCAACGACTTGAGGTCGGCGCGAATGGCGGCATCGAGTGCCTGCATAACGACATCGTCGATCTCATCGACGCGCATTCCGCGCACGTCGATCTCGTTCCGAGCCTGCACCTCCGGAACGTCACCCAGGAGCGGCACGCGCACCGCGGGGCTGGCGCCCGCCGCGCTGCGCCGGACGTCGGTCAACGCCACCGTCAACTTGACGGCGTCGAATGCAACGAGCGCCGCATCACCGCGGACTTCCACAACGCGTGCTGGACGCCCGCCCAATGACAACACATCGACGGTGTCGCCGGCGGAGATTGCGCCGACGTCACGACCCTCCTCGTTAGGCGTCGCCGCTTCGGCTGCGTCGAGGGCATCCAGCCCCTTGCTGTGCACCTCGGCCAGCTCTTCGATCCGTCGCCGGGCCTCCTTGGCCGCCGCTTCCAGTTGATCGCTTTCGCTCTGTTTGAGGCTCCTGATGGTCCGCTCGACGTCGGAGCGGGCATCGAGCAGGAACCGGCGCGCTTCCTGCCGCGACTCGCGCTCCACACGCCGTTCGCGCTCGCGCACGTTGCGCTCACGTTCGGCAAGACGCTTGGCACGTGCAGAAGCCGACTCCTGTGAGGACGCGACGTCGCGCTCGCGTTCGCTGAGCGCGCGCTCGCGTTCTTCCAAGGTCGCGAGCAACGCGTTCACGTCGCGCTCGGATTTGGGTACACGCTCCTCGGCCCGCCGCAGGACATCGTCCGGCAGCCGCAAGCGGTGCGCAATGCGTAGGCCGTACGACCGCCCGGGCAACCCTTTGATCAACTGGTACGTCGGTGCCAGCGCTTCCTCGTCGAACTGCAGTGACGCATTTACGACGCCCGGCGTGTCCGCCGCGAGCTCTTTGAGCGCCCCGAGATGCGTCGTCGCCACCGTAAGGACGCCGCGCGTTGTAAGGGCTTCGAGGATGGCGCCGCCTAACGCCGCACCCTCGACGGGATCGGTTCCCGATCCCAGCTCGTCGATCAGCACGAGAGAGCGTGGCGTCGCGCGCGCCAGGATCTCAGCCAGGTTCTTCACGTGAGCGCTGAAGGTCGACAGGCTCGCTTCGATGGATTGCTCGTCACCGATGTCCGCGAACACATCGTCGAGTACGGCGAGGCGACTGCCAGGTGCTACGGGCACCGGGATGCCGCTCTGGGCGAGCGTCGCGAACAACCCTAAGCACTTGAGGAGGACCGTTTTGCCGCCGGTGTTGGGCCCGGAGACGAGCAACGTCCGCTCGTTAGGTGCCATCGTCAGGTCGAAGGGGACGACGGCGATGCCTTGCGCGAGCAGGAGGGGATGCCGCCCATCGCGGATCGCGAATCCGTCGGCTGGCTCGCCCAGCACGACGTTGCCGCACCGGTATTCGCTCGCAAAACGCGCCCGGGCCCGTAACGTGTCCAACTCCACCAACGCTTCCAGTGCCCGCACGAGGTCCTCATGCAGCGGGCGGACTGCATCCGTCAGCTCGGCGAGGATGCGCTCCACCTCGGCCGCTTCTTCAGCCTCGAGCTCGCGCAAACGATTGCAGGCCTCGATCGCGGCGGGGGGTTCGACGAACAGCGTGTTGCCACTCCCTGACGCGTCGTGCACCAGACCGCCCACGGCAACGCGGGCTTCGCGCCGGATAGGGATCACCCAACGTCCGTTACGCATTGTGACGGACATGTCGGCGACGCGCTGATGCGGTTCGAGCTTCTGCATTGCGCGCTCGAGCAACCCCAACAGCTCGCTTTCGCCGGCGCGCAGCTCGCGCCGCAGATTGCGTAGCGCAGGAGAGGCGTCGTCACGCAGGGCGCCATCGGGTTCGAAGGCTTTTGCGAGACGTTCTTCCGGCTTTGGCGCGGCGAAAAGGCGCTCGCGCAGATCGCGCAACACGGCAATGGCGAGCGGCGGTTGCCGGTCATCACCAAGCGCTGCATTCGTTAGGCGCGAGGAGCGCAGGAGCGTCGCGAGGCCCATTAATGCTTCGCCGCTCAACACACTCCCAGCGACGCGGAGCCGTTCTAACGCTTCATTTACCTCGGGGATGGCTTCCGACGGGCAACCAAGGTCGCCTTCGGCAAGAGCGCGCGCTGCCGCCACGCGCGAATGAATGCGTTCGAGCTCGACGCGATCACTCGTTGGCTCCGACGCCTGGATCCGCTGTGCGCCTTGTGTCGACGCGCACCGTCCGGCGACGAGCGCCAGTGTGCGCGAATACTCGAGTACGGCGAGCGCGTGACGGTTCATGGGGCGGAGACGCGGCGAGCCCGATCGGGCGCGCGCCGGACCGGGCTCGCTGGTGTGCGGACGCAGCGCCTAACGGGGCGCGCGACTGGGGAGGGTGCTCAGGCTGGACGCGGCCGCCGGCCTTTGCGTCGTGCCGCGTTCATTTTGCGCTTCCGTCGCTCCGAAGGCTTCTCGTAGTGCCGGTGCTTGCGAAGATCGGAAAGGATGCCGGCTTTCTCGATCTTTTTCTTGAAGCGCTTGAGCGCGCGTTCAAAGTTCTCTTCGTCGTGGATGATGACTTCGGACAAACGCGATTCCCCCAGGTCGCCGCTGAGCGGGCAGTTTTGAGCGAGTCGTAAGTCTAGGGTAGTTCCTGCCGAGTGGTCAACAGCTTTCATCTGCAATCCCGACGCCAGGCCAAAAAAAGCCACAGCGCGGACTAACGCAGACGGACCCGGACTCGCACGAAGACTGCTTTGCCAACAAGAACTTTTGTCCGCGTGTGTCTTGGTTAGCCTCCGCGTTTGTCCGCGTTAACGCTGTTGGGCTCATCGGGTGAGGCCGTAAATGATGTAATTGATGGCCAGCTTGTAGGCGTCATTTGTGATATTCACCGGCCACCAGCCGTCGTCCGACCACTCCATATAGTCGCCGATGTCATTGTTGTAATTGATGATCACCATCAAGCGCTGGCCCGGGTCGTTGTCCTCGTGAATACCGAGAAACTCCGCGTCGAGATAGGGGTTGTGCGGGTACTTCATTTCGAGCGTGCGGATGTGAAAGAAGGTGTCGAAAATCGGATGGGAGACATCGAGGCGATCGATGCGCGCGTTAGGCAGGACTCGCCGGATCTGCTGCTCGAAATTGATCCACTCGCTCCGCATGAAGTCGTCGACGATCAGAAAACCGCCCTTCGCGAGGTACGTGCGTAACCCCTGCACTTCCTCTTCATTGGGATACCAATACCCCGGCTCCGAAAGGTAGGCCACGGGGTATTTGAGCAGCTCGGGGTCGTCGAGCGTGTGGATATTGCTCCCGGCTACGTGTGGTTTCAGCGATGTCACCTCTTGCATCATCGTCATGAGGTGACGCTCCATGCGCGGATAGTCGAAGGCCCAGCCGTTGCTGCGATACTCCGTGTAGCGGATCCGTGCAAACGTGTAGCGGCCGTCGTATGGAACGTTTGGTTCGTACGTAAAGCGCCAGCGCTGTGCGGCGAGGACGCCTAACGCGCCGGACACAACCAACGTCACCGCAAGGGCCAAGAGCGACGCCGCGGACACACGCGGACGCAAATGCGACAACGCACGGATGGATCGGCGTATTCTCATTAACGGCACTTGTCCGTGCATTGTCGCGGTATCAGTCCGTGTAAATCCGTGGCGCTGCTTTGTTTCTTGCGCGATCGTTATCCGGGTGGCCAGGTCATTTGCCGTCCGCCGAGGACGTGGGCATGCAAATGGAATACGGTCTGCCCTGCACCGGCGTTCGTATTGAAGACAATACGGTAGCCACCGTCGCTAATCCCCTCCTGCCTGGCAATTTCGGCGGCCAATAGAAGCACACGACCGAGTAGATCAGCATCGCGCGCTTTATCCAGCGAGTCCACGTGCTCGCGCGGAATGACCAGGATGTGAACCGGCGCCTGCGGGTTGATGTCCCGAAATGCCACGCAATGCTCGTCTTCGGCGACAATCGTCGCTGAGATTTCTTTCCTAACGATTCTGCAGAACAGACAGTTCGACGACATCGCGTGGTGGGGTGATCGGGACATCGAGTTGCGACCGTATGATCGCCAGGGCGGCGACAGCAGCCGTCTCGAATCGGAGCATATTGCCGCCGAGCCGCACGGGCAGGAAGTGAGCGGCCCGCAGGAGCGCGAGCTCGCTCTCTTCGATCCCTCCTTCAGGCCCCACCGCAATCGTTACGGGCGCGGAGAGCGCTCCGAGCGAGGAAATGCTCTGTGACGCGCTTGGATCGAGGACGATACGTATCCCTTCCGGGAGTGCTGAAAGCGCGCGTTCGAGCGGAGCATCCGGGTGGACATGCGGCAGCCACGCCCCGCCACTCTGTTCGAGGGCGCTCACCATGCGGGCACGCAAGCGTCCCTGGAACGTCATCCCTTCGCCACGTGGTTTGACGCTGCGCGAGCGCCGCCATAAAACCGGCCGCCAGCTCGTCAGGGCAAGCTCCGCAGCTTTCTCGCCTAACCAGAGCATCCGATCGCGGTCAGCAATAGGGACAATCAGATGGATGCTGGGAGGCGGCAAGTGTGCGAGCACTTCGGACACCTCGACCGAAGCCGCGGTATTCCCGATCTTACTCAGGCGGCCGAGTGCGCGGTGCCCGATTCCGTCCAGTAACGCCACGAAGCTGCCGACGGCAAGGCGCCGCGCGCGCAGGTGGCGGGCAACCCCCTCGCCTAACGAGACGGTCGTCCCCGGCTCGAGCTGCTCGTCGTCACAAAAAAACGCCGCTAGGACTTCGCGATCGCTACCGTCCACCAGTCGCCCTCGCTCTGCTCTTTTCGGATCTGCCAACGGCGCGATTGGAGATACACAAGCCACTCGCTTCGTTCGCTCAGAAGCAGTCCGCTCAAGATGGCGCAACCATCGGCGCTCAGCGAGGTCTCGATCGCTGGTACGAGCTGCTTGAGCACTGAGGAGATGATGTTGACCAACACGAGGTCTACTGGTGCGAGCAACGGCAGGAATACGGCGGCATCGCCCTCAAAAACGTGCACTCGATCAGACACGCCGTTGGCGTGCACGTTTGCAAGCGCGTTACCGATGGCGTCCGCGTCATCCTCTATCGCATAGACGCGTGATGCTCCCAGTTTTGCGGCCGCGATGGCAAGGACGCCGCTCCCACAACCAAGGTCAGCGACGATCGAGTTGGGCCTCAATAGATCGGGGAGAACAGTGAGGATGCCGCGCGTCGTCGCGTGATCGCCGGTTCCAAAAGCCATTCCGGGATCGATCACGATCGAGGTTGCCGGATCGAACTCACTGGCCAGCCACGGCGGAGTTACCGTGAGCGCGCCGACGTCATGCGCCTTGACGGACCGCCGCCACTCGACGGACCAATCGACATCGGGATTCTCCGAGGCGCTCACGCTCGCTCCCGGGTCTGCGCGCATCACCTGCATGCGCAACGCGTCGACGTCCGTTCCATCGGGTACGTGTGTTACAATGGCGCGGCCATCCTCGATTACGGCTGGTGCGCCGCCCGCAAAAAGGGCCGCGACGATCGCGTCGCGGCCCGTGGTGTCGTCACTCGGCTGGATGCGCAGCGCGGTCCAGCTCACGCGCCTAACGCTTCCTTCATTTTGGTCCAGAACCCTTTCTCGCGCGTTTGCTGCGGCACTTGCTGCATCGACGCGAGCTTGTTGAGGAGCGCCTCTTCTTCGGGAGTCACCGAGGCCGGGGTCCATAGCTGCACGCGCACATGCAAGTCACCAATCCCACCGCCGCTCACGCGGGGAAGACCGCGCCCCCGAAGCTGCAACAGTTGGCCGCTCTGCGTGCCGGCCGGGATACGCACACGCAACGAGCCCGTGACCGCAGGGACCTCGACGTCCGCGCCTAACACGAGCTGCGGATAGGACACCAGAACCTCCGTGTAGAGGTCCTCGCCATCGCGCTCGAAACGCGGATCGTCCAGCACGTCGAATACGACGAGCACGTCACCGCGCGGGCCGCCGCGCGGGCCGGCGTTGCCTAACGCGCGCAGCGTCATGTATTGCCCCGTCGCCACGCCCGCCGGTATTTGAATTGGAATTGTGTGTTCCCCGCGCACGCGTCCTTCGCCACGGCACTTCTTGCACACGGCGCTGATCACGACCCCTTCACCCGAGCACGTGGGGCACGGAACGACGCTCACGAATTGCCCGAAGAACGAGCGCTGGGCACGGCGCACTTCCCCGCTCCCCGCGCATGTCGTGCAACGCTGCGGTTTGGTTCCGCTCTCGGCACCCGAACCACTGCAGGCATCACACGGATCGAGCAGTTTCGCCGTAACGGTTTTCGTTGTGCCGGTCGCGACCTCGGGGAGTGTGAGCTCGATCGTGACCTTCACGTCCGCGCCCGCGCGCGCGCCGCCTGACGAGCGGCGCTGGGCCCCACCAAAGAGATCGCCGAACCCCGCGAAACCGCCGAAATCGCGCATGAAGATGTTGAGCGCTTCGGTGAGGTCGACATGATGGAAGCCACCCATGCCGCCGCCCCGGAGCCCTTCCTCGCCATACCGGTCATACGCGGCACGCTTCTGCGGATCGCGCAAGACGTCGTACGCCTCGGTAATGGCCTTGAAGCGTTCCTCCGAATCCTGGCTCCCGCCGTTGCGATCGGGGTGGAACTGCATCGCGAGCTTGCGGTACGCCTTCTTGATGTCGTCGTCGGACGCGTCGCGCGTCACGCCTAACGTGGAATAAAAATCCGCCATGGACCTATTGCAAAACCTCGGAAACGATTTGCGACGTGTGCCTAACGAGCGCGATGACCTTGTCGTACGGCATCCGTGTGGGGCCGATCACGCCAATTACCCCCGAGAGCGGCCCGGCATTGTACGACGCCGTCACCATGGTGAGGTGTTCCATACGCGGATCGTCGTGCTCGTTGCCAATAGTAATCGAAATCCCGGAGCTTTCACTCCGCTTGCGGAGCATCTCGGCGAGCTGCTCGTGACGGTCTGTGATCGCGAGGAGCCGTCTCATGTTCTCGCCGCTCGCAAACTCGGGCTGCTCCGCCAGAACGGACGCCTGACCCAACACCACTGCATCGTCTTCCACGAGCGGCACGTCGAACAGGAGTTCGCCCTCCTGCACGAAGATGTTGAGCAGCTCGTTGGCATCGCGCGTGGATGCCGCATCGCGCACTCGCGCGGAGAGCGTCGTGCGGATGTCGCGCAGTTGAAGTCCGGCCAGCCGTTCGTTCAGCACGCCGCCCACTTCTGCGACGGCGCTGTCGGCGATCTGACCGCGGACTTCGACGAAGATTGTGCGCACGCCGGCCGCCTGGAGCGTGAGGACAAGTAACAGGCGCTCATGCGAAAGCCGCGTGAGCTCGAGCTTTTGCAGGACCGCATTGTCCAGGCGCGGGCCTAACGCGACTCCCAGCTCCTGTGCGACGACGGACAGGCTTTGCGCCGCGCGTCGCAGGATCGTGGCGATAGTGGATGACGATCCAACGCCAGACAGCTCGTCAGTCAGCCGCCCGGTCTCCGCTGGCTGCACTGGGGCGCTCCGCATCAACGAGTCGACGTACATCCGATATGCCAAATCCGTCGGAACGCGTCCCGCCGAGGTGTGGGGGTGGAAGAGAAACCCCTTCGCCTCGAGGTCGCTCATTGTATTGCGGATGGTCGCCGGAGACACACCCAGACCAAACCGGCGAGCAATCATGCTCGAGCCGGCTGGCTCGGCTGTTTCCACATAACTCTGGATGACAGCTTCGAGCACGCGGCGTTCTCGTTCCGAGAGCACGGGCCGTGGCATAAGTGCAAACCTAGCAACGATTTGAATGAGTGGTCAAGGCAGCGACAAGCGCGTCGAGTCGAAGCCAGCCAGTTGGAGTCAGTCGCACACGTGACTCCTCGACCAGGGCCCACCCCTGTCCCGCCCAACTTTCGACGATCTCCGACGGAACCTCGTCAACCCGGATCCCGTCGGACGACCGCAAGCCCAGATACCGCTGCTCCAGCTCGCGCTGCTCCTGAGTTAATACCTCGCTGCCGCCCACAGGATCTACACGGTTCTGCAGCTGGGCAGACCAGGCCTGGTATTCCCGCGTATTCCACCGGCGTGAACTGCCCGTGAAGGAGTGCGCCGACGGCCCCACGCCCAGGTATGAAGCCCCGGTCCAGTACGCGGAGTTGTGACGACTTCCATGTCCGGGGAGGCCGTAGTTCGAAACCTCGTAGTGAATCAAGCCGGCCTGCGTGAGAGTCTGGTGCGTTTCGAGGAACTCCTTCTCGTACGTCTCTTCACTGACGGCTGTTGCGATGCCGCGTGCCAGCCACTTGGAGAGCGGCGTCTGTGGTTCCACCGTAAGGCCGTACGTAGAGATGTGGGGCGGTGCCAAGGCGAGCGCGGCGTCTAGATCGCGCATCCAGTTGCGGTCGAGCTCCGGCGGTACAGCGAAAATCAGGTCGAGAGACCAGGACGTGAATCCCGCTGCCGCGATGACATGCGCGGCGCGCTCCGCGCCAGCAACGTCATGCACGCGGTGCATCCAAGCCAATACCCGCGGATCGAAAGACTGTATACCTAACGAAACTCGGTTGATGCCGGCGGTGCGCCATGCCGCGGCTGCGACCTCTGTCACGTCTTCGGGATTGGCTTCGAGCGTCACTTCCGCGTTAGGCATCCTGGAGAAGTACGGCTCGAGCACTCCCAGCACGTCCGCGATGCCCGTCGCGCCGAGCAGTGAGGGGGTGCCGCCGCCCAGATAGATCGTGTCCACCTCGGAGGGCGCACCAGCCTCCAGCCGCAACCGCAGCTCGGCGGCGACACCGGCAACGTAGCCGCGCACCGGCACTTCCCGGCGCACAGCGATCGCGAAGTCGCAATAGGTGCACCGACGCGCACAGAATGGCACGTGCACGTAGACATGTCTGGGCACCGAGTTCACAGCGATTGAGTGGCGACCGGCTTTGAGCAATAGAGCGATGAGCGCTTAGCGCGGAAAGATGACCCCGGCATGATCGACTTCTACCCACCCCGCGAGCTCGAGTGCGGCGAGTGCAGGTGCTGCGCGCCGGACTTCGAGGCCGCCCGCGCGCGCGAGCGCATCGGCGGAGAGCGGTCCGCTGGCGGACAACGCACGCCACAACAGCTGCGCGTCGTCGCTCAAACCTTCAGGTGTGCGCGGCTGCGCCGGTGCGCTCGCCTGCAATCCACCTAACGAGAGGGCGTCACCTGCTTCGAGAATCGGCGTCGCGCCATCGCGCAAAAGACGGTTGCTGCCGGCGCTCGACGCGCTGTCGATATTCCCCGGCACGACTCCCACATCGCGTCCAATGTCGAGCGCTATCCCCGCAGTGATCAACGCGCCGCTGCGAGTCGGCGCCTCGCTCACGATCACCGCGCGCGCCAATCCAGCAATAATCCGGTTGCGTCGTGGAAAGGACCCTTGGTACGCCTGCATCCCGCACGGATGCTCGGACACGACGAGCCCTTGCTGCGCGATGCGCGCGTGAAGGCCTTTGTTCAATTTGGGATACGGGACGTCGACACCCGTGCCCATCACAGCAATAGTAGCACCCCTTACCTCGAGCGCGGCTTCATGCGCCGCGGCATCGATCCCGCGCGCGAGCCCGCTCACGACCGCCGCACCAACGCGCGCAAGCTCCATCGCGAGCGCACGCGTGGTGCGCAATCCGTATTGCGTGGCAGCGCGCGTCCCGACGATGGCAACCGCTGGACGCTGAAACAGCGAAACGTCGCCTAACGTGAAGAGGTGGGGTGGTGCATCACGCAGGTTGCGCAAGGCGGAAGGATACGCGTCATCTTCGTCTCCGATGACGGTGACGCCGCGCGCGTGCGCATCGGTGAGTGTCGCTCGCGCGCCAGCGAGCAGTCCGGGTTGCTCCTCTGGGGGCACCGTCTGCAGGAACGCGGCTTCCGTGGTACCGAATTGAGCGCGTTTGCTGTAATACGCACGGAGGCCGACGCCCTGTGCGGCCGACAGCGCCAACCCGAAAAGCAGTGGATCGCTAAAGGGCGGCGTCGGCACTCTTTGCCTGCGCGCTTTCCAATCGCAACTGCTGCAACTTGGACCACCACCCCGCGAGCAGCGTGTCCATGCCTGTGCGCGCAGCCGCGCTGATGGAATACACTCCGAACGCGCCCGGTGCGTCGATGGGAGGCGCTGGATCGCTGCCTAACAAATCCATCTTGGTCCACACGACGCAATGAGGTTTTTCGGATAACTCGTGCGAATAGCTGGCGACCTCGTGACGCAGACGGCGATACTCGTCCTGCCAGTCCATCGAGTCCACCGGAATGAGAAACGCGAGCAACCGCGTGCGTTCGATGTGCCGCAAAAAGCGGAGACCGAGGCCTTTGCCTTCATGCGC
>DATFBW010000013.1:0-43448 GCA_035253645.1 Gemmatimonadaceae bacterium | reverse complement strand
GCCCCTTCGTGGCAAACGGCAAAGCGAAACACCGGGGACCAGATCAAAGCTGCGTACGACGCGCACCATCGAGAGTTCGATTACCTCCTTGGTGACTGGGAGTTCACCGCCACGAACAAGGAGTGGGGGAAGGCACGCGGTTTTTGGAGCGCCGTGCGCATTGCCGAAGGACCGCAGATTTTCGACGAATATCGCGTCGTTGGTGACAGCGGTGAGACGTTCTACGTGTCCTCCACATTCCGGTCGTACAACGCAGTTCTGGATCGTTGGGAGCTGATCACCGCGGCGCAAGGCGAGGGGTTGCAGGATATCGGCTTCGCGCGCCGCGTCGGCAATGAGATGCATATCGAACAAACGTTCGACGCGACCGGCGACAAACCAGCGCTTTGGCGCATCCGCTACTATGATATCCGCGCCGATCGCTTTTCCTGGACGGCAGACCGGTCGTTCGATCGCGGAACGACGTGGGAGACGGAGTACTTGAAGATCGAAGCGCGTCGCATCGGCCCACCACGCACCCTCAAGGCACTGACGCGATCCAGGTAGATCACAGGGGTCGGATGCTTTTGATTTCTGACCCCTGTGAAACGCGTCCTCATCATCGGTGCCGGCGGATCCGGCAAAACAACACTCGCCCGGCGTCTCGCGGAGCGCACAGGCCTCCCGTTGATCCATTTGGATTCGATCTATTGGCGGAGCGGGTGGCAAGCGACTCCCCCTGACGAGTGGCAAGCGAAAGTCGCGGAATTGATCGCCGGAGATTCGTGGATCATGGACGGGAATTACGGCGGAACGATGGATGTGCGCATGGAAGCGGCCGACACGGTGATCTTTCTGGACATGTCACGCGTCCGTAGCCTAACGCGGATTATCCGGCGTGGCCTGCGCTACTACGGACGGGAGCGTCCGGACCTTCCAGCCGGTTGTCCTGAGCGTCTGACCTGGGAGTTCGTCGTGTGGGTATGGACGTATCCCAAGCGGCGGCGCGGGGGGATACTACGGCGTCTCGAGGCCGCAGCACACACCAAGGACGTGCACATCCTGCGAACCCCGCGCGACGTCGAGGCCTTTCTCGCGGCTGTATGACTGCCTAACGAGCGACGACCAGCTGCACCACCTTCCCCTCGGCGATCACCCACACCTGGTCGCCGTCCGCCACGTCCGCGTCGCCGAAGCCGGTGAAATCACCGAACGCCGGGAGCACGCCCCCGCGCGGACCGAACCAGAAACACGGGAGGCGAGCGCTTTGACGTCCAGCGCCGATGAGGCGCACGCTGGGATGGATATGCCCTGCGAGCACGTAGCCGTCATCACAGACGCCAGGCCGGTGCGCGAAGGCAAACGGCGCTTCCACGTACGGAGCGTCGACGCATCTGACGTCGAGATCGGGCTCAGGATCTCCCGCATGCTGGTCGTGATTCCCCCTAACGAGTAGCAGCTCGAGACCACGACGCCGCTCGCGCCACTCGCTGAGCACCCGCAACGTGCCTCGCGCGCGCCCTTCACGGGCGTGCAGAAAATCGCCCAGGAAAACGACTCGTGAGGCATCGGTGGCATCGAGGAGCCCATCCAGCCGCCGCAAGCCTTCGGCCGTTGTGCCATGCGGTACCGGGATGCCTTCGGCGCGGAACGTCGCCGCTTTCCCGAAGTGCACATCAGCGATCAGAAGCGTGCGGCGTCGCTCCCAGTACGCTGCGCGCTCAGGGAACAGCGTCAGCGTTTCTCCAGCTACAGTCGCCCTCATCCTGCGGCTTTCTCGAGCTGCAGTCGCATCTTCGTAATGCGATCCACCAGCGATTCGGTGGATACACGCTCGCGTGTGCGGTCGACGACGAGCGGGAACGCGAACGGCGTAACCCGGGGTGGCTGCGTTAGGCATACCTCCGCCGAATTCAGGCGCTCGAGCGTACGTCCCATGCGACTGTGCTCTAATTGGCGCTCCAGCACTTCGCGCTGCGCTTGCGAGAGCAGCCTGTTTTCGGGGTCGTAGCGGAGGAAGACGTCGAAAAGCAGACCGCTGGACGCTTGCAGCTGTTTAGCGGTCTTGCCAGATCGCGGAAATCCGGGAAATACCAGTCCGGCGACGCGTGCCAGCTCACGGAATTGGCGCCGCGCCATTTCAGTGGCGTTGAGTGACGCCGGGATATCGTCGAGCAGGTTACCGACGTTCAAGAGACCATCAGCAAGCGCTGCTTCGAGCGGCGGTTCGTCGGCTGATAAAAGCTCGAACCCATAATCGTTACATGCGAACGAGAAGGAGATCGGTCGGCGGCGGGAAAGTCTGTACGCGAAAAGGGCCGACAGCCCTTCGTGCACCAACCTTCCCGCGAAGGGATAAAAGAAGAGGTGCCAGCCTTCGCGCGTGTGGACGCGCTCGATCAGGAGCTCGTTCATCGCGGGGATGCGCGACCACTTTGCCTGTAATTCGAGGAGCGATCGCACCGACTCCATCTCGGCGCCACAGAACATCCCGCGCGCAGCCTCGTCCATTTTGCGCCGGACCATCTGCGAAAGGTTTTCCGACATCGCCATGCGCACGCCGGACCAGCGCGGTACGGCGCCCTGCACGCTCGGGGCGCGACGCACCCACGCCTTCATGTCGCGCACTCGCACGAACTCGAGGGGCGTGCCGGCAAAGATGAAGCGGTCCCCCGGCCGGAGGCGCGCGACGAAGGATTCCTCGACGCTGCCTAACGAGCGCCCGCGCATGTAGTGCACGCCGATCTGCGCGTCGCCGACGATCGTACCGATCGACAACCGGTGCCGCCGGGCTATGTCGTGCCGTTCGACCACATACCGACCGTCGCGCAGAATAATGCGGTTGTACTCGGGGTACGCGCGAAGCGCCGCGCCTCCGCGAGACACGAAGTCCAGCACCCATTCCCATTCGGCGTCCTCCAAGGCCGCGTACGCGCGCGTCTCCCGGACCTCCGCGAGCAGCTCCTGGGACGTGAAGCCACCACCTAACGCGACCGTCACCATGTGCTGCGCAAGCACGTCCAACGGCCGCTCAACCGGCTGGCGAGACTCGAGAGCTGCCGTCGCGATGCCCTCGCGTGCCGCAGCGACGTCGATCAGCTCGAGCGCGTTCGTTGGCACGCACGTCACGCGGCTCACCGCACCCGGCTTGTGGCCGCTCCGTCCCGCGCGCTGCAGTAACCGTGCGATCCCCTTGGGACTTCCCACTTGCAGTACGCGATCGACCGGCGAGAAGTCGACACCAAGGTCGAGGGACGAAGTCGCGACGACACATCGTATGCGGCCGTCTCGTAAGGCGTTCTCGACCCAGTCGCGTCGCTTGCGATCGAGCGAGCCGTGGTGCACGGCCAGCAAACCTGCCCAATCGGGACGCGCTTCTAGAAGCGCCTGATACCAGATCTCCGCCTGGGACCTCGTATTTGTGAATACGATCGCCGTGGCTCCTTCATCGATCGCCTTCACGACCTCGGGGAGCATCACCGTGTTGAGATGACCAGCCCACGGAAACCGTTCGGCCGCGGTGGGGATGAGTGCGTCGACGACGACGCTCTTACTCTCGACGCCACGCACGATGCGCGAAGGCACACGACGCTCCGCGGTGCCTAACAACGTCGTCTTCGCTTGCTCCAGGTTCCCGATCGTGGCCGACAGTCCCCAGACGCGAAGCGCTGGGCGGAACCGTCGGAGACGCGCCAGCGCCAGCTCTACTTGCACGCCGCGTTTCGTGCCCATGAGCTCATGCCACTCATCGACAACAACAGCGCGCAGGGAGCCGAACTGCTCGGCGGCATCTTCACGCGTCAGAAGGAGCGAAAGACTCTCCGGCGTTGTGATGAGCACCGTGGGCAATCGCCGCGACTGACGCGCCTTGAGCGCCGCCGAGCTGTCGCTCGTGCGCAGCTCGAGCGACCACGGCAGGCCGAGTTCATTTAGAGGAAGCGAAAGCGCGTCCCTGGTATCGCCCGCCAGTGCACGGAGCGGCGTTAGCCAGACGACGCGGAGCGGCGGCGTCTTGCGACGCTCGTTAGGTACGCGTTCCGTTGGAAGCCCGTGCTCCGCGATCCATTCGAGCAAAGGCCCCCACCAGACGGCCAGCGTCTTCCCCGTTCCAGTCGCAGCATGCACAAGACCACTCTCGCCAGCCAAATACGCTTGCCAGACCTCGAGTTGAAACGGAAATGGCGTCCACCCCTTGGACGCGAACCAGTCCTGCGCGATCACGCCGGCTCCATGAGCGCGCGCAGTGCCTCGATCGTATCGGCTTCCTCGGGCTTCTTGTCCGTGCGCCAGCGCAGGATCCGCGGAAACCGCACAGCGACGCCGGACTTGTGCCGCGCAGAGCCCTGGATTCCCTCGAAACCCAGCTCGAAGACGTGCTCCGGCCGTACGTGCCTAACGGGCCCGAACTTCTCCATCGTGTTGCGGCGGATCCACGCGTCCAGCTCCCGGATCTCCGTGTCTGTGAGACCGGTGTACGCCTTCGCAAACGGTACTAACGTACCGTTATCCCAAACTCCGAACGTGTAGTCGGTGTGCAACGAGGCGCGGCGACCATGGCCTGGCTGCGCGTAGAGCATTACCGCGTCGACGGAGAAAGGCTGCAGCTTCCATTTCCACCACTCGCCCTTTCGGCGACCCACGCCGTAGCTCGAATCGTGCCGCTTGAGCATTAGCCCTTCGGCGCCCATGTCGCGCGCGCGAAGGTACGCTGCGCGGACGTCGTCCCAGCTTCGGATGTCGAGAGCGGGCGATAGCATCAACGCCGCGCTGCGAGCCTGGCCCAGCAGCTCGGCGAGCCGTTTCCGTCGCCAGGCGAACGTTTCGTTGCGGACGTCACGCCCGTCGGCCTCCAGCAGGTCATAGGCGATGAGCACGACGGGTACGTCGGCGAGCAGTGTAGCACCTAACGATTTGCGTCCAATGCGGCGTTGCAGTTGTGAGAACGGGAGCGGACGGCCGTCACGCCACGGCATCAACTCACCATCCAGTACCGTACCGTCCGGAAGAAAGTCGGCGGCGCCTGCCACTTCGGGGAAGCGCTCTGTCACCAGCTCCTCACCGCGAGACCAGATGTACGTTGCGCCATCGCGCCGCAATACCTGCGCGCGTATGCCGTCCCATTTCCATTCAGCAGACCACGCCGCCGCATCGCCTAACGAATCGAGCTCCTCTTCCAACGCGTACGCGAGGAAAAACGGGTAGGGCCGCGAGATGTCGGCATCACTCGAATCCGGCGCTGAGAGTGCGCGAAAAGCAGCTGCCGTCGGTTGCCAGCTGCCACTCAACCGATGCGCAATGATTCCTTCCTCAACGTCCAGCGCTTTGGCGAGCGCGCGCATAACGAGCTGTTGCGAGACGCCAATGCGAAACGCACCCGTGATCAGCTTGTTCCAGACGAAGCGCTCCATGCCATCCAGCTCGCGCCACGCCTGGAGCATGGCCGCTCGCTGTTGGTCCTCGGATTGCTTCGCGAGCGGCAGCAACCGTTTCTCGATCCAAACATGCAGGGGGGTGTCGCTCGCTGCAGGAGTTTGCGGCAATAACAGCGCAATCGTCTCCGCCAGATCTCCAACGGCGTCGTAGCACTCTTCGAACAGCCACGGCGGAACACCAGTCTCAGCTGTTGCCCAGTCGACGAGTTTGCGGACCGCGATGAGACGCTTCGGTCGGTCGCCGCTCAAGAAGTGGACCGCCCACGCGGCGTCGGCAGGATCCGCTTCCTTGAAGTAGTCCACCATCGCGTCGACTTTGGCGTTCGTGCGCGTCGTGTTGTCGATTTCCGTGAAGAGCCTAACGAATCGCTTCACGCGGCCAGTTCCTCGTCAGCGATCGCAACATCGCCTTCGAGCTCGCCTTCCCAGCGACTCGCGACTGCTTGCGCGGAGATCCCATTGCCCTCGAGAAAGCGTACGAGCTGTTCGCGATACCCATGGGTGACCCAGACCTGCTCCGCTCCCGTCTCTCGCACAGTTTCGAGCAGCGACGGCCAATCCGCGTGGTCAGACAGCGCGAAGCCGCGATCGAGCGCGCGACTGCGGCGCGTGCCGCGGATTTGCATCCAACCAGACGCGAACGCATGCGACTGCTCGCCGAAACGTCGCAGCCACGTCGTGCCACCTGCGGACGGGGGCGCGAGTATCAACGCACCTGCGAAATTATGCCCGCGCGGCATGGTGGTGGCGTGCGTCGTTGGGGGCAGCGCGATGCCAGCGTCGCGATAATCCCGCGTGAGGCGTTCTACGGCGCCGTGCGTGTAGATCGGACCGACGTCGGCGGTGATGAGCCCGGCCAGGATGCGCTGAGCTTTGCCTAACGCATACGCGAAGAGGACAGAAGCGCGTCCGGCGTCACGGTTCGCCCGCCACCAGTCGATGATCTCCTGGAAAAGGGCCTGACGCGACTTCCAGCGGTAGATCGGGAGGCCGAACGTACTCTCGGTGATGAAGACATTGCATCGCAGGGGCTCGAACGGAGCACACGTCGGATCGATCTCCGTTTTGTAATCGCCGGAGACAACCCACACCTCACCGCGATATTCCACGCGGATCTGGGCGCTGCCGAGGATGTGACCGGCGGGATGGAGCGAGACACGGACACCATTCATGATGATCGTCTCGCCCCACGACAGACTCGTTATGTCGGCAGTAGCACCGAGTCGCGTGCGCAATACGCGCTCACCGTCGCGCGCGCCAGCGTACGAACGCGATCCCCAGCGCGCATGGTCACCGTGCGCATGCGTGATGATCGCGCGATCGACTGCTCCCCACGGATCGATATAGAAATCGCCGGTACGGCAGTACAGACCGTGTTCGTTCAACTGCAGCAACGTCATGGGCGATCTGGAAAACTACACTGGGAACAAGGAGCAGGGAGCGAGGAGCCCCTCGCTCCATTCAGCCTTGACGCAATTCCTTGCGCCAAGCATGGTGCCCCATGACCTCCATTGAACTCGGCGCCGCCTCCGCCCAGGGCCGTTTCCTGATCGACGTTTATCTAAAGAAGGCGCTTGCGGGTCTCAACGACACGCATCGCGCGCTCGAACCTTCCCCCGGTCTCAAGACGGCGGGGTGGCTGGTCGGCCACCTCGCCGTCACGGGCGACTTCGGAAGGAAACTCTGCGGACTGCCCGCCTTGTGCCCACGCGAATGGCGTGCGGCCTTCAATCCTGGATCCACACCGTCGCCTAACGCGGCCGACTACCCCGCGATGTCCGAGCTGTGCGACACTGTGCGCGCAGTCTACGATAATCTCACGGCGTCGGCTCAGGGGACGAATCCAGCGGCGCTGGCCGCGGTGAATCCATTCGTTCCGGCACAGCGGGGCTTCCCCACCGCGGGACACTTTGTCGGCTACCTTATGACCGGGCACTTCGCCCTGCACCTGGGACAGCTCCTACTCTGGCGCGCCGCGGCTGGCGTCCGCGAGAATAAAGCAGACGCCGCCGCCTAACGAATCATGCTCTTTCTCAAGAGGTGCCCGGCGCGCTGGGCCTTCCTGCTCGAGCACCCGATCAGACGACGGCTGCTGCAGCCGGATCGTCTCATCCGCAGTTTGCGATTACAACCCGGCGCCCGCGTCCTCGATGTGGGTACCGGAGCGGGGGTGATCGCCGCGGCGATCGCCAATCACCTCGAGCGCGGGGAGCTTGTTCTCGTCGATCCGCAATACGCGATGCTTACGCGCGCACAACGCCGAGTGAAGCAGCGTGCGCAGATGCCAGTATCGTTGCTCTCGGCTGTCGCCGAGAACCTCCCCTTGAAGGATTCGAGCGTCGACTTCGCACTCCTCGTTACCGTGCTTGGTGAAGTCGATGACGCGCACCTCACGCTGGAGGAGATGCGCCGCGTGCTCCGACGTGGAGGAGTGCTTTCAATAACAGAGCACCTGCCCGATCCCGATTTCCGCGCGGCCTCAAAAGTACGCGCGTTGGTAACGCGATACGGTTTCGCCGAGCGTGATTTTTCCGGTGGGCGTTGGAGCTATACGATCAACTTTGTAAAGACCGACACCTAACCTTCGATCGTGTAAATCTCGCGGCGGCCGCTATCGACGAGGTCGTGGTAACCCTTCATGATCTCTTCGAACTCCTTCATGTCTTCCGACTCACCGGCCGCCATAAACGCCTCGAGACTTGGCGTTTCAATCTCGAAGACGACCGTCCAGAATCGCTCGGCGCTCAGGTCTGTGAGCACTCGCATCTTTCCCATGTTCGCCTTCTCGCTGAGCTTCGCCATCTTGAGGCCCTTCTCGACCATGGGGCGGACCTTTCCTGGCTTACAGTACATGATGTCGCGGATGAGTAGCACGGAAACGCTCCTTGCTCGTTAGGCGCCATGTCTTGCCTGGACGGCGACTGCGAAGTCTGTCGCCCCCCGGGGCCGCTCGTGCGAGGCTGCAAAGCGTGGGCCCATTGCCATCGGTAGCTGCCTGACCTATTGTAGCCGCGCCACTCCCCCCATTCGAGCTCATCGAGGTCTGTATGAAGCGGCGCACCTTCCTCCAATCAGCCGTCGCTGCCGCGGCGGTCGCTTCTCTTCCGCGACGCCAGGCGTTCGCGACAATCGTCAAACGGCCCTTGCGCCTCCCCGTGGATGTCGAGGCAGTCACGGGTGACGGCGAACGGGTGGTACTCACGACCAAAGCCCTCGAAGACCTCAAAGCAATGCTTCGCGGCAAGCTGATCCTCGCAGGTGAGTCCGGCTACGACGAAGCCCGAACGCTGCTCAACCCGTCGTTCGACAAAAAACCGGCCGTCGTCATTCAGCCAACAGGCGTCGCCGATATCCGAACGGCGGTGAACTTCGCGCGCGAGAACAAAGGTTTGCTGGTCGCGGTCAAATGCGGCGGGCACAGCGTGTCGGGCCAATCCACCTGCGACAAGGGGATGCTCATCGACCTGTCCTTGTTCCGCGACGTGCGCGTGGATCCGATTGCGCGACGTGCCTGGGTGACCGGCGGAAGCTTGTTAGGCCAGGTCGATCACGAAGCGATGGCGCACGGCCTGGTTACTCCGTTAGGCACGGTGTCGCATACCGGCGTCGGCGGACTCGTGACGGGCGGCGGCTTTGGGCGCGTCGCCCGGCGCTTCGGGCTCTCGATCGACAACCTCGTGTCCGTTCATGTCGTCACCGCCGACGGTGAGCTGCGCCGCGCCAGTGCCACCGAAAATCCGGATCTGTTCTGGGGAGTGCGCGGCGGCGGTGGCAACTTCGGTATCGTCACTTCCTTCGAGTTCCGGCTCCACCCGATGCAACGCACCGTGGTCGCCGGAGACATCGTCTACCCCATCTCGAAAGCGAAAGAAGTCCTGTCGCTTTACAGCGAATACCTGCACACAATGCCTGAGGAGCTGGATCTCGGCGCCATCGTGGCACACCCACCGGGTGGAGAGCCGGGAGCCGCGCTATTCCACCTGTGCTACTCGGGAGCAGAGAGCAACGCCGAACGAGTGCTCGCACCGCTCCTGAAATTGGGAACGCCCGTCGCCAACTCGGTGAAGGCGATGGACTACGTTGCCGTTCAACGATCGGGCGACGTCACCGATCGTCGCGCGCAGACGTCATATCTCAAGAGCGGCTTCATCCCCAAATTCCCGGCGGACCTTGTCACCGCGATCATGGAAGGGTTCGAGGCTCACCCTGCGCGCTCGGCCGCGGTTTTCTTCCAGAATGGCGGAGGCGCCATCGCGAAAGTTCCTCCGGGCGCTACAGCCTTCGCGCAGCGCGATACTCTGGCAAACATGCTGTGCGGCGTGAACTGGAAGTTCGGGGAGGATGGCAGCGCGCACGTCGCGTGGATCAAGCAGTATTGGCAGCCGCTGGAAAAGTTTACAACCGGGTTCTACGTCAACGACACGGGCGATCGCAATCAGCAAGAAGTGCAGGCCAACTATCGTCGCAACCATGAACGATTGGTCGCAGCGAAAAACAAGTACGATCCCAAGAACCTGTTCCGCCTGAACGCGAACGTGAAGCCGACGGCTGTGGCCAAGGCGTAACTTCTGAGCCGTCCGTCCCTAACGACAGCGGGGCCGCGCACAGCGGCCCCGTTTTCTTTGCGGATTGCGCGGGCACCTAACGATCATCTCGAAGGTTGCGGAACGTGACCGAATAACGCAGCGCATCGACCGGTGGGATGCTGTGCTCCCATTCCGTGCGCACCTCGCCGCTCAACAGGTACGCAGACCGCGGTTCTATGGTGAGTGAGACGCGGTCCCACGTGTCGCCGGCCTTGCGCCGAAGTCGGAATTGTGCTGGGGCGAGCAGCGATATGCCGATAACTTCGCCGAATACCGCCTTGTCCTTGTGCCAGCCGATTCCGGCGCCCGCACCGTATTCCAACACGAGGACTTGTTGCAGCTCACTGCTCGCCATGCCGGCAAATTCGGCGGCGACTTGGCGGAGCTCCAAGAGAAATCCTGGGATATCGGCAGCTTTGTGTAACGTGCGTTTGCCGAAATCGTACTTCCAGCCGAACGAGACAGTGCGGCGCTTTCCCAGAAAGCCGTGAAACTCGAACTCCTTGAAAGGCAGCTCCTTGATCTTCTGCAGAAGCTCGCGCTCGTACTCTGCAGGCATGATGTCGGGTGAGTACTTGAAGCCGGGCGGCAGCGTTGGCGTCGCGCCGAACAGTTGCAGCTGGTCGCTCATCAATGTCAGCTCGCGGCATTTTACGCGCCGAGCGTGTTCGGCGACCGCATGATTGTCATCGCTGCGGCTTTACTCGTGCTCCTTTGGGTGCAGCGCTCCGGTAAGCCATGGAGTGACATCGGATACGTGCGGCCACGCAGTTGGGTGCAGACAGTCGCCATCGGAATAGCATGTGGAGTGGCGTTCAAACTCGTTATGAAGGCCCTCGTTATGCCGCTGCTCGGTGCCGATCCGATCAACCAGCACTACCGTTACCTCATGGGGAACACTGCCGCGTTGCCAGGCATGTTGTTCACCGTTGTTGTCGGCGCTGGCTGGGCAGAAGAAACGCTGTGGCGTGGCTTTGCCTTCGACCGCCTGCGTAGGATTCTGGGATCGAAGCCCTGGGCGAAGGTTGTGGTTGTCGCAGTGTCCGCTCTGCTTTTTGGGCTGGCGCACTACCCTGATCAGCGACTTGCAGGCGTGCAGCAAGGCACGATAGTTGGCGTCGTGTACGGCACCGTTTACTCACTCACGCAGCGGATCTGGCCACTCGTAATCGCTCATGCCGCCTTCGACATCACTGCGGTCGCACTGATCTACTGGAACGTGGAGACGGAGGTCGCGCAGTTCATCTTTCGTTGATCTCTGCAGGACGAAGCTCGTCTCGTCCCTGACAGCCGCAGCGGCTTACCAACGTCGTTCGTAAACCTCATGTTATCGGTGCCCTCCCGAGGCCATGAGGATCCCGCCCCTTCTAATAGTTGTAGCTGCCGCGTGTAGCGCTTCGCGCGCACCGAACGGCTCGAGCGCGACGTCACCTGCGCCACAGGCTGCGTCGAGGCCGCTGGGGATGTACCCATATACAGCGGCAGACGTCGAGTTCATGTCCGGCATGATCGCGCACCATGCCCAGGCCGTGCTGATCGCGAAGTGGGCACCCTCGCACGGCGCGAGCCCTGCCTTGCAGCGCTTGTGCGAGCGCATCGTCGTCGGGCAAAGCGATGAGATCGATTTGATGCAGACATGGTTACGCGACCGCGGCGAGAAATTGCCCGCGACGGATGCGCACCAGGGGCATCATGGCATGTTGATGCCTGGCATGCTCACGCCCGAACAGGTGTCACAGTTGGATCGCGCGCGCGGCGTCGAATTCGACCGTCTTTTTCTCACGGGCATGATCCAGCACCATGAAGGTGCGATCGTGATGGTCGACAAGCTTTTTGCCTCACCTGGCGCTGGCCAGGATGAAGTAGTGTTCCGTTTTGCGTCTGATGTGTACGCCGACCAGACGACAGAAATCGAGCACATGAAAAAAATGCTCGCTGGCCTCCCCTCGTCCCCGCCCTAAAACGGAAGCCCCTCCGACCTCACACCTCAGAGCTCAGATCTATGCGCCATCCCTTTTACGCGTCCCTGGCCGCCGCACTAGCGTTAGGCGCAGCAGCCTGCGGCTCGTCCTCGACCACAGCTGGTTCAGCGCCCGCGCCCGCGGCCAACGTCGTGCAGGTGCCCAGCTCGGTAGAGTCGCCGCCGTCTCCCGATCCACGCATCGGACTCAAGCCTGGGCGCATGGACAGCACGCGCCGCGTTATGTACGAACCCGCCGGTGAGGCGATCTGGAATTTGCGATTGCTCTCCAATTCCCCGTCCAGCGACAACTTCAAGGGCGTCACGAATTCGGATCTCGCCTTCCGCGGGCAGTACGCGATCCAGGGGAATTACAACGGCTATCAGGTGTGGGATATTTCGAATCCGCGAAAACCGATACTCAAAACGTCGTATCTCTGCCCCGCTTCGCAGAGTGATGTGTCGGTCTACGGAAACCTGCTCTTCGTTTCGGCTGAAGCTCCTTCGGCACGTCTGGACTGCGGAACGCAAGGCGTACGGGATACGGTGAGTCACGATCGCATCCGTGGCATCCGTATCTTCGACGCCCCCGATATCGCGAGCCCGAAGTATATCGCGAACGTACAGACGTGCCGCGGCTCACACACGCACACCGTTGTCAATGATCCTAACGACAAGGAAAACGTGTACGTGTACGTCTCGGGTTCTTCTGGCGTGCGGTCGCCGACCGAGCTACCGGGCTGTTTATCCTCGCAGGACGATCCCAATACCGCGTTGTTCCGGATCGAAGTGATAAAGATTCCGCTCGCGAATCCGTCACAGGCCTCCATCGTCAGCTCGCCACGCATCTTCCAGGGCCTAACGGCGCCGCCACGTCGAACTGAGCCCGTCGATTCCGCGACGTTGGCGCGTCGAGCGGCGCAGGCTGCCGCGAACCCTAACGCGCCGCCACGCCCATCATCGCGTACGGGCGGACCAACGCAGTGCCACGATATCACCGTTTATCCCGAGATTGGCCTCGCGGGCGGTGCGTGCGGCGGTTATGGACTGCTGCTGGATATCAAGAACGTCGCGAACCCTGTGCGCGTCGATGCCGTCGCTGATAGCAACTTCTCCTTCTGGCATTCGGCCACTTTCAGCAACGACGGATCCAAGATTTTATTCACCGACGAGTGGGGTGGCGGTTCCGCCCCGCGTTGCCGCGCGAGCGACAAGTACGAATGGGGAGCGAACGCGATCTTCACGCTCGCGAACAACAAGATGGCGTTCAAGAGCTACTACAAAATGCCGGCTGCACAGACCTCGCAGGAAAACTGCGTTGCGCATAACGGGTCGCTGATCCCGATCCCCGGACGCGAAGTCATGGTGCAGGGCTGGTATCAGGGAGGCATCTCGATCTTCGATTGGACGGATCCTTCGAAGCCGAAGGAAATCGCCTTCCACGATCGAGGCCCGCTGGATTCGGCGCGATTGCTCAGCGCCGGTTCCTGGTCGGTCTACTGGTACAACGGTTTGATCGTCAGCTCCGAGATCGCGCGTGGCCTCGATATCTTCGAGCTCGTCCCCAGCGTCCACCTAACGCAGAACGAGATCGACGCGGCGAAAACCGTTAGGTGGGATTATCTCAATGCCCAGCAGCAACCGAAGATTGTGTGGCCGGCGAGCTTTGCCCTTGCTCGCGCGTACCTCGATCAGTTGGCTCGCTCCAACGGCTTGGCCGCGGACAAGATTGCGGCCACACGAGACGAGCTCTCACGGGCAGAGAAATTGTCGGGCCAGGCGCGAAAGGACGCGCTCTCGGCTTTAGCGAGCAAGTTGCACGGCGACGCGCGCGGTGCCGGAGACGAGCCCAAAGCGCATAAGCTCGCTTCGGCGGTAGGTGATTTGGCGAACGCGCCCTGATCGGATCGTCCACAGAGAGGAACACCGCGCACCCCGCGCGGTGTTCCTTTTTTTTCGTGGCGTGCTGGGCTCAAAAGTTGCGCCTCCAATGCCGTACAGGAGGCAACCCCATGAGGAAATTCATGCTTGCGCCCGCTATGCTCTGCGCGGGTGCACTCGCCATAGCTCCGCTGAGCGCGCCAAGCGAAGCACAAACTACCGTTAGGCGCTCGCAATCGGGGTTCAATTTGTTCTCGGTCGAGCAGGATGTGGAAATCGGACGTCAAGCAGCGATCGAAGCTGAACGTCAACTTCCACTTCTCAACGATCGCACGACAAACAGTTATCTGAATCAGATCATAACGCGCCTGGCAGCACACGCGCCGGGTGCCAAGTATCCGTATCAGATCAAAGCCGTCAACGCGACCGAGATCAACGCGTTTGCCCTGCCCGGTGGCCCAATGTATGTGCACCGCGGCTTGATCAACGCTGCGCGATCCGAGTCAGAGCTTGCCGGCGTACTTGCACACGAGATGGCGCACGTCGCGCTGCGACATGGCACCACACAAGCATCGAAGGCTTATCTCGGGCAAGCAGGGCTGAGCCTTCTCGGTGGCTTGCTCGGCCGCAGCAGCAGTACATCCAAGATTGTAAATGCGATCGGTGGCTTCGGGCTGAACGCCGCCTTCATGAAGTTCAGTCGCGACGACGAGTATGAAGCCGACGCAACCGGCGCGCAGATCATGGCAGCTGCCGGCTATAACCCTGTTGCAATGGCCGATTTCTTTGCTGTCCTGCGGCAAGAACAGGGACGCAATCCGAGCAAGCTCGAGCGATTCTTCAGCAGCCATCCACCACCCGCTAATCGCGAAACGCGGATCCGGACCTTGGCCAGCACGTTAGGCACGGTCACTACGTCCGAGGTCGGCGGCTTCGCCAGCATACAGTCCCGCCTGGGCGGCCTAACGGTTGCTGCTGCGCCGACGTATCCCACGACCACGTCAACTGGTACAGTCGCGCGGCCAATCGAACCGGTCACCGTGAGTGTTCCAAGTCCGTCTTCCCGATTCGTGAGGTTCCAGCATCCTAACGGCTTCTTCACGATCCAGTACCCTAACAACTGGCGTTCGTACGCGTCCTCGGGCCTTGCGGTATCGATGGCCCCCACGAGCGGTGTCGTGGAGTCATCCGATGGCCAGCCGGTCATGGTCTACGGCGTGATCATCAACCACTACTCGCCATTCGAAGGTGAGCTGGAGCGCCGAGCGCGCGCGTTGCGGCGCAGCTATACACCGTTTGAAGATAGAGAAACGGCGCGTCCGGCACTCGAAGACGCGACGGATGACCTGGTGAATCAGATTCTGATCACCAACTCATACCTCTCCGCGGAAGCCGGTTCGGCCCAGCCGGAGGTTATCGACGGCGCGAACGGTTATTCAGTGCTGTTGCGCGGGCGCTCTCCGGTAACGAATGAAGAAGAGCGTGTGACGCTGTACACTCGCGAGTTAGCGGACGGGCACGTGCTGTACACGTTATGTGTGGCGCCGACCAGACTGTGGTCCGCCATCGATGCAACGTGTTCGCGCATGATCCGCACGCTGATCGTGGACGATGCCGCCGCGCATCGCAGCTCGACGGTGCGGCCACGGGCGATACGCTAAACACTAGGGGTTGGGGGTTAGGGGTTAGGGGTTAGCCTTGGGGGCTAAACCCTAACCCCTCTGCTTGCGCACCGCCGCGATCGGGTGCGGCGCTCAAAGCTCTGCAACTCACAGCGTTGGCTCGAGGCTTTAGTTTCACAGCTGAGTTTCCACCAGAGCGCCTGACCCGCCATCTTTCACGTTAGGCCAGCCCCTAACTCCACCCGTACGTGTCAGGCTCCACCCTCCTTTTCGTTTTCGGTCCGCCTGCCGTCGGGAAGATGACAGTCGGTGCTGCCATCGCGCGTCGCACCGGGTTGCGCTTGTTGCACAATCACCAGACGATCGATCTGGTATTGCCGTATTTCGAGTTTGGATCGGCTCCTTTCGGCCGACTTGTTGGCGAGTTTCGCCGTCGACTCGTCGAGGAGATCGCCGCCAGTGACCTCCCAGGCTTGATTTTCACGTTCGTGCGTGCGTTCGACCTCGAGAGCGATACCAAGGCGGTCGAAGATCTGGCGCAAGTGTTTCGTTCGCACGGCGGAAAGGTGTATTACCTCGAGCTGCGAGCGACGCAGGATGAGCGCTTGCGTCGCAACGAACACCCCGAGCGTCTGGCAGCCAAGCCATTCAAACGCGACTTGCGCAAGTCGCGCGAACAGCTGATCGATCTCGACAGCAGGTACCAGCTCAATTCGCGCGGCGCTTTCGATGCAAGGAGCGACTATCTGCTCATCGACAATACGAGCCTAACGCCGGACGAAGTTGCGGAGCGTGTTGTGCGCGAGTTCAATCTCGCCAGTACGCGGCTGTGAGCTGTGAAAGCTGATAGAACGACGATCGCCGCGTGCGCTAGTCGTTAGGTTTCTCCCCTGGTCGATACCGTCTGATGGTTTGCGCGTCGATCTCTTTTTCGGTGAGTACGACTCTCTTGAACTCGCCCTTCGCGAACATCTCCGCCTGATCGTAATAGTGCGGCGAGTCCGGCCGCGCACTCTGCCCGTACGCCAGCACAGAATAGGCCCGCGGTAGATCGGTGAACTCGACGGCAATCACCCACCCGTCACCACCGGCGGCTGCTCGCTTACCGTCAGGCTCGTTCCGGAAGTTCAGGACGCGGAAACACCCTAACGCGCCGCTACAACCGCCTATCGGGTGATCGACCTTTCCCGCGCGCACACGATGCACGTCACCCCATGCGACATCGTAGGCTCCATGGCGACGAGCGGTCTCTTCCACCGCCCACGTAAATGCACCGGCCGCGCGCGCTGGATCTTTGAGACCGCGCGGGCCGGCCATCGGCGCTGCTGGCGTCCACTGCTCCGCGAACATGGAATCGGGATTCACGCCCTCTGTGTATTTGCGCCACCAGGCTTCGAACAGCACGCCGCCGCGGCTGGTCGGGGCGACGGTGTTGTCCCAGCGCTCGAGGAGGGCCAGCGCCTCGCTGACCGGCGCGCCCGGCGACGCGGCGCGCACCGCCGCGATCAGATCGGCCTTGACCTTGTCCGCGAGCAACATGCGATACGAGTTCTTGAGCGCGATCACATCTTCCAGGCTGTACTTCTTCCTGTTGTCGATCAGCGTTAGGCTGTGCTGGCTCCGCAGTCTGAGCGACGGCTCGGGAAAGTTTGCCGGATAGCGCGCACGATCGAGCACTGCCTGCAAGTTCGTGTGGTATGGCGCGTCGTTTTCATTGCGCACGTAACCGCCCTTGGGGTTCAGCACCTGAGGCAAGGAATCCCATGGCACATAGTGTGTCCACACGTCCGCGGTCTTGCGCACAGGTACCGCGCTCGTATCGCCCCCACTCGCGTGTGGGAGCGCCGGTATGGAGGCGTTCCACACGTAGAGGATGTTCCCCGCTCGGTCGGCGTATGTGAAGTTCGACGTAACACGCGAGCGCATGCGCATTGCACTCTTCCACTCGGCTAGTGATGTCGCGCGCATCATACGCAGGAACTGCTCGCCATGACGGAAGTCGCCCTCGGCCGCGGCGCGCAGAACGTAGATCTTACCACCGGCCCGGTGGATAACGGGGCCTAACGGGGACCGCCAGAACTCGCGCGTCTCAGTGGACAGCCCTTCGCCGTTTTTGTAGGCGACTGTGACTAATTCGCGCTCCAGTGGCACCGACGTCCCTTCGAACAGGTAGTGGTCCGCGCGATCGGGATCGACGTCCAGCGCATAGATCTCGTCCAGGTCCGGTGCGTTGTTCGTCGTCGCCCAACCAAGGTTCCTGTTGAACCCACCGATTACCCCGAACGGACCACCAATACGAAAGTCGCCGTAGAAATCGAGCACACCGGGTACAATTGCGTGCGCTTCGTAATAACCGGCGGTCCAGGCCAGGTGCGGATTGCGGAGCAAGATCGCGCGTCCCGACTTCGTGCGGCTGGGGGCAAATGCCCATGCGTTGGAGCCTTCCTCGATTTCCTCGCTCGGAGGCGTGGTCGGCGCTGCCCGCTGCCCTGCGCGTTGTGGAGTCAGCCGAGCCAGGAACCTTCCGGCGTCTTGTGGGGTCGCGATGTTCACGTCGCGCGCGGCGATATCGTACCCCGTGAAGCGGGGCGCGAACCCGGGTGGGAACTCGTTAGGGTGCAGCTCGATGTAGCGGTTCACCCCCGCAGCGAACCCCTCATAGACATCGCGCGTCGCCTGCTCCAGATCGGCGTAGTGCTGGACCGCGAGCGCATACAAGCGCTGCGCAAAAAAGTCGGTCTCCATGCTGTCACGGCCGAACCAGCGGCCCATCTCCCCGCGCCCGCGGAAGATACCAAAGGCGACGCGCGGACCGTGGTCTTCCATCTGCACGTATGCCAAGGCATAGCCGAAGGCCTTGAGGTTGTCGGCCTTGATGTGCGGTACGCCGTACGCAGTTCGCCGGATTTCGACTTGCTGCGCGAGCTCCGGCGCTTGCGCCGCCGATTCAGTTCCCCAAAAAACAGCGAGCAGCGAAAACGCTGCTCGCCGGATCCCACTTCGCTGCGGCATACGAATACTCGTTAGGCGTTACGGTCGATGCACGTCTGCGCCGTGCCTGTCGTACCCAGGTTCGGGTTGTTCTGCTCGGCCATCGGGATCGGGATGTTCACGTCGACACCGTAGTTGCCGCCTTTGTGCCACGCTCCGACCGGGAACACCGTGTTGGCCGCGCGGCTGTACTGGCGAACAAGACGCCGCAAATCGCCGGTCCGGTGTCCGGTGGAGAACATCCAGAATGCGCGCTCACGGAAGAGTTGATCCACGCGTGCCGCATCGGTCGTCGCTGGCGTGAGTGGCGTTAGGCCCGTCACCGTGGTGCGTAACGCGTTGAGTGTCGCCAGAGACGCCACGAAGTTCTGCGCGCGCAGTTGCGCTTCGGCTTCGATGAGGCGGGCCTCCACGCCGCTCACGATCGTCACGGACGATTCGCGCGTGGGCCAGATCCGCTGGACGTAGAACGGCCGGCTCAGATCATCTCGCGTCGCTGTTGTCACGCCAATCGCGCGACACGTGGCGTCGCCGCCTTCACAAATGGGCACACGAGGATCGTTGGCGGTTGCGAAGTTCAAGCCGTTCGTCCCTTCACCGGTGCTCACGCTGTACCGGCGCGCGAGGTTGTTCATGCTCCAGATCTGATTGCTGTTCGCCGTAATAGCGTGCTGCATCTGGTACACAAAGTTTGTGGGCACGCCAGTCACCGACGTTGCAGCATCGGCCGGGCGATTCAGGTTTAGCAGAATCCGCCCGCGTGTGACCTGCAAGACGTTGCGTATCCTAACGTCAGCAGCGGTGGTGCCCGTGATAAGCGCAAGCCCGGAATCGGCGTGTGCGAGCGCTAGCGTGAACACGTCCTGCGTGGTCTTCGGTTCGCCGTACTGCTCGGCGCCATCGACGACCGTGCTGAACACGATACCATTGCAATAGTGCTCGGCGATGATGTTCTCGACGTACGCGAGTACGAAATACATCTCGGCACGTTCGGCCGCGGGGCCTGTCGGGTTAAACTCCAGGAGCAGCTCGATCGCCTGTGTGGCCGCGAGGCGCGCTCGATGCAGCGCCCGATTGGCACTCGTCAGGAAATTATTTTGTATCGTGATCACACGCTGATCAATTTCCTGCCGCGCAATGAAAGAATCGCCATTGTTCCACTCGTCGGCGAAGAGGCCACCAAACAGGAAAATGCCCTCGTCCTGGAACGAGCCTGAAACTGTCGTTCCTCCACTCGTCGCTGCATTGAGGCGCGCAAGCGCACCTTGCCTAACGGCATTAGCTCCCGCAGCCGAGGTGACGTCAATCGGATTGATGATGTCAGGATCGGTGACCTCGAGGAATTCAGTGGGCTCGCACGAGCCCAGCGTGAGTGCCGCTGCTACCGCCGCAATATGGCGCGCGCCGGACCAGAATCGCTTTCCAGTAATTCGATACGTCATGCGAGGGATCACCTTAGAAGCCAAGGATGAAACGGAAGGAGAAATACGTCGGTGGACCAAAAGCCTGGAACTCCGATGGCGCATCGCCTGTCGTGCCGAAGGCTTCCGGATCCACGCCGGTATAGTCGGTCCAAAGGATGCCGACGTTGCGCATGGCGAACGTCGCGACGAGGTTGCGCCCGCCAAGTCTGCCTAACCAGCGCTCGGGAGCGTTGAGCGAAACCGACAGCTCGCGGAAGCGGAGGAAGTCGCCGTCCTCGAAGAACCCCGCGACAGACCGACTCGGGTGCTCGCGCACCATCACCGTGCGCGCCTGTTCGTAGAGTGATGACTGCGGGTTGATCAAACCCGAGCAATTCAAGCGGCTGGCGCAACGGATGCGCTCTGTGTTGTTGTAGATCTTATGGCCGCCTTTGTAATCGATCATGGCGGCGATCCGGATGCGCCGCTGCCAAAGCTCGAATCCATTGGTCAGCGCGACTTCATGTTTCGGAACCGAGTAGCCGAGATAGACCGCCGTATCGGTCACGGTGATCTCGCTGAGCGACGGGTTGGCGTTGTACACGATGATGCCATCGCCGTTCTTGTCTTGCCAACCCGTGAGCGCTCGCGCCCACCAACCATTTAGCGGATATCGTTCGCGATTCTGTTGCGTCGCGCCGCCGCTGGGTGGTACCCCGCCGAGGCTTACGAGCTCGTTCTGGTTCGTGGAACCGTTGATCGTGACGTCCCAACCCAACGCGCTGGTCTGCAAGAGCTGCGCGTTGATCAGCGCCTCCCACCCCCAGTTTCTCACCTCGCCGAGGTTCTCGAAGCGCGTCGTGTTGCCCGTGCCTAACGAGGGCGGCAGCACGCGGCTGATGAGCGCGTCCTTGGACGATTTGTTGTAGTACGTGACCTCCGTCGAGATGCGGCTCTCCCAGAAACTGCCGTCGACGCCAAACTCGATCTCGGTGGAGCGCTCCGGTTTGAGGTTGCGGTTGCCGAGCGCCGTGAAGACGAGCGCTGGAACGTCGCCACTTTCCTGGCGGCCGGTCGTCGCGGAGAAGAACTGGACCGCGTCGGTCGTCCCGGGCTGGACGCCCGATGCGCCGTACGCCGTGCGCAGCCTCAACTGGCTGAGCCAGGTCGGCGTCGGGAAGAACGATTCATCCGAAACCACCCAGGACGCTGCCAGCTTGGGATAGAAAACGGTCTCGAAGTCCGCGCCGAATGCGCTATTACGATCCGAGCGGACGGCACCGGTCAGGAAGAAGCGGTCGCGGAAAGAAAGATGTTCTTCGATGAAGCCGCCTAACGTGCGGCTTTCGCTGCTCGTTTCGTCCGCCATCGCAGTGGCGCCGGCGGTTACGGTCGTCGCCCCGGGCGGAAGCACGAGCCCCGTCGCGCCGTTGCGGTTGAAGACGTTCCGGTAGAACTGGAAGCCGGCGGTCGTCTTCGCATCGATGGCGTCGGTGAGGCGTTTCGTGGCAGTCGCCGCCGCATCTACCGTATAGATGTAGAAGCTCGAGCGGTTGTCGCGCTTGAAGCCCTGCCGATCGGTGCCGACGTCAGGACAATTCGCGAAGCGGCAGAGCTGCGTGTCCTTGCGGCTGATGAAGTCGAGTCCCGTATTGCCACGCAGCGATAGCCAATCCGTTGGCCGCCAGTTCGAGCTTGCTGATGTGATGAACCGCTCGATGGCCTGATTGCTCGTTGCCTGATAAATGTCACGCGGTGTGAATTGACGCCATCCGTATAACGTGTCGCCGGTCGGCGTTAGGTTGTATTTCATTCCAGGTCCGCCATACACATTCGCGGCGATTCCGCTGACACCTGAATCGTCACTCATCGGCAACCGCAGGTCCGATGAGATGTAGCCGCCATTGATCGCGAGGTCCGCGTTGCGCGGGAGCGTGAAGTTGAGGTTCGTCCGCGCCGTCATCTTCGTGTAGCGGTTTGGACTCTCTTGCTCTGGGCGCAGCGATAGCCCGCGCGCCGCCAGATACCGTTCTTCGAATTCCGGTACCTTCGTCACGCCATCTTCGTCTTCCCACTCGCCGTGGACGAAGTAGCGGACCGCATCCGTTCCGCCGCGCAGCTGCAGACCGTGCTGCTGACGGTAACCTGTTCCGTAGGGCGTCGACTCGGGATCGTTATGCAGGTTGTAGGCAGTCACGCTATCCTGTGTGCATGTCGCCGCTGGTACTTGCGTCAGCAGGCATTGCACTGTGTTGGCGGCCGTCGAGTTGGTCGTGCCCGTTGTCCCGGTGCGCCAGCCACGATAGGCAGTTGGATAATCGTTGCGATCTCTGATCGCCGTCTGTTCGGTGTAGTAGCTGAACTGCGTGCGGCCGGCGACGCCGCGTTTCGTCGTTATGACGATGACGCCGTTCGCGGCATCGGTTCCGTACAACGTAGATGCCGAGGGGCCGCGCACGACTTCAATCGATTCGATCTCTTCCGGATTGATGTCTCCGATGCGACTCGGCGTCGTGCCCCCAACGCTCAGCGTCGAGGAGCCAGTCGTCCCTTCTACGCGTACACCATCGATCACGTAGATCGGATTGTTCGTGAGCGACAGTGAGCTCGTGCCGCGAATCCTGACGCGCACTCCCGCGCCCGTCTGCGTCCCGGGGATCACGAGCACGCCGGCTGCTTTGGAAACGAGCATGTCCGCCACATTCGAAACGGCGCGCTTTTCTACAATGTCTGACGCGTCGATTTGAGCGATGGCGTTGCCCACCTCCACGCGCCGTTGCTGTCCCGTGGCCGTCGTCACCACCGGGTTCAGCGTCATTGCTACGGCGCGCAGCTGGAAGTTGAGTGACGCAGTCTGACCTGCCGTCACGGTCACGGCCTGGCGTTGTTCCGCGAAGCCGAGTCGTAAGACGCGCACCTCGACGCGGCCTGGATTGACTCCGCGAATCGTGTACTGGCCGTCGTTGTTCGTGATCGCACCGAGCGTCGTGCCAACGACACTAAGCTGCGCCGATCCAATCGGTTGAGTGCCGACGGAATCCGTCACTCGGCCGCTGATCTGGCCTTGTTGCGCGGCAGAAGAGACCGAGACGCCGACGAGGAGGGCGGAGACAGCGAGCGGACGTAGAAAAAGCGTCATAGTCGGTCCCAGCTTGAGGGGTTGGCTGGAGGGTGAGACGACGACTGGGGAGCCGTCCTAACGTAGCGTTCGTTACGAATGCCGCAATCGCGGGAATTCATGCCATTTCTAGAGGCTAGGGGCTCGAGAGGCCTCAGCCGAGTCATGTCCTGCCAGGGCTTGCTTGCCTCGTCGTGAGCCGGCGTTAGGCTAACCCTAGTGTATCGGCGTGATTTTCTCAGGCTTCTTGGTAGCGCGGCCGGCGTCACCGCTGCTGCGAAAGCGGCGAACGCCCATGTTTTTGCGCCCCGCTCCAACGAGTTCAAAGCGTGGACGTGGTTCCATGCAACAGGGGCGAGCCAAGGATGGCGCGCACGTCTGGCCAGGCTGCGCGCGGCAGGGATAACGGGCGTCATTGTAGAAGGAGCCAACACTGGGCCGATTGCAGCCGCCGCCAAGGCCGAAGGGATGACGTTCCATCGCTGGATCTTCACGCTGTACCGCACGAATGACAGGTGGGCCAAAAGAAATCACCCGGAATGGTTCAGCGTCAGCCGCAACGGTCATTCGAGCCTAACGCGGCCACCGTACGTCCCGTCGTATAACTGGTTCTGCCCCAATCGCGATGGGGTCCGCGACTATCTGCGCGCGGCCGTCGATCGCATCGCGCAGCTCCCGGACGTCGACGGTGTGCACCTCGATTACATCCGCTTCATTGATGTGATCCTGCCGCGCGGTCTCTGGTCCCGCTACAACCTCGTACAGACCAAGGAGCTGCCGGAGTACGATTTCTGCTATTGTGAGGTCTGTCGCGCAAAATTCCGCGAGCAGACGGGCATCGATCCCATAAAGCTGGAGGATGCACCGGCGCACGTTGCGTGGCGCGAGTTCCGCTGGGACTCCATCACCCAGCTCGTGACGCTCCTGTCGCGCACGGTGCGGGCGCGCAGGAAGCACCTCAGCGCCGCCGTCTTCGGGACCCCGACACTTGGCCGGCAGCTCGTTAGGCAGGCGTGGGATACGTGGCCGGTGGATGCCGTCTTCCCCATGCTGTATCACAATTTCTATCTCGAGGACGTTGCCTGGATTGGCCGGGCGGCGCGCGAAGGCGTGCAGGCCCTGCCCGCCAGCGTCCCACTGTATGCGGGCTTGTTCGTTCCACGACTGGATCCCACGGAGCTCACGCGGGCAGTTGCTCTCTCACGTGCCGCCGGTGCTGCCGGTGTGGCCCTCTTTTCAATGCCGCGGCTCAGCACCGCGCACCTTAGCGCGTTAGGCAGGGAGTTGCGCGCCTGAAGCAGGCGCCATAGCTTCGCGCTGCCGTGAGTGACGTCACGCGTCGCAACTTCCTCTCGTTTCTCGCCGGCAGTCCACTGCTCGCCGCTGCCGGCGTCGATCTCACGTCGCTACGTCGTCTGATCGGCGGTTCGCTCCGAGAGCAGGAGGCCGCGCTCGACGCGGTCCAGCAAGCCACTCAGGATTCACTCATCGCGCAGGCGCGCGAAGCGCTCAACGTGTTTGACTTCGAACCGGTCGCACGCCGCAAGCTGCCACCTGCGCACTGGGCGTACATGGCGACCGGCACTGACGACGACGCGACCATTCGTGCCAATCGCGAAGGATTCACGCGCTATACCCTGCGCGTACGGCGTCTCGTCGACGTGAGCAAAATCGACACGTCGATCGACTTGCTGGGCACGAAATGGGCGACGCCGATCGTTCTGTGTCCGGTTGGCAGCCAGAAGGCTTTTCATCCAGAGGGAGAAATCGCCGTTGCACGCGCCGCAAAGGCGCGCGGTCACCTGCAAGTTCTGTCCACGGTCGGCACGACCTCGTACGAAGACGTCAGCGAGGCGCGTGGGATGCCTGTGTGGTTTCAGCTCTATCACCAGGCAGACTGGAATCAGACGCGCCACGTAGTGAAACGGGTGGAGAAAGCCGGATGTCCCGTGATTGCCTTGACGATCGACCAGATCGGCGGCGGCAACCGCGAGACGATGCGTCGTGGCGCTATGCTGGACGACCGGCGCTGCGAACAATGTCACGCCGGTGGACGTCCCGAGCCTGGCGTGAGCGGTCGCGTCGACGATCGTGACAACAGGCGCAAGCCGATGCTCGCGGAGCCGGGGCCCGGGACGCCCATTCCCGAAGTCGGGACACCCACGTGGGAATTCGTTAGGCGACTCAAGAATACGACGAGCATGAAGATCTTCCTCAAAGGGATCGTCACGCGCGAAGATGCGGAGCTGGCCATTCAGAACGGCGCGGACGGCATGTTCGTGTCCAACCACGGAGGCCGCGCTGAGAACAGCGAACGCGCGACCATCGTGGCGCTTCCGGAAGTCGTCGCCGGCGTGCGGCGGCGCGTTCCCATAATCGTCGACAGCGGATTCCGTCGCGGCACCGACATCTTCAAAGGCCTTGCCTTGGGTGCCACAGCAATAGGTATCGGCAGGCCATATGTGTGGGGACTCGCCGCGTTCGGTCAGGAAGGCGTCGAGACCGTCCTCGCGCTGCTGCAGCGCGAGTTGAACATCGTCATGCGTCAGGCAGGGACGGTGTCGGTGAAGCACATCACGCCGCGCTATGTCGTCCCACGGGGCGCCTAACGTTGCACGATAACGCACGGACCTTTTTGAGTTTTATCCGTGCGTTGTCGCTTTACAAGTCGCCGTTCGTCCGTGGTGGAGCTTTGTTCTATCGGTATTCGGAAACCAGAAAATCAAGAGCGGCGCCGCAGATCAACGCGGATTTGAACGGCGATAACGCGCTGATGTTTGTGATGTGTTTTTGTTAAGGTCCTCCGCGTGTTGTCTCGTTACCATCTGTGTTGTCTGCGGCGCCGGTTTTGACCTTACCGCCCTCTCATGTCCAACAAGCAAACGCTAGTGTTCGTGCTTGATCTCGCGAACCTTGATGCTGCGGAAGTGCACCTCGCCGCCATGGTCTTGCAGGATGATCCGGCCGGCGCGACGCTTCGCGAAATCCGGAACCAACGCGTATTTGCTCCGCGCTATGAGCGAATCGACGCGCGGGGTGCCTAATTCGAACTCCACAATGAGGGCGCCATTGAGCCAATGCTCACCGCGGTTGCCTTTCATCACTATCATCGAGTGGTTCCACACGCCGGCGGGGTTGAGTTTCTTGAGCTCGTTAGGCGCGATGATGTCGTACAGCGCTCCGGCACGATGGCTCGCCGTCGCGTTGTCCTCGGCCAGGGAATCGTCCAGGATCTGATATTCGAAGCCGAATGCAGCGTTCGCGGAGCTCGCGCCCGCGAAGTCAGTCGCCACGTTGTATTTGACGCCGCTGTTCCCACCCTGGGCCACTTTCCATTCCCACGACAGCTCGAAATCAGTGAAGGACGCCTCGCTCACAAGGTCTCCGCGGGTCGCCGCGTGACCGTCCGGCACTAAGGCTCCCGGCCCGATTGGCACGCGCTTGATCGCCCCGTCTTCCACCCTCCAGTTGACGATGCTGTCAGTGCCGACGAGGAGCCAACCGCGCAACGACTTGCCATCGAAAAGGAGCCGCCAGCCAGCCTCGCGTTCGGCATCGGTCAGCTCGTTGGGGCGGATGGCGGTCGGCGCCGCACCGGCGGCCACCTTTGTCTGGGCAAGCGCCGTCGCGGGTATGCAGAGCGCGCCAATTAGCGCGCGGAGTACGTTTCGTGACTTCATATATCCCTCACTCCGATCGTTGGGGGGCGCTAGCGACCCCTAGAACATCACTGCATCAATTGATCCGCTCACACGTAGTCTGACGCGTTCGCTTTTGCTGGAGCTCGAGTATGTCTGATACGAGTGCTTATCCGTACGACACGCGGCTCAACATCCACTATCGCCCGCTCGAGGTCGTCGACCTACCCGAGCTCGTGAGTAGCGTGAACCATCCCTGGTACAACCAGACGCTTTGCAAGGTGAACGATTCGGTTGTCCGCCTCGGCGTCTTCGAGCCTGGGGAGTACCATTGGCACAAGCACGACGATGAGGACGAGTTTTTCTACGTCGTGGAAGGTCGCTTTATCGTGGATCTCGACGAGCGGAGCGTGGAGCTCTTGCCGCGGCAGGGGTTCGTGGTCCCACGCGGCGTTAGGCATCGCACGCGCGCACCGGAGCGGACAGTCATTCTCATGGTCGAAGGCGCCGGGATCATACCCACTGGAGATTAGCTCTTAGCTCTTAGCTCAGTCAGACCTCAGACCTCAGACCTCGATGTCAAAACTCGTTAGGCTTCTCCTCGGGATAACGGTTGTCAGCGCAACCGCGTTCCCGCAATCTCGCCCGGCCGACGTCGCCGAACGCGTCGCGCGAGTAGAAAAAGGACTGCTCCCGCGTGCCGCCATCGCCGGCCAACCCGTACCGCGCTACGCAATAGAAGAGCGGATGAAGACGCTCCGCACGCCCGGCGTGAGCGTCGCGGTAATGCATAACGGCAAGATCGAATGGGCAAAGGGCTACGGCGTGAAGCGCGCCGGCGCCGCCGAACCGGTGGACTCGACGACGCTCTTCCAGGCTGCGTCGATCAGTAAGCCCGTGGCAGCCGCCGCGGCGCTCAGACTCGTGGACAACAAGCGCCTAACGCTGGACGATGACATCAACAGCTTTCTGGCGACTTGGAAGGTCCCCGACACGACATACACGACGCGGGAAAAGGTGACGCTGCGGCGCCTGCTCAGTCACAGCGCGGGCCTCACCGTGCACGGCTTCCCCGGCTACGCGTCGAGCGCTCCCGTGCCCACGACCGTTCAAGTTCTCGACGGAAGTAAGCCCGCCAACACGGCGCCTGTACGTGTGAACGTCGCGCCCGGAACGATTTGGCGGTATTCAGGCGGCGGGTACACCGTTATGCAGCTCGCGCTCAGCAATGTGACCGGCAAGCAGTTTCCCCAGCTCATGCGAGACTTGGTGCTCGGCCCGGTCGGCATGAAGAGCTCTGGCTACGAGCAGCCATTACCGCAAGAGAAACGGCATCTGGCTGCAGTTGCGCATCGCGGCGACGGCACGCCGATCGCTGGGGATTGGCACTCTTATCCAGAGATGGCAGCGGCGGGGCTGTGGACGACGCCGACAGACCTTCTGCTCTTCGCGCGCGCCATCCAGCGCTCGTTAGCTGGCGAGCCTAACGCATTGCTCTCTCCTGCCCTGGCACGCGACTTCGTCACCATCCAGAAAGGCACGTACGGTCTCGGGGTGGCGCTCGAAGGTGAGGGTGCAACGGCCCGCTTCAGTCATGGCGGCGCGAATGCCGGCTATCGCTGTTACTTCTTCGCGTTTACGACGCACGGCGATGGCATCGCCATCATGACCAACTCGGATAACGGCAGCGAGATCGCCAATGAGATCGCGCGCGCCGTCGCAGACGTCTACGGCTGGAACGTGATGCAGACGCAGATGCGTCAGGTCGTCCAAATGGATGCGCAGAAGCTCCGCTCCTTGGCCGGGAAGTATCGCATTACAGTTGGGCGGGACACGATCCCGCTCGTTATGCGGATGGAAGGGCCCGTGCTGTTTGCGGAGGCGGCCCCCCTGTCGCGGCAACCGATGCGGCTTTACGCCTCGGCTCCGGACCGCTTGTTCTCCCTCGAGTCGCCAGCGGAATTCGCTGTTGAACGTGACCCCGCAGGGGGTGTCACCGGTCTACAAGTATTGAATGTCGGAATGCCGGTTCGCGCCGTCCGCCTCCCCTAGCTCAGACCTCAGACCTCAACCTATAAGGAATGCGCTCAGCCCTCTGGTATCTCTTGTTGGTTGGAATGCCAGTGTTGGCACTGATGGGTGTATTGCGGTTGGGACAGGGACTCGACGCGCCGAGGGCAGTTCACGGGCTCTATGCCGTGACGTATGACTCAGCGACGAGTGGACCTTGTATTGCCAACCTAACGAGCGCACAACCGAATGAGCTGACCGTCGCCCAGTCAGGCACCCGCCTCGATGTGCGAGTCGGTGACCTATTACTCGTCGGCGCGATTGCGGGCGATTCCGTCTACGCGGCGGCACCCGGTAAAGCGTTTCGGACGGCGAGTTGCGAAACACTGGACTCGGTGGCAGTGACCGCTGTTGTCGTGCGCACTGGCAGCGAGCGCGCGCTCGTGGGGCAGGTGATGTTCCGCGGTTGCGCCACATGTGCGCCTGCTCGATTCCGTGCTCTGCGCGTACCGGAGCGGTCCTCAAATCGCGGGCTGGATGCCTAGTCCGCTCCTGCTCCTCGCGCAGGTCGCGGCCATTCTGCTGTGTGCGCGCGTGCTTGGTCGCGCGCTGGGGCTTGTGGGCCAGCCGAAAGTCATTGGCGAGATGCTCGCGGGAATCCTGTTGGGGCCCTCGTTGTTAGGCTGGCTCGCGCCGGACGTCTCGACCGCGCTGTTTCCTGCCGCGAGCCTTGGCTTCTTGAACGCTTTGAGTCAGATCGGGCTCCTGTTCTTCATGTTCCTCGTGGGACTGGAGCTCGATCCGAAGCTCATCCGCGGCCGCGAGCACGTGGTGGTCATCGCGAGCCATGCGAGCATCATCGCACCGTTCCTACTCGGCGCCCTTCTCGCCCTTTTTCTGTATCCTCGCCTGTCAGATGACGACGTCACCTTTACCGCCTTCGCCCTTTTTATGGGCGCAGCGCTGAGCGTGACAGCGTTCCCCGTTCTCGCGCGGATCCTCAGTGAGCGCGGCCTAACGCGGACGCGATTGGGAGCGATCGCCATCGCGTGTGCCGCGGTGGACGACGTCACCGCGTGGTGTATACTGGCGGCGGTAGTCCTCATCGCGCGCAGCGCCGACGCGCCCGTCTCTTTGCCGCTCATGATCGGCGGGTCGATCCTGTTCGTTTTGCTCATGTTGACGGTCGTACGGCGCGCACTGGCTCGTCTGGAGACCACATACACCAAGTGGGGTTTTCTCTCACAGGACCGCATCGCCGCGGTCGTGTTCATGGTTTTAGTCAGCGGCTGGATTACCGAGCGGTTAGGCGTTCACGCCGTTTTCGGCGCCTTCCTCGCCGGCGCTGTCATGCCCAAAGGCGAAAGTTTCGTGCGCGCGTTTCGCGACCGCTTCGAGGACGTGATGGTTGTTCTCTTCCTCCCGCTCTTCTTCGCCTTCACCGGTCTCCGCACGAGCGTCGCGCTGATCAGCGGCGACCTGTGGATGTATATGGCGCTTGTCCTGTTCGTCGCGGTGGCGGGAAAGGTTGGAGGAAGCGCGCTCGCGGCACGTGCCAGCGGGATGTCGTGGCGCGAGTCGCTCGCGTTAGGCGCTCTGATGAACACCCGCGGCCTCATGGGGTTCGTCATCCTCAACGTCGGTCTGGACATCGGCGTGATCTCGCCGGCTTTGTTCGCCATGCTGGTGTTGATGGCCCTGGCCACGACCATCATGACGACACCGCTGCTCAAATGGATCTACCCGCCGAGATTACTCGTTCACTCCGAGAGAACCGCACCCGCTGAGATGGCGCCGGTCCGCGCAGCGCAAAGCTGAACGCCGCCTAACGGCTGGTGGCAACCCCTTTCATGAGAGCGTCGAGCGCGGTTCGATCGAGCAAACGTCCGCTCCTGATCACGCTGTTGATGCGGCTGACATTCGCGATATCCGCCAGCGGATCCGCATCGAGCAACACGAGCTCGGCGCGTTTTCCCGCTGCAACGGTTCCTAGTTCGCGCTCGAGCCCCAGGAACTGCGCGGGAGCGAGCGTGGCTGCGTGAAGCGCACGCGCTGGTGACATTCCTCCATCGCGAACCATGAGTGCCAACTCGTCGTGTACTGCAAATCCAGGGAACACGAGCGGCGCTCCCATGTCAGTCCCCAGAAGGACCGGAACGCCGGCGGAGTCGATGGCGCGGAGGTGAGCTGACGCCTGACGATTGAGCGCAGCCCAGTCAGGCTGCGGTCCTTCGAGCGCCTTCATGCGTATCTGCCCGCGCCACTCTGCAGCCATCTCATCTGAGACATACCTGCGGCGCGGCTCACGAGCGCCTGTTGGGTCGTCGATGATCGCGAGCACGACGCTATCCGGTGTGTGCCGGAAGCCGATACCTGCGACGATCGTCGGTACAAGCGCAGTGCGGTTGCGCGCCAGCTTGCTCAGCAGTGCCGCGCGCCCTTCTGGCGGCAAAACATCGAGCGTCGAGCCCCAGCCTCCCTGAGCGAACGTCAGTAGAAGGTGTTCGATGCTGGCGTGCCCCGAATCCGACGCGTCGCCGAGACTCGTGCGGTTCGGCGGGTGCCCGACCACGCGGATATTGCGCTCGCGCGCCGCGCGCAACAGCGCGAAATAGGCCGGCGGCGGTGGATCGTTGCGCACCTTGAGCATCGATACGCCTAACGCGGCTACCCGCTGCACTGCACCTTGCGCATCTTCCGGGGTCGATACTGCGATGCGCTCGCTCAACGACCGTGCGACGACCTCATTCCCATCCTGCCGCATGCGGGCGAGCACGCGGTCGAGCCACGCACGATTTTCCACGATCGGCCCGACTAACTCGATGCGCGGACCGACCATCGTCCCGGCCGTGATGCTGTCGCGCCAGGCACGAAGCACGTCGAACCCCCCACCCATATCGCGTACACCCAGGACGCCATTCACGACCAGCATCGTCAGTGCGGAGCGTCCGCCCAGAGAGAAGTGGGTGTGCATATCCCACATCCCTGGCATCAAATACTTGCCGCGACCTTCGACGACTCGTGCGCCACGGGCCACAGCGACCGACGCACTCGGCCCAATCGCGCGTATGCGATCGCTCTCGATTACGACCGTCTGGTCGCGCACCGGCGCACCGGCGGCGACATCGATCACGGTCACATTACGTATGACTATCGACTGCCCTGCTGCTTGCTGGCCGCAGAGCGCGCAGAGCGCGAGACCGAGAGCGCGAACGCAAGAGGTGTGGGTGGTCATTCGACGCTTGAGTTATCGGGTGGGTTAGACACCTTCAAGCACTTACGCGGAGTGAACGATGGGTTACGTCGAGGATCAGCTACTGCATGGGGAGCACGTGAAGTACCGGACGCACCTGCACAAGCTGATTTATGTCATTCCTGGCCTGTTTGCCGCCGCCATGACTGCCGGGGCGGTCTGGGCTTTCGCGTCAGGCGTCAACTGGGCCGGGCTTGTGTTGATCGCCGCCGGTTTTATCCCGCTCCTGGTCACTCATATCAAGTACACGTCATCGGAGTTCGCGGTGACAGACAAGCGGGTCATCATCAAGACAGGTTGGATCAAACGCCGGACACTCGAGACAATGCTCGGCAAAGTCGAAGGGATCGGCGTCGAGCAGGGGTTCCTTGCCCGTATCCTCGGTTTCGGCACCATCACCGTGACGGGAACTGGCGGGACCAAAGAACCATTTCCGAACATCGCACGACCCCTCGAGTTCCGCCGTCAAGTGCAAGGTCAGGTTAGCGCCGTCGAGCCTCCGCGGATGTTCGCTCCATCCGATTTAGCGTCCTCAGCCGTGCGTCGCGACGAACGTGATTGCCCATATTGCGCTGAGCGCATCCTTGCGCGCGCCAAAGTGTGCAAGCACTGCGGCCGCGAAGTCGAACCTATTGCCACCGCCTAACGCCTTTCGGGTCCAGTAGAGCTCGTTTCGGGAGCGAGCCGAACCAAGAGCACGCTGTTTGCAACTGCGGCGGCACACTCGTTCGACGGCCCGGCACCGTGACTCAACAAACCGAGGAAACGACCCTGTCCAGCGGGGTTCCTGCCCTGGATGAAATCATCTGCGGCGGGTTTGCGCCCGGCCGATTCTACCTTATCGAAGGGGATACGGGGGCCGGAAAGACCACACTTGCACTGCAATTCCTCCTCGCGGGCGTTAAGGCCGGTGACTCCTGCATGCTCATCACTCTCTCAGAGAGTACGGCGGAGTTGCGGTCGAGCGCTGCCTCACATGGTTGGAGTCTCGACGGGATCCACATCGTCGAGTTGATTGCGTCGGAAGAGAGCCTAACGCCGGATGCGCGTTATACGATGTTTCACCCCTCCGAGGTCGAGCTCGCACAGTCGACACGGACGGTGCTCGAGGAAGCGCGCAAGCAGAAGCCCAAACGCATCGTTGTCGACTCGATATCGGAGCTTCGGCTCATGGCCGAGAGCACGCTTCGATACCGGCGGCAGGTGGCGGCGCTCAAGCAGCACTTCGCCCGTCAGCAGGCGACGGTTCTGGTTGTCGACGATTCTGTCCATGCAGAAAGCGACACATACCTGCATAGCCTCGCTCACGGCGTCATCCAACTCGACATCGTGCCGGTCGACTATGGAAGGCCGAGGCGTCGCCTGTTTGTTCGAAAGCTGCGGGGATGCTCCTTTCGAGAAGGGTACCACGACCTGGCGATCCGTCGCGGCGGCCTAACGATTTTTCCCCGGCTCGTCGCTTCGGAGCACAGGAGCCTGTACGAGCGCGCGACTGTGAAAAGTGGAATTGGTCAGTTGGATGCCCTCCTTGGCGGTGGATTGGCAAAAGGCACGAACACGCTGGTGGTCGGCCCCGCCGGGAGCGGTAAATCCACGATCGCCGCGCAATACGTCATCAGCGCAGCACAGCGGGGAGAACGAGCCGCGTTCTTTCTCTTCGATGAAGCGATAGCAACGCTGCTCGAGCGCTCGTCTGGCCTGCAGATGCCGGTCGGCGAGTTGATTCAGAACGACCATGTGATGCTGCGCCAAATCGATCCAGCCGAACTTTCGCCGGGGGAGTTCACTCACGCAGTTCGCGAAGCGGTCGAGGAATTCGGTGCCGGGATGATCGTGATCGATAGCCTGGCCGGCTACCTCAATGCGATGCCGAGCGAGCGCCACCTCACGCTGCACCTGCACGAACTTCTCACATACCTTGGCCAGCGCGGTGTAACCACGATCATGTTGGTAACGGAGCACGGACTCGTGGGCGCCGACGGTGGAGCAGCGATCGATACGAGTTATCTCGCAGACACTGTGATCCTGCTCCGTTACTTCGAAACAGTGGGCGCGGTCAGGCAGGCTGTTTCGGTGATCAAGAAGCGAACTGGAAAGCACGAGCGGACAATCCGCGAGTTGGTATTCGACGGCGGCCTGAAGATCACCGAACCGCTACGTGGTTTTCAGGGCGTGTTGAGCGGAGTTCCGCAGTTCGTCAACAACATGACGCACGTCGCGGGCAGCACTGATGTCAGCGGCTGAGAGCGAACGCGTCCTCGTCCTCGCCCCTACGGAAGCGGATGCACTACTCTGCCGCTCGGTTCTCGGGGAGTCGCGCCTGGAACAGACGGTGTGCAGTACGCTGGCACACCTGGCGCAGGAGATGCGTGCCGGAGCTGGGGCAGTACTGCTCACTGAAGAAGTGTTCGCCGCCGCCGATGTGCACTTCATGCTGGACGCGCTCGAGCAGCAGGAGCCCTGGTCCGACATCCCGATCATCTTCTTGTCGGGCGCGGGCGCCGATTCGGCCGCCGCCGCGTGGGCGATGGAGTTGTTAGGCAACGTCACGATACTGGAACGTCCGGTCCGCCTAACGACACTTGTCAGTGCGCTGCGCACGGCGATTCGGGCGCGGCGGCGGCAATACCAGCTGCGCGATCAGGTGCTCGATCTGCGCGCTGCGGAAATCACCCTGCGCGCGCAGAGCCAGCGGCAGCGGCTCCTCGGCGAAGCGGCGGCCGTGCTGCTGGCTACGGACGATCCGGACGCGATGATGCGCGGGATGTTCATCACGATCGCCCCGCACTTCAAGCTGGACGCGTTCATCAATTACATGGTGAACGAGACCGGTGACGCGTTGCGCCTGGCGTCCTACGAGGGACTCGACGATGCCGCCGCGACATTGGTGGCCCGGCTCGAGTTCGGCGAGGGTGTGTCCGGCCGCACGGCGCTGTACCGGCGCGCCATGATGGTCACGCACGTGCAGGATTCGGATGACGAAGGTGTGCAGATCGTTCGGAAGCAGGGGATGCGCGTCTACGCCTGCCACCCCCTCATCGCCAAAGGTCGCTTGTTAGGCACACTGGCTTTCGGCAGCCGGCAGCGCGACGAATTCGAACGGGATGAGCTCGGGTTTATACAGACGATTTGCCACTATGTAACTGCCGCGTACGAGCGCCTGCGACTCATTCATGAGCTGCGCGAAGGCGATCGGCGCAAAGACGAATTCCTCGCGACCCTCGCGCACGAGCTGCGGAACCCCTTGGCGCCCATCCGCAACTCGCTCCACATCATGCGTCTTGCCGAAGGCAATGAGGGAGCCAACGACCAGGCGCGTCGCATGATGGAGCGGCAGCTCGGGCAGATGGTCCGCCTCATCGACGACTTGCTCGACGTGAGCCGCATAACGAGAGGCAAGCTCCAGCTGCGCAAGGAGCGCGTGGAATTGTCTGGCATCGTGAATACTGCGGTGGAAACCACTCGGCCGGTGATCGAAGCCGGGGGCCACGCCCTCACAATCACGCTGCCCCCGCAGCCTGTATATCTGGACGCGGATCCGATGCGGCTGGCGCAAGTCCTCGCCAACCTTCTCAACAACGCGGCGAAGTACACGGAGCGCGGAGGCCGTATCTGGTTAACGGTGACTCCGCAGGATTCCGAGATTGTTGTCAGCGTCAAAGACACCGGCATTGGCATCCCGCCCGACGCGCTGCCTCGGATTTTCGAAATGTTTGCGCAAGTGGACCGGTCCCTGGAGAAGTCGCAAGGTGGCCTGGGCATCGGCCTAACGCTGGTCAAGCGGCTCGTTGAATTGCACGGCGGGAGCGTCGAGGCACGCAGTGAAGGCGTCGGAAAAGGCAGCGAGTTCGTTGCGCGTCTGCCGATCCTTGCTGCGAGTGCGGGCGCATCTCGCGTCGCGAGCGACGAGCTGCACCGCGCCAACGGGCTTGGTTGTCGCATCTTGATCGCCGACGACAATCGCGATGCGGCCGAAAGCATGAGCATGCTGTTGCGCCTCATGGGGAACGAAGTGCGGACCGTGCACGATGGCTTCCAAGCCGTTGAAGAGGCATCGGCGTTTCGTCCCGATGTGATCCTGCTCGACATCGGCATGCCGCGCCTGAATGGATACGACGTAGCGCGGTCGATCCGCGCCGAGCGCTGGGGAGCGGGAATGGTACTCGTCGCTCTCACCGGCTGGGGCGCCGAAGAAGACCGCCGTCGCGCGCTGGAGGCCGGGTTCGACCAGCATTTCACAAAGCCGGTGAACCCCGGCGTCCTGGAAAAGCTTATCCTTAGTCTAAACGACGAGACGAAACGCAAAGGCGCCCAGTAACGCCTAACAACACAGCCTGGTGGTGGCAATGACCGGCGTTCGCGGAGCTGGCGGCATTCTCTTGCGCGTTGCCGCGGTTCTTCTGGCTTTGGTGACGACGCTGCTCGTCATCGGCATGGGCACGAGCGGCCTAACGCGGCCGCCGCTGATGCTTGCGGTGCGCGCCCTGATCATCGGCGCACTTTCCCAGTTGGGTTTGTACTGGGCAGCGACCGCCGAGGGCTGGCAACGCCTCAGCGCGGCTGTCGTGATGCTGCCGACCGCGCTCATCTTCGTCGCCACCGTGGTGGAAGGGCTCACCCGACTGGTCCGCGGCTCGGCCGTGAATTACGCGGCGAGCGTTACGGCGGCTGCCGGCATCGTCGTCTATGCCGCCGCGTATGCCTTTCTGGTGCGAGACTACCTAACGAGCAGACTGCCTAACGCGCCGAGCGGTGGAAGAGGTTGACGAGCTCGTCGTACATGGCTTCGGCTTGTTCGCTCGAGCCGCGGATGGCCGCGCTGGCGCAGTGCCGCAGGTGATTGCGCAGCAGCTCGCGGCCCACGGCGCGCAGCGCTTCCTGTACCGAGGAGATCTGCGTCATGATGTCGGCGCAGTACCGGTCCTCCTCGACCATTTTTTGCAGACCGCGCACCTGCCCTTCGATACGCCGCAAGCGGACGAGGTTTTGCGCTTTGACGTCGGCGTCCACAGCCACCGCTTTGCGTCCCGTGGCGGCATCGGCCGGGAGGGCACCACATCCACAGGCGGCGGCATTTGAATCGATCATACTCGTTAGGCCAGGCGCAGGCGCCGTAAACGCAGTGAGTTGGAGACGACGCTGAAAGAGCTAAGCGCCATCGCCGCACTCGCGAGAATTGGACTGAGGAGGATTCCAAAAAACGGATATAACGCACCCGCCGCAATCGGAATGCCGACGGTGTTATAGGCGAAAGCCCAGAAGAGGTTCTGCCGCATCGTGCGCATTGTTCGCCGCGAGAGCGTGATCGCGCGCGGCACTCCGAGCAGGTCCGGACGCATAAGCGTCACGTCGCTCGCCTCGATCGCGATGTCCGTTCCCGAGCCGATCGCCACACCGACATCCGCGTGAGCCAGCGCGGGAGCGTCATTGATCCCATCGCCGACCATGGCGACGACGCGGCCTTGCTGCCGCAGGCGCGTGATTTCATCCACCTTACCCGCCGGCGACACCCCCGCGATGACGCGCTCGATTCCAGCCGCCGACGCAATCGCCTGCGCGGCGCGCGGGTTGTCTCCCGTGAGCAGAACCACCTCCGTGCCTAACGTGTGCAGACGCGCGACCGCGGCCGCCGACGTCGGGCGGATCTGGTCGCTTATTGCGACGAGTCCCGCGAGATTGCCATCGACGGCGACGTAAACCAGCGACATACCCTGCGCCGACAGTTCCGCAGCTCGGTGCTCGAGCGGTGCAACGTCCACACTCCAGTCGTGCATCCAATCGGCGTTGCCGGCCACTACGACGTCTCCGTCCACCAAGCCACGTACCCCTCGGCCGGCCTCGGCCTGGAAGCTCTCCGGGTTCGTTAGGTGCAACCGCCGTGTGACGGCGGCCTGCGCGATGGCTGCTCCAAGAGGGTGCTCAGATTGCCGTTCGACGGAGGCCGCGAAGGAAAGAACGCGGGAGGCGTCGAAACCCTCCGTGGCGATGACATCGGTCACGAGCGGCTTGCCTAACGTTACCGTGCCTGTCTTGTCGAGCACCACGGTATCGACGTTGCCAGCGCGCTGCAGCGCGTCCCCTCCCTTGATGAGGAGACCCGCTTCAGCCCCGCGGCCGGTTGCGACCATGACTGCCGTGGGCACAGCAAGTCCCATCGCGCACGGACAGGCGATAACAAGCACCGAAATCGCGGCTGTGAGCGCCCGTACGGCGTTTCCATCCACTACGTACCAGATCCCAAACGTCACCAGTGCGATAGCAACGACAATCGGCACGAATACCGCGCTAATGCTGTCCGCCAGGTTTTGGATGGGCGCGCGCGAACCTTGTGCCTCGCGCATGAGCGCGACGATGCGCGCGAGCACGGAGTCGGCACCTAACGCCGTGGCACGGAGGCGAAACGCTCCGCCACCATTGAGGCTGCCCCCTACCACACGATCCCCAGACTCCTTGCGAACGGGAATGGGTTCACCGGTGAGCATCGACTCGTCCACCGCGCTCGTGCCTTCGACGATCTCTCCATCTACCGGAATCCGCTCACCGGGCCTTACGAGGACAAGGTCGCCGGCGCGTACTTCGCCGATCGGCAGATCCATTTCGGCATCCCCGCGGACGACGCGGGCTGTCTTGGGTTGCAGGTCAATGAGGCGGCGGATTGCAGCGGCCGTTTTTGTCTTGGCGCGCGCCTCGAGCGTGTTTCCCAACAAGACGAGCGCGATGATGATGATCACGGCCTCGTAATAGACGTCCGGGGCCACCCCACGCTCGGCAAAGAAATCGGGCGAAATCGTCGCGAGCGCAGATATGACGAACGCGGCCGACGTGCCTAACGCGATCAGCGTATTCATGTTGGCGCCGCGGTGGCGCAGCGCGATCCAGGCCCGCCTGTAAATGTGCCCCCCGGCCCACACCATCACGAAAAGCGTGGCTGTGAATAACGTCCACGACAGCGCCTGAGGCGTCAGGGCGTAGAGCCACGGAAATACCGCGCGGAGTGTGGGATCCAGCGTTTCCATCGTCCAGCGCATGAATGGATCGCGCACCGAGTCCATTCCGGCGTGCGCTGCCGCAGACATGAGCGGCATCGAGACGATCATCGACACGGCGCCGATGATGAGACTGACAATCGCCTTGAGCCGGAGGTCGCGATAACCGCGCAGCTCCTCGAGGTCGGTTTCGAGGACTGTGGATTGGGCAGTCTGCGGTAGATCGGCGCTATAGCCGGTCTTTCGGATCCGCTCGACGAGCGCTTCTGGCGCCACAACACGCGGATCGTACGTGATCGCGGCGCTATTGGTCATCAGGTTGACGCTGGCGTCGACCACGCCCGGCGTGCGTTGCAACTCGCGCTGAACTGTCGCCTGGCACGCCGCGCATGTCATCCCGCCGACGGGAATTGTTAGGCGCGTCCCGGCCTCAGAAGCTCTCGCGGGCCTCATAGCCTGCGTCCTGCACGGCGTCGATGAGGGTGCCGATGTTGGCTTGGACGGGGTCCATTTCGACGGTCGCGGTCCCGATCTGGACATCCGTGACCGCGACACCTTTTACGGCGGCCAAGGCGCCGCGCACCTTCGCGACACAATGGGCGCAGCTCATACCCTCTATCTCGAGTTTAATGCTATCCATGAATATCCTCGTATATACCCCTACCGGGTATACGAAGCTAGCGAGTTACAACGTGATAGACAACCTGCTCTTAGCTCTTTGGCCGTAGGTCTTAGCAAGTTATTGTCGATGGCGAACTCTGCTTGAGCTACGAGCTACGAGTTACGAGCTAAGAGCCAAGGGCTAAGAGCTAAGAGCTCGCTCCCGAGTATCCCGCCAACCGAAGCTGCTCGATGACTCGCGCTTTGACCTCTGGCGGCATCAGCTTCTCATCCCGCAAGGAATGGAGCGCCTCGAGGAACCGCTCAGCCCACGCCTTGTGCGGGAAGCAACTCGAGCACGATTCGATATGGTGCCGCACCACCACCATCTGATGATCCGTCAGCTCCTGATCCAGGAAATCCCAGAGCTGCTGCATTGCGCGTGAGCAATTGATGTCGGGCGGCTGGGCCGCACCTGACGGCGGAGGCGTATTAGCCATGTGAACCGTCCTCCTTGTCCATGCTCGTCGCAAAACCGGCGTCCTTCGCGTATGCGGCCAGCTTGTCCTGAAGCTGCCGCCGTCCGCGAAAGAGACGCGATCGCACCGTGCCGATCGGGACGCCGAGTATGTCGGCCGCGGCATCGTAGGACTGATCCTCGACGTCAACGAGGATGACCACGGAGCGAAACGGCTCCTGTAACTCCTGTAGCGCGCGGGTGAGGGCAGGCCGCAGGTCGATCTGCGCGAGGACGCGATCCGTTCCGTCGGAGAGGAGCTCGGCGTGGCGCATCACGGTCGCCAACGCTTCGGTATCTCCATCATCCACTTCCACCTCTCGGCGTGTCCGCTCACGTGAGCGAAGGAAGGCATTGCGACAGATCGTGAAGAGCCAGCGGCGCGCATCGCTTCCTGGTTGAAACGTGTGCCACGAGCGGAAAGCTCGCAGGTAAGTCTCCTGCACGAGATCTTCAGCGTCACTCTCGTTGCGCGTCAGCGAGTAGGCAAAACGGTAGACATCAGACATCCAGGGCAATGCGACGCGCTCGAATTCAGCGTCGCGTTGCGCGTTAACTGCCACGGGGGCTTGCGAGTCCTCGTGGTTCACGATGCAGAACGTAGGCTGTGGAGCACGTCGCAGTTCCCAGAAGCGGTCAAATTGGCAATCCGGCGAAGACGGGGTGCCAAAAGATACCGCGTGTGAGTAGACTCGCGAACTATGAATGCCGGTTGTGATCGGCACGGTTGGTCATGGGAGTGGCCCGCGTGACGGCGCTCTGGTGGACAGCGCTGGGGATCGCGTTAGGCGCGGCGCTGGTTGCACTCTGGACCTGGCGACGCACTCGGCGAGAACGCACCCAGATCGCCGCTGAACGTGATCATGCGGTGCGCGCCCTCGATAGCCTGCGTGGAATCCTGCAGGAGTACATCGAGCAGCGCGAGGACGTCGAGGAGACGTTGCGTGAGAGCGAAGGGCGCTTACGCCGTTCGGAAGAACGGCTGCGCACACTGGTGGACCATGCGGCGTACGGCATCTACCGCTGCGGCCAGGACAGCCGGTTCATCGATGCCAACCCCGCCATGGTGCGCATGCTCGGATACGACCTGCTGGAGGAGCTGCAGCAGCTCGCCGTGCTCGAAGAGATTTTCGTGGAGCCGGCAGATCGCGCGCGCTGGCAAGGCGATCTTGCGTCGGGACGTTTGCGCGACTGGTACGATTTTACCTGGCGGCGACGTGACGCTACGACAATTCGCGTGCGCGTGTCGCCGCGTCTGGTGCGTGGCGATCAGGGCCAGGTGCTCTACTGCGACGCGATCGCGGAGAACGTCACCGAGCGGTTGCACCGCGAGGAGATGGTGCGCCGCGGCGAGCGGATGGCCGCGTTAGGCAGGACGCTCGCGGGCGTGGCGCACGAGATCAACAACCCCCTGGCCGCCATCGCGGGTTTCGCGCAGCTCCTGCTCAAAGGTCCGCTCGCCGAGGATGAGCGGCATGCGCTGAGCACCATGTTGCACGAGGCGCAGCGCGCCGCGCGCATCGTGAAAGACCTGCTCGCCGTCGCTCGGCGCCAGGAGTCGCACGAGCCTCGCCCCGTCGACGTGAATGCGGTCGTGAGCTACATCGTCGACACCCAGCGTTATGCACTGGACACGCATGGCATCCGCTGCATTACCGAGCTGGCATCGGCTCCGGCGATCGTGCGCGGCGATCCCGCGCAGCTCGAACAGGTGGTGCTCAACCTCGTCGTGAACGCGCGTCAGGCACTCGAACACATGATCGAGCGGAGTGCACCCACGCGCGAACTCCGCGCGCCCCCGACGATCCGCGTGCTGACAGCCATTCAGGGAGACGTCGTCTCGATCGAGGTATCGGACAACGGACCCGGCATCGCCGCTGCGGATCTGCCACGCATCTTCGATCCGTTTTTTACGACCAAGGACGAAGGGAAAGGCTCCGGCTTGGGCCTGGCGGTCGTCCATGGCATCGTCACACAGCACGGCGGCGGCATCGATGTGACAAGCACGTTAGGCAGCGGTTCGCATTTCCGCGTCTCGCTTCCGCGCGATACCTTGACGTCCGAGGTGGACATCGCGACGACACCGACAACTCTGCCAGCCGTGGAGCCCGACTCGACGCGGCTCGATATCCTCGTAGTGGATGACGAGGGGGCCATCCGCGCGCTGCTCGAGCGCGCATTCACGTCGCGCGGCCACGCCGTGATGCAGGCGTCCGATGGCACGCAGGCGCTCAACCTGGCGGCCCAGATGCCCTTCGATGTCGTCATCTGCGACTTGCGTATGCCCGGCTTGAGCGGGCGCGACGTGGTGAGTCGCATGCGCGAGCTGCCGACGTGCGAGCATGCACGCTTCATCCTCTCCACGGGGGACTCCACGACGACGGAACAGCTGCAATCCGATGAAGGTCTCGCCGTCGCCGCTGTGGTCAGCAAGCCTTATGATCTCGACGGGCTCCGGCGACTTGTCGAACAACGATGACGATCTCGTTAGGTGACGTGCGCCGCCAGCTGGCGCTCGCGCCGCTCGATGTAACAACCCTCGACCGTGACCCCGTGGCGCAGTTCCGCCGCTGGTTTGGCGATGCGGAACGCGCCGAACTCTTGGAGCCTAACGCCATGACGCTGGCGACGGCCGACGGATCGGGGCGGCCCTCCGCGCGCATCGTATTACTCAAGGCCATCGACGAACGCGGCGTCGTCTTCTTCACCGACTATCGCAGCCGTAAGGCAGCCGACCTCGCCGCAAATCCGCGCGCTGCGCTGACTTTTTTATGGAAAGAGCTCGATCGCCAGGTGCGCATCACGGGACGGGTCGAGAAAGTCGCGCCGGAAGAATCGGCGGATTACTTCAGGACGCGGCCACGCGGCAGCCAGCTTGGCGCATGGGCATCGACACAGAGCGCCGTACTGCCGGACCGTTCGGCGCTGGAGCGCGAAGTCGCGCGTGTGACGGCACAATTCAACGATGGCGTTGTCCCACTTCCGCCGCATTGGGGTGGTTTTCGTGTCGTGCCTGACGAGTTCGAGTTTTGGCAGGGGCGCGAAAACCGGTTGCATGATCGGTTTCGCTATGTCCGTAGCAGCGATACGTGGCGCATCGAGCGGTTATCCCCCTAACGAGGCATAGCATTCTGATGCCGCAAGATCAAAAGCGGCGCCACGGATGAACACAGACTCAATTGCGATAACGCGCGGACTCTTTTACTCCGCGTGAGTCCGTGGTGGAGCAGTTGATCTTGTATGTTCTCAGATCAAAAGCAGCACCACAGATGAACACAGACTCAACTGCCATAGCGCGCGGACTCTTTACTCCGCGTGAGTCCGTGGTGAAGCAGTTGATCTTGCATGTTCTAAGATCAAATCAGCGCCGCGCATGAACACAGACTCAACTGCGATAACGCGCGGACTCTTTTACTCCGCGTGAGTCCGTGGTGGAGCAGTTGATCTTGTATGTTCTCAGATCAAAAGCAGC
>DATFBW010000012.1:0-7735 GCA_035253645.1 Gemmatimonadaceae bacterium | reverse complement strand
CCACCCCGAACATGAAGATCCATGGCATCACGTAGACCGCGATGCCCGACACGACCGGCAGCAGCATTGCCGCGAAACCCACGAGCAGGCGGCGCGTTCGCCGCCTGTTGGCGTCGATGCGGTCGTAGGTGAGGACCGGACGCGGCGTGTCCGACATGCGTGCTACGCGGCAGGCGGCGTGGTCGGCGTGCGCGGGATCGCGGCGTTGAACGTGAAGCCGCCGCGCACTTCTTGACGCCCTTCGTCGCCCGCATCGAAGAACTCCGCCGGTCGAAAGTCGAGCGCACGCGCGACGACCACGGTCGGGACCACGTCGACGCGATTGTTGTAGTCCAGCACGTTGCGGTTGTAGAACTGCCGTGCGAACGCGATCTTTTCCTCGACGTCGGAAAGCTCGCTCTGCAGCCGGATGAAGTTGTCCGATGCGCGGAGCTGCGGATAACTCTCGACCACGGCGAAGAGCCGGCCGAGCGCGTGGGTGAGCGCCTCATTCGCGCTGGCGGCGGCACCTGCGCCACCGGCCTGCGCAAGAGCGCCGCGCGCGTTGGCGACATGTTCGAGCGTGGCACGTTCGTGCTGCGCGTACGCCTGCACGGCGTCGATCAGATTCGGGATCAGGCTGGCGCGGCGCCGCAGCTGCAGGTCGATACCCGACCACGCTTCGCGAACGCGATTACGCGATCGAACGAGCTGGTTATAGGCGTCGAGCACTAACACGGTCAGCGCCGCGAGGCTGGCGAGAAGAATCATCGTGAGCACGTGTCACCCCGTTCGCGTTCGAGAGTCCGGCGACGAACCGCATCGATGACGCAAGTGAAATGCCACGGATGATGGCTTCGCATCCGCGCGTAAACTGTTCTCGATCAGTCGATTAGCTCGGTGGAGCGGACGAGAGAAATCGGACAGGATTTCTCGCGCCTAACGGATCTGTAACCGATCTGCGGCTAATGTTTCTTCATCGCCGGCCGCACGGCCACCGCGGCGGGTGACGATCGAGGCAGTCTACGGCGCGGCCTGAGACGATGTCGACGTGCGGCGGTACACCGCATCCTCGAAGTCCGACATTTGCATGATCAAGTTGTACCGGACGGTCAGCAAGTCGGTCGTGATCGTCGCGGTCGCGCCCCACGGACCGGCAGTACTCCAGCCATCCCAGTCGAAGTTGATGGAGCCGTCTGATTCTGCATATCTCCCGCGATACTCGAACGAGCCTCGCGAGCGCGTGTACTGAAGGGCGAAGGTGTGATCGTCATACAGCACGAACCGCGAGTCGAGGGTCCAGTCGCGGACCTGATACGACAGCGGTTCTGCGAACGCATACACACGCGCCGGTCGTGCGATCGGAGGAAAGGGCGAGAACGGTATCGGCGGTAATGGGGAAGGCGGCGAGCTCGCCGCGACTGTGCTGCTGGGCGAGGTCGGCACCGAAAGCTCCGCGCCTCCGCACGCGGCAGCGACGCAGATGAATGCTGCACTGACTGTGCAGCGTAGCGCGCGCATTTTCATGTTTTCACCGGACACGTGACACTTTACCTTCGTGCATCACCCAGGCGTGGACGTTTCGTACTTTCGCGATCTCATCCGCCACGCTTGCGGCATGCGCTAGGTGCTCGAACGGACCGGCGACTTCTCGCCCGCTGTCAGCTTCGGTCACGACGAAGTGAGATGAGGACTCGCCTCGGCGGACGACAAGATCTCCTATAGGTATCGTCATCATTCGGACGCGGGCCTGGCGTAGTTGAACGCATGGGTCCTGCGAAGACGCGCGGCTGTGAGCAGCCAGGCGGACCCTGATGTTCGCACGCAGTCCGTCGGCGGTCAAAGTCAGCCGTCGCCATTGTTTGTATTGCGGCGTCAGGGAACGTAATCTCGTTCCGACGCGCGTCTGAAGATAGCGGGGCTTCGGTGTGACGCGCCGCAGGCACGACAGAGATTGACCAATCTTGTGTGAGCCGTTTTCTCGTTGGCTGCACATCTCTGGCACAGAGGAGGGTCCGAACATGACCGCCGTCGGTAAGCTCCCAACGAGGATATGCGCCATCGTCGTGGATGCTCGTTCTGGTGTGGCCGTCAGTTGGAGCCGGGAAGATCTGAACGAGGCAGCGCCAAGGGCTGCGGGGATCAACAGCCTTACGTTGGCTCGCATGACTCGGAGCACGCAGTCAGAGTCGTTTGAATCGTAACCGCCGCAGCAATAGTATCGAATTGGAGGCCACGATGGACGTCAGGCAACCCGTCGAGATCAACACGCAGCGGGTGCCGGTCGGCAACAGCATTGGCGCCGCCGTGCTGATCGTCATCCTGCTGGCAATGCTGCTCTTCTCGCTTCCTGGTCTGCGTCCCACCGCATTCTGGGGCAGCAGCATCGGAATCGTGCTCGGCGTGTCGCTGATCGTGTGGCGGCGTCGACGTGTCGGCCGACCACCGCATCCGACGCTCGGCATCACGCGCACGTAGCCGGGATCTTCGCGACCCGGACGCGCCGCTCGTCTAGCCGTGGATACGCGCCGTCATGTTCCTGCGGCGTCGCGCGCGCGCAGTGCGAGCGAACGCGGCGACGATTCCAAAGCCGCCCAGCGTGAGCAAACCGGGCTCGGGAACGACGATCAGGTTGTCAAATCCTTCTTGTTCGGTAGTCGTTTGGAAGATCGCGAATAAGAAGCCTCCGGGAACGAAAACCTCGAGCACGTTGCCTGGAGAAGACAGCTGATTGTCAAGACCAACATCCACAGCGAGCACTTCATAAGTGCCACCGCCGAGCGCGCGCAGCGCCAGGAGCCGCACGATATCCCCCACCGGCTCCACTGCATCGTCAGTCTGTAGCGAGAAGGAGAATATCGGCGACGCGAAGGAGAACAACACGTCAAACGCGCCGCCGTTGGTCGCGGCGGCGAAATTCGGCGGGCTGATCGCGTTGGCGTTACTGATGCGCCAGAAGGTATCGGAGAGCGGGGTCGTTGCGAAGACGTCGCCGACGGCATCGACCGTGGCGGGAATGGAGTTCAGAGTGCTGATGTGAACACCGAGACTGTCGTACGTATTGCCGGGCTGGAGGTTATTATCCGATGCCGGCAAGTCGTCGAAGTCAATCAGCACTGGCGCCGCATGCAGTGACCCCGCAAGTCCAAGAACGAGAACGCATGCAACAACCGCAGTACGAGTTGGCACGTGAACCTCCTTGGGGGATGCGACTCACGTCAGCAATGAATTCGCCACGAGGAAGAGTTTCAGATTGCTCGCGAAACGACGATGAGGCGAGTGCCTTAGCGGGCTAATTCCGCGGAATTCACGTTCAATAGTCTGCCTCGATGTTGCTCAGCTGCCGACGCGCCGAGACCTGGCGTCTGCTCGCCACCAATTTTTCGTGCAACCCTCGGTAAGCGTCTTGGCACGAAAGTACGATGGCCCCTCCGCCGAAGCTTTAGAGGTCGCGCTCACATGCGCGCGGCGTCCCCCCAAGTTGCCGCAGTCGATGACGGCCGTTTGGCCACGCACGTGAAGGGAGTGTCGCCATGGCAGAAGTCACTGGAACCAAAGAGTCTCGCGCGGTGCTGCAAGTGTGGGGTCAGCCTTCGACTGCACCTTCAGACGTGGCTCTGGGAAACGCGGGTCTGCACGCCATCGCTTTCACCGGACGGGCGGACCTGGGTTTTGGGTCACCCGCCGACGAAGTGAAAAAACTGAAGGACGCCCTCGACGATGGAGATGATGAGTTTTCGTGGGATCTGGATATCACCGTCGGACCAGAATGGCGGAAGGTCAAGCAGGTTGCTCCGCTTGTCGTGGTGGCGAAGGTCTGGTCGAACAACACTGACGAGGACGACCGCTTTATCTTCGACGTGGAGCCAAGGACACCGGCCTGGTCAGCGCCGACAACGACGCCGATCAGAATTGTGTTGCATGTCAGAGTGACGCAAGCGGGCGAACATTTCAGCATCGATGCGCTGCACTACAGTGTGACGGCCACGGGCGAGTTGCGGAATATTGGCGCCTTGCTTCCCACTGAATGATGCGCCCGTGCGTAACGATCACGTGAGCCTGGGTGTATCCAGCACTTGACGTCCCGGTGCGTGAGTTAGGCAATCCTCGCGGCTGCGAGACGCCTCGGTGGCTTCTTCGCTTGCCCTTCTTGTCTTTCGACGGCGCATGTTGGTTCCCGCAGCTCGTTGCACGTTCGCGGAGGTTCAGGTATGCGCCGCCACAAAACCGTCCGGATATTCACGCTTGCATTGCTGCTCGCCGGATCGATCGCGCTGCCAGCGCAAGGTCCGAGTTCCCGAGAAAAGGTATTGATCCGCGCACCCAAGCCGTACGGCGCGCTCGTGGCGCAGATTGTGGCGAACGGTGGCACGGTCACCTATCAATACGAATACATCGACGCCATCGCGGCGGAGTTGCCTGCAAGTGCGCTGACCGCGGTGCGCGATCGGGTGGGCACTGCCGCAATCAGTAAAGACCTGAACATCGAGTTACCCCGGGACGTCGGTACTCCAAGCGAAAAGCAACTTCCCGCAGCGCCAGAAGAGGCGGACGACATGGCCGTCCTGGCAGAGGCACTGTCGGCGGACTCGCCACGTTGGCGGAGTCGACTCCCCAGGCGTATCTGTTGAATGGTGGTGAAGGATCCACCGGCCGGCAACTTGGACGGTCATCGTGGATGGCTTCGAGATCCACACGCTGACTGACAGGTTCCAACTGCGTGTGACGCTCGATGGAAAACTCGTCGTGATCAAATAGCAAACGCGCGAGTTCTGAAACTGCTCGTGGTCACGACAAAGTACTGAGCGCGGTCTGGCGCATTGTCAAAAATCGACGTACCCGAGTTGGGCCTACCAGGCGTAACAAAGCACTGACGGTCTTCTGGTCTGCCTGGGAGGTGTCTTAACTCGCCGTGGGTAAGGTGCGTTCTGGTGGCTCCAACGTTCGTCTGAACAATTCCCGTCGTTGCACAGCTTTGACAAGAGGTACCGCCTTTGCTGTCCGCAACATCCGAATCAATTTAGCGACAACTCTTATTGGAGACACAGAACCCATGAAGACTACTCGACTCGCGATGGCGTTTTCGCTCGCGCTGTTTGGTGCCGCAACCCTGGCACAGGCTAATGGAAAACCCAGCACCACTCCGGTTGGGCCGCCAACCACACCCGTGGAACGACCCACTGTACCGCCTGCGGACCCGCCCGACTCGCTCATCGAGTTCGTGTGCTCCATCCTGCCAGTGCCTTATCTTTGCGACTGATCGTTCTCTCTAGGGCCGAGCGAAATTTCGTTCGGCCTTGTTCCGGGTTCCTCGCACTAGGTCGCCCCGAACACACCCTCATTTCAAGCACCGCATCGGTTGTAGAGCGACAGTGATATTGACCCCCTCGCGACGCTAATTCTGACCCCCTCGAGGAGGGTCGAATGGAGTACGAGCGAGAGGGTTTGGTATCTCCAATCTCGGAGGTACCAGTGATCGAGGGCGAGCTGGTCACCGCGATTCGCGAGCTGGCGGATCGCGGCTGGGGATCAAAGGCGATTGCGCGCGAGCTGCAGGTGGCGCGTAATACGGTGCGACGATACGTGCGCGGAGCGACGGCTGGGGTGCAGCAGCGACTTGCGGCTCGCCGCCTGAGTGATGACGACGTCGCGCGAGCGCAGGCATTGTTTCAAGGCACCGCAGAAGGCAACGCCGTGGTCGTGCAGCGGCTGTTGCATGAGCATGGCTGTCAGGTCAGCGTGCGGACGGTGCAGCGCGTCGTCGCTCCTGTACGTCAGGCGCAGCGCGCCGCCGATGTGGCGACGGTGCGGATCGAGACCGCTCCCGGGGCGCAGATGCAAGTCGATTTCGGCGAGAAGCGCGTCACGATTGCTGGCACTGTGGTCACCGTCTTCTTGCTCGTCGCGGTCCTCAGTTACTCGCGTCGAGTCTTTGTCAAAGCCTTCCTGCGCGAGTGTCAGGACGATTGGCGCGAGGGCATCGCCGCGGCCTTTACGCATTTTGGCGGTGTCCCGTTGCGCGTGCTCAGTGACAACGCCCGCGCACTGGTGGTTGGCCGCGATCGAGCGACCGGCACCATCACGTTTCACCCCGCTTACCTCGCGTTCTGTCGCGATTGGGATGTGCAGCCACGGGCCTGTGCTCCCTATCGGGCGCGCTCGAAAGGGAAAGTCGAATCGGGCGTCAAATACGTCAAGCACAATGCGCTCGCCGGCCGCACCTTCGAGTCCTTCGCGGCGCTCGAGCAGCACCTCGATGGGTGGATGGCCGACGCGGATCGGCGTGTGCACGGGACGATCCATGAGCGACCGATCGATCGCTTCACGCGTGACGAGCTGACGACCTTGCGCGCATTACCGCGACGTCCTCTGCCGCGCCGGGAGCAGCGTGTGCGCCGGCGCGTCGCCAACGATGCATTCGTCGATATCGAGACGGTGCGCTACAGCGTGCCTTATCGTCTGGTCCGAGACCAGGTCGACGTGGCGCTCGACGATCAGACGGTGCGAATCTTTCACGGCACCACGCTGGTGGCCACGCACCCACGCAGTCGTGAGCCACATGCTCGAGTGATCGATCCGACGCATGTCGCCGGTCTGTGGCGGGCGACGACCGCGGAGGCCCTCGCGCCAGCAGCGGCAACGCTCGCGCCGTTTGGTCGATCGCTGAGCGACTACGCCGTGGTGATCGGAGCCGCGCAATGAGTGCCGTCGTCCACGCCCGCGTGCTCGAGCACCTCCAGCATCTGCGACTGCGCTTTGTCGCCGAACAGCTTGATGCCATGCTTGCCGACGCGGCCCGCCGCGAGCCCACGTATCTCGACTTTCTCGATCAGGTGCTGCGGCAGGAGGTCGAAGCCAAACAACGGAAGCGGATTGCCATGGGCGTCCAGATCGCCCACTTTCCCAGTGTGAAGACGCTCGCCGATTTCGACTTCAAATTTCAGCCCTCGATCGACCAACGGCTCGTGCGCGAGCTCGCGACCGGTCGCTTCATCGCCTCCGCCGAAAACGTTCTCATCTTCGGTCCGCCGGGCGTCGGCAAAACGCATTTGGCGATCGCGCTCGGACGCGCGGCCGTCGAAACCGGGCATTCGGTGCTGTTTACGAGTGCGACGGCGTTACTGGCCGCGCTCGCAAAAGCCGAGAGTGAAGGCCAGCTCGCCGACCGATTGCTCTTCTACACCAAACCGAAGCTGCTTGTGATCGACGAGCTCGGATATTTGCCGTTCGAGCGGCGCAGCGCGCATCTTTTCTTCCAGTTAGTGGCGCGACGGTACGAACGCGCCAGTCTGCTCATCACCACCAACCAGCTCGTGACCCAATGGGGCAGCGTCTTTGGTGACGAAGTCTTGGCGGCGGCAATCCTCGATCGCTTGCTGCATCACAGCCACACCCTCATGATCCAAGGGGAAAGCTATCGACTGAAACAGAAACGCAAGGCGGGCTTTCTCGGCACCGCAACACCACCGCCACGGGGGGCGCGCGCCGGCGAGCCGTCGCGCGCTGACCTTTAGAACAGTGAACAGGAGGGGGTCAGTTTTAGTGACGTAACGGGGTCAATTTCCCCTGTCGCTTGACAACACGATTAATCGACTCTGTGCTGGGACAGCCGGATTCGGTCGGGCGTGGGGCGGATCTGGATCGTGGCAGTGCACACAAACGTTCGTCGGAAGAACTCCGGTCGGGACCAATTTGGTCAGCAACTAAGGCGCCTGCTTTCAGTCCGTACGAAGTGCGGTGACAGGGTCGACGCGTG
>DATFBW010000011.1:0-4353 GCA_035253645.1 Gemmatimonadaceae bacterium | reverse complement strand
GATGACCTTCGACCACTTCCCAGAACCCGGGTGGTCCTCCGCGGTTTACGCGGTTGTCTCCGTGGTGATAACTCCAGACGCCTAACCGGGCGATTCCGAGGGCGCGTCCGCGCAGGATGCGGAAGCCTAACCGCAGCGCGAGGTCGAGCTTCGCATCGAGGATGCGCTCGACAGCTTCATCGGGGAAATAGTCCGAATACGTCGTGCTGCGTGGTGAGACAACGAGCCTGGGGGCATCGCCGATGAGCGGTGTGAGGTCTTCGCGCGCGAGGGGATCGTCGGCCACGGGAAAGCGCCAGCGATCGATGCGCGAATACAATCCATATGCAAGTGAACCGCGCTTGGCGCGCAAGCGCGCCAGAGTGCCTTGTTGATTTGCGCGTTCAGCGGGCGACGAGCCGGCGGCGTTGACGATGACGAGCGCCGGGACAGCCAAGCCCTGCTCGAACACTCGACTCAGCGCCCACAGGACCCAGCGCGGTTGCGCCAGGGTATCGACCAGCAAGCCAAGACGGAGCGGTGCCGCCGTCTGATTTGTGATCGGTGCCGAGTCAGCAGGCACGTGGGCTCTTCAATTTTGAAAGGCTGCGCGCCTTGAAGGCGGCAGGCGGCCTGTCTATCATACGTGTCTTTCCCAATCCGTCCATGAGGCGGGGGGATGCCCGTCTTTTTCACACCGCATGCCCACGATCAATCAACTCGTACGTCGTGCTCGGCGCGACGTCATAAAGAAAGAAAAGTCACCCGCTCTCAAAGCCAATCCGTTCCGTCGCGGCGTGTGCACACGAGTCTACACCACGACGCCCAAGAAGCCTAACTCGGCACTGCGCAAAGTCGCCAAGGTTCGCCTAACGAACGGAATCGAAGTAATCGCGTACATCCCCGGCGAAGGTCACAACCTGCAGGAACACTCCATCGTGCTGGTGCGTGGCGGCCGCGTGAAAGACCTGCCGGGTGTGCGCTACCATATTATCCGCGGGACGCTGGACGCAGCCGGCGTCACAGGCCGCAACCGGAGTCGCTCCAAGTACGGGACCAAGAAGCCGAAGGGCGCTGGAGGGAAGAAGTGAGTCGCCGAAAGAAGTCGATCAAGCGGCCGGTGCTTCCGGACGCACGCTACGATAGCCAGACCGTCTCGAAGTTCATCAACGCGCTCATGCTGCGCGGCAAGAAATCCATTGCAGAAGGAATTTTCTATGGTGCGATGGACATCGTCGAATCGCGCACAAATCAGCCTGGCGTGAATGTCTTCAAGCAGGCGCTCGCCAACTTGAAGCCGGTCATCGAAGTGAAGAGCCGCCGCGTTGGTGGCGCGACGTATCAGGTGCCCGTCGAAGTGCGTCCCGAGCGGCGCACGGCGCTCGCGATGCGCTGGCTCATAGGCTTCTCGCGTGATCGCAACGAAAAGTCGATGGAAGAAAAGCTGGCCGCCGAGGTGATCGCGGCGTCGAAGGGCGAAGGAAACGCTATCAAGAAGAAAGAAGACACGCACCGAATGGCCGAAGCGAACAAGGCGTTCGCACATTATCGCTGGTAGTGTTCGGGCGATCGCTGAGCAGCGGGGTGGGCTTTAGGAGCCCACCCCGTTTTCGCACCATTTGATCAGCGAGACGGAGGGTGGATCCGCCGTGACGATGGCTAGTGGCTTCAGTCTATTGCGATCTGGGCCCTACAGATTCGTTGCAATCAGCCATATACTGTTGCGACCTTACGACACCCATGGCAGTCAGGCCGGATTCTTCTCAAGCAACTTCGGAGTCGCCGATGTCGTGGACAGACGATAAGGCGCTTCCCGCTCCGGCACCCAATGTGATCTTCCGACGCCTTCCGGAGGGAGGCGTCATCTACTCGACGTCGAGCGAGATCTACTTTGGGCTCAACGACGTGGGAGCACGGATCTGGGAGTTGCTTCCGCCAGCTTCGGAGACGTTTGCTGATATGTGCGGCGCCCTCGAGCGCGCGTACCCCGATGCCACGGCGGCGCTCATCCGACGCGACGTGACGCGCTACCTCGACGAGCTGGTGGCCAACGCCTTGGTCGTGCCCGCCCGCGGCCCAGAAGGCAATTCGTCGAGTGGGAGCGCGAACCCGTAGGATATTCTCGTTAGGCGTCACCGAGTGGCGCCACCTGTTGCGCGCGCAATGGGCGCTACTCGTCGCGCAACTCGTTGTCCGTCGCCGCCCCCCAGGGCAATTGACGTCTCGTACCGAGACTGCCGCAGCCGCGCCGGCGGCATCCGACAGCCGGGCTGCGCACAAGCACGCACACCTTCTGGGAGACGCCGTACGACGGGCCGCCAGGTACGGCGTGTTTCGGCCAGCTTGTCTGGTTAGGGCAATCGCGCTCCGACAACTGCTGGCTACCGATGGCATACGGGGTGCCGTTATCCGCGTGGGCGTGAAGCAATCAGAGGAGGGGATGCTTGCGCATGCATGGGTCGAGCTGGACGGGGACGTGATAGGAGATACTCCGGAACATGTCCGCCAATACGCACCACTCAACGAGTTGAGCGTCGCACCGTGACAACCGCGGCCTCGGTTGCACCGGGGTCCCCGCTCGTGAGTGTGCGCGCGCTGACCAAGCGGTTCCGTGTCCGGCGCTCGTGGCGCGAAGTGCAGCGCCGGCCGTTCACGCGTATTTTGCAAACGAGCGTCGATCGCATGTCGTTCGACGTGCATGGCGGGGAGTTTTTCGGCCTCCTGGGGCCTAACGGTGCAGGGAAGACCACGCTGCTCAAGGTCCTCGCCACGTTCATCCTCCCGGATGAAGGCGAAGTGCGCATCGACGGATACGATGTCGTGCGTGAGCCGAACGCAGTCCGCGCGCGCGTGGCGCCAGTGATCGCGAATGAGCGCAGCCTGTTCTGGCGCCTAACGGCCCGCGAGAACCTCGAGCTGTTCGCCCATTTGTGGGGTGTGCCGAAGGCCGAGGTGAGCGCGCGCATCGGCGATGTACTCGAAGTCGTGGGGCTCGCAAACACCGGACGGAAAATGGTGGGCCAGTTTTCGTCAGGCATGTTGCAGCGTCTGCTGATCGCGCGCGCCTTGTTGCCTGAGCCGCGCGTCCTTTTACTCGATGAGCCAACGCGCAGCCTGGATCCCGTATCGGCGCGGGAGTTCCGCCACTTTCTGCGCGACGAGCTGGCCATGCGGCGCAATTGCGCCGTCATTATCGCCACGCATAACGCGGACGAAGCGCTCGAGCTCTGTACACGAGTCGGCGTGATGAATGGGGGAAAGCTCCTGGCGATCGGCACCGCGCAAGAGCTCGCGCAACGCGTGGGTGACGACCGCTATACCGTATGGACCGACACGCCCGACCACCCCGCACTGCGTGCGCTCACGCCGGCGAGCACCGTCAAAGTTGCAACACCGAGCAACGGCTGGACGCCTGTGAGTGTGCGCGCCGTCGGTGGCGAACGTGAAAGCGCGGCGCTCCTGGCGGATCTCGTGCGCGCGGGTGTTCCGGTCGCGCGATTCGAGCGTGCGCGCGTTTCGCTCGCAGAGCTGATCGAAGCTGTCATTCAGACGTCGCCGGATAACGGCCGCAAGTGAACACCAGAGCCATCGCCGCGCTTGTCCGTGCCAGCTGGCGCACCGCGCTGAGTTATCGGCTTCGCTCTGCGGTGTCGCTGCTGTCGCTCTTGATCATGATCGTTCCACTCTACTTCATCTCGCGTGCGGTGCAGCCGATCATGGCACCAGTCATCGCGAATGAAGGCGTGCACTACTTTGCCTTTCTAACTGTGGGACTGTTCGCGAGCATCGTGGTATCGACCTGTGTGCGCGCGCTGCCGGACACGATCAGCTCCGATCTCAATTCAGGGTTCTTCGAGGCGTTGGTGAGCACACCAGCCGGCAGTGGCTCTGTCGCGGTGGGGCTGTCGAGTTACGCGATTCTGCGCGACATGCTACGCGGCGTCGCATTGGTTCTCGCCGGTGCCCTGCTCGGAATCCACCTGGTGTGGGCGCGCCTACCGGAAGCGCTGCTGATCGTTGCGTTGATCGCCTTGGCGCATTTTGGCGTCGGGTTGATCGCCGGTGCGCTCGTCGTCGCGTTCCGCACCCATGCCGCGATTCCGCAAGTGGCGTTGCTCGCCTCCGGCTTGTTAGGCGGCGTGTATTATCCGACGACAGTCATCCCCGCCTGGATCCAGAACATCGCTGACGTAGTTCCCTTGGCGTACGGGCTTCGTGCGCTGCGTCACACTTTGCTGGACGGACAGGGAATACAAATGGTGTTGAACGATCTGGGTGTGCTCGCTGCGTTTTCCGCGGTGTTGTTAGCAACGGGAGCCATAGCGTATCGAGCGGCTTTACAGTATGCTCGTCAGGCAGGTTCGCTCTCCCAGT
>DATFBW010000010.1:0-3495 GCA_035253645.1 Gemmatimonadaceae bacterium | reverse complement strand
AGGCCGCTAAGAAGAAGCACAAGAACATCGACGATGCCGTCATGATGGTAGTGCGCGAAGTCTTCCGCGCCACCAAGAACGTGCGCTTCGAGGGCAACAACTACGCCGAGTCCTGGGTGAAGGAGGCAGCCAAGCGTGGTCTGCCTAACCACCGCCGCACACCGGAATCTCTGGAGCAGCTTGTCACCAAAACCTCACGCGACCTTTTCTCCAGTCTTGGCATCCTCTCAAAGGAGGAATTGGAATCGCGGTATCAGGTGCGCGTCGAACGCTACGTGAAGGATCTGCTTATTGAATGTCAGACGCTCAAGGAGATCGTCGACACGATGGTCCTGCCGGCCGCTTTCGAATACGCGAATCGTCTCGCAGACGGCGCGGCGCTCGCCAAGAGTGCAGGCATCAAAAAGATCCCACAGATCGTCGCAGCGAATGACCTCGGCGCGACAATTTCCGCGTTACAGGACGCGCGCAAGGAGCTCGGTGCAGTCAGCGACAAGGCGAACCACATGCACGACGACCCGGAAGCGGCGGCAAAGCTGCTGACGAGCCGTGGCGCGGATGCGATCGACAAGGTGCGCTCGTTATGCGACGAGCTCGAGCTCAAGGTAGCCGACGAGCTCTGGCCGCTGCCGAAGTACCGCGAGATCCTGTTCCCCGTGTAGGCGCGAGCGCCGCAACGCACGACGGACGCCGCTTCATATGGTCGGCGGTCTCGCGGGTGTCACGAAAAACGATATCCTGGAGCTGGTGACGCAGCAAAACGTGCGTTTTCTGCGTCTCCAGTTCACGGACATCCTTGGCATCAATAAGAACGTCGAAGTGCCGCGCTCGCAGTTCGATAAGGCGCTCGACGGCGACATCATGTTCGACGGCTCGTCGATCGAAGGATTCGTTAGGATCGAGGAGTCCGACATGTTGCTCAAGCCGGACCTAACGACGTTCCGCGTTTTCCCCTGGGGGAGCGCCGAGAATCGTGTGGCGCGCTTGATCTGCGATATCTCGCATCCGGATGGAACGCCATTCGCGGGCGACCCACGCGGCGTCCTCCGTCGTCAACTCGCACGCGCGGCGGACGCGGGTTTTACGATGAACGCCGGGATGGAAGCCGAGTTCTTCATGTTCCGTCCTGGCCGCGAAGGTCAGGCCGCTACGGCAACCCATGATGTCGGTGGCTACTTCGATCTCGCACCGGCCGACCTCGGCGAAGACGCGCGGCGCGCCATCGTCGCTGCGCTCGAGCAGATGGGCTTCGAGGTCGAGGCCGCGCACCATGAAGTTGCACACGGCCAGCACGAAATCGACTTCCGTTATGCGGATGCCCTAACGACTGCCGATAACATCGCGACGTTCCGCTTCGTCGTGAAATACGTGGCGCAGCAGTTCGGGTTGATCGCCTCGTTCATGCCCAAGCCCGTATACGGGCAAAACGGAAGCGGGCTGCACACCCATCAATCGTTATGGCGCAACGGCGACAACGCATTCTGGGATCAGCAAGCGCAATGGGAGCTCTCCAAGGTCGCGCTGCACTACATCGGCGGACTGTTACAGCATGCGCGTGGCTTCTGCGCGATTACGAACCCGTTGGTCAATTCGTACAAACGGCTCGTGCCTGGCTACGAAGCTCCGGTGAATGTCGCGTGGTCCATGCATAACCGATCGCCGCTCGTCCGCGTCCCGGAGCGACGTGGTCGCGGTACGCGCATCGAAGTCCGCATGCCGGATCCGTCAGCGAATCCGTATCTGGCGCTCGCGGTTATGCTCGCCGCGGGGTTGGACGGCATCGAGACGAGCGCCGATTGGAGAGAACCTGTCGACACGAACATCTTCGAAATGTCGTATCGCGAAAAGCGCCGGCTCCGCATCGACGATCTTCCGCACGACCTGAACGAAGCGTGCGACGAGCTCGAAAAGGACGACGCCATCAAGGCCGCGTTAGGTGAGCACGTCCTCAAGCACTTCCTCGCCGCGAAGCGTCAGGAGTGGCACGATTACATAACGCAGGTAAGCAGCTGGGAGATCGATAACTACCTCCTGCGATACTAGGGGTTGGGGGTTAGGGGTTGGGGGTTAGCCCGTCCGCGCCGTTGCTTCGCGCTGGGCTAACCCCTAACCCCCAACCCCCATCCCCTATTAGTTGATAGGAATGCCCGCTTGTCCCGCGTGTAACGTCGACACACCAGCAAGTCAGTTCTGTCCCAGTTGCGGCGCCATCCGCGAAGATGGCGAGTGCGCGTTCTGTAGCGCGACTCTCACTGCCGGCTCGAAATTCTGTCCTCAATGCGGAAACGCTGTCGCAATACAGGCTCGCGGCGCACTCGTCCCGCTGGTGCGGCAGCCGGGGAGTCGCGTTCCGTGGATCATCGGTGGAACGGCGACAGCAGCGCTCTTGCTTCTTGTGATCGCGCAGAGTCTCAGCAACGAAGCGTCCACGACCGCTGAGCCGCTCGCCACGTCTCCCGGAACCGCTAGTCCCGGCGCTGCGCCTGACATTTCACAGATGTCGCCGCGCGACCGCGCCGCACGACTGTACGATCGGATCATGCGGCTGGACGAAGAGGGTAAGCGCGACAGCGTGCGGCTCTTTGCTTCCATGGCAATCCCCACGTTCCAAACGATCCAACCGCTCGACACACACCTCCGCTACGACCTCGGCCGCGTTGCGGCTGCCGCCGGGGAGCTCGATCTCGCCCAGGCCCAGGCCGACACGATACTCGCCGGCAATGCGCAACACTTGTTAGGCTTGATCCTCGCCGCCCGTGTCGCGGAACGACGTGGCGATCAGGCCGCGGCGGCGCGTTTTCACGTACGCCTCGCAGCGGCGGAGGCTAGCGAGCGCGCCAAAGGCCTCGAGGAATACCAACTTCACGATGCCGACATCCGCGCCGCCCTGAGCGGTACGCCAAGTCGGCGTTAGGCACCATCTCATGCTAACCTCTGTGACACCGACAATCATCCGCGTTTGCCACAGTCCGGATTCGGACGACGCCTTCATGTTCTATGCCCTCGCCGAGGGGCACGTCGACACCGAAGGGATTCAGTACGTGCACGAGTTACAGGACATCGAAACACTCAACCAGCGTGCGCTGCGCGGGGAGCTCGAAGTCACCGCGGTCTCGATTCACGCGTATGCCTATTTGAGTGATCGGTACGTGCTGTTGCCGCACGGCGCTTCGATGGGAGACAAATATGGTCCGCGTCTCGTCGGTCGCCGTGTATTCACGCGCGGCGAGCTAAAGGGCGCGCGCATCGCAATCCCGGGAAAGCTCACGAGCGCCTATCTCGCGCTCCGCCTGTACGAACCGGAATTCGAAGCGGTAGTCCTTCCTTTTGATCAGATCGAAGATGCCGTCGTCAGCGGCGATGTGGACCTCGGGCTCCTTATCCACGAAGGGCAGCTCACGCACCGCGAACGTGGCCTCCACCTGATCGTCGATCTCGGGGCGTGGTGGTACGAAGAAACTGAGTACCCGCTCCCGTTGGGCGGAAACGTCGTCC
>DATFBW010000009.1:0-3385 GCA_035253645.1 Gemmatimonadaceae bacterium | reverse complement strand
CCGCGGTGTTTTAAGATGGGGAGGAAATCATGATTCGATCCACGATGCTCGTGGTCGTCGCCGCAGCGCTCGTTGCCACCGCTCCGGCCGAGGCGCAAAAACGACAGCGCGACCGCATCAGCCGCGAGGAGATACTCGAGTCCGCGCATCGCACGTACGACCTGTATCAGGTCGTGCGTTCACTTCGTCCACGCTTTCTCGAGCCGCCGCCCGGCGTGCGCTCGTTCGGCAACTCGAGCGCCGCGTCTACGCCTGTGGCGGTGTATGTGGATGGCAAGCGCGACATCGGTATCGAGGCGCTGAAGTTGATCGATCCGCAGCGGGTCGAGGAAGTCCGCTACTTCGATCCGGAACGCGCAAACGCCGAATTCGGACAGATAGCCGCAAACGGCGCCATCGTGGTGAAGCTCGCGCGCGGGACGGTCAGAGCAGCAGGCGCACCGGTCAAGGCGGATTCAACCAGACCGCCGCGGTAGCACTCCGATGGTGATCGACTGCGGCAGCTGCACGTGGCGGTCGGCTCGGCAACGGCTAGGGACGGATGGACGCGGGCGGCGGGGGACGCGTCCACACGACGATCACACCGCACGAATACCCTGTTGGCCCCTGTGAGAACTGCAGCGGTGTGGTTGATGGACCGTTGTACAGCTCGATCCCTTCGACGTCGCTCACCGGTACTTCACCCAGCTCCATACCTGGCGCTCGCTGCCCGTCGATCCACACCATCGGCGCGCAGTCTCTCCGCATGCTCGAGGACGTATTGAAGCGAATTCCGTCGATCCCTCGTCCCTTGAACACTCGAATGCCTGGAACCGTGCGAAACATATCGGTGGCGCTCAATGGGCGTCGCGCCAGGATGTCTGATCGCGTCACGTACGTTCCCGTGCCGCGGCGCACTCGCTCGTAGAATGCCTCGATGTTCATGCGTTGACGCTGCGTCGAGGCCGTCACCGCTATGCCCTCCAACGCCAGCGCGTGCTGCACGAGGCGCACGATGAGCGAGTCGTTCGCGCCGGTGATGGCCACGGGCACGCGCAGCGGCTCGTACCCGATCCGCCGGATGGAGAGGTCGATCGCACCGCTCGGCAGATCGCTGAAGACGAAGACGCCCTGCTCGTCCGTAGCGGTCTCGAGACGGAGAGCAGCGACGGCGACGACAGCACCGGCCACCGGCTTTCCCGCGGTGTCGTTCACGGTGCCGATCAAACGGCCCCGCTGCGCCTGGGCATCACCGGCAGCGAGGGCGAGCACGCTGAGAACGCCCGCAAGAAGGGGCGCGCGCAGCGGATTGCGGCGGCTCATCGCCGCGAATCCTGCTCCAGCGCGCAGCCTGTTTCGAGTGAGCATTCGCGCGCTTCCCTCACACCGAAGTGGTCGGACAGAGATTACGATCGGTGTGCCATGGGCGCCAGAGCGCGCCAGGACTCCCGCTGAGTTTGCCCGCGACGGCGACGCCGGCCGGATCGTCCTGCGATCGGGGATTCTTCCATAAATGAAGCAACCAGCTGCCCGTACGCCGTCTATCCTGACGCCCGCCATCGATCTCCTCTGCGTCGGCGGGCTGTCGCTGATCGTCTTCACGCCAATGCTGCTGAGCGGACGCACGGACCTCGTCCTGCTCGGCGCGGGCGCCCAGGCCTGGCTGCTGACCCTGATCAACATGCCGCATTTCATGGCGTCGTACCGAATCGTGTACCGCAGCCGGGACATGATCATGCGCCACAAATGGGCGTCGATCTACATACCCGCGATTCTGCTCGCGTACATCGCGCTCACGGTAACGTCGCAGGAGAACACTCGCGTCCTCGTGATCGTGTTGATCACCGTCTCGAGCGCGTACCTCGCCTGGCATTACACCGGGCAAGTGTGGGGGATGATGGCGTCGTTTGCGTATCTCGAAGGTGCGAAATTCGACGAGCGCGAAAGGTTTCTGATCCGGACCGGTCTGCGGATCCTGCTGGCGTGGCACGTGACGTGGTTCCTGTACACGCAGCTGCGCGATCCATCCGTCGTCCGCCCACTCTACATACTCATCAGCGCGGGGACAGTGGTCGCGTTTGGCCTCGGCGCGACGGGGCTCGCCATGATGCGCAAACGGATCGGGCGGTTACCCCCATCGCGCGCGCTGGTCGCCTGGCTCGCGCTGTTTGTCTGGTATGCCCTGATGGCGCGAGACCCTCGAGCGCTTTTCTGGGTGCAGCTCGCCCACGCGCTGCAATATCTCGCCTTCCCCATCCGCGTGGAGATGAACAACGCGAGCCAATCGACCGGCGCGAACCGGTCTCGATTGATGCTCCACATGGCGATCTACGGAACTGTGCTTCTCGCACTGAGCGTGGCGATCACCACCTATGTGCCGGCCACCGCCATGGGCGTCATCGGAGACGTCTTCTCCGAGGATCCACGCTGGGCGGCCCCGATACTCATCCTGTTGTTCATCAACATTCATCACTATTTCACGGATGGCGTGATCTGGAAAATCAGCAACCCGGAAGTGCGCAAAGAGTTGTTCGCGCACGTCAAACGCGCAGACGCGCAACCACAGGCGGTCGTCGCGCACGGAGGCCCGGAGCTTGGTGGCCGGCGCCGGAAAAAGGAGGCAAAACGATGAGGCGTACCTTGCTTCTTGCGGCCGCCATCGCGTCCGCGGCGTGCACGCGGCCATCGCCCGCCGATCCGGGCATCGTCGCGGAATGGATGCACAGCTTGTACGGCGCCATTCGCGTGGAGCGCCTCTCGCCGCCCGTCGCGTCGCGGTTGATGGTGTACGCGACGGCAGCGGTGTACTCCGGATTCCGAGCCGCGGATCAGTCGCTCGCCCCCATCGCGCTCAATGGCTTCCCTGAGCTTCCGAAGCCGGCGTCCGCCGACGTGGATGGGGCGCTCGCAGCGATTGCCGCGGAACGCGTAGTGCTGGATTCCCTGTTTCGCGAAGCCCTCCCCACGACGCGAGCTGCGCTCGCACGACTGGCGGACTCGTTGAGCGCCGCGCGGACGAAAGTCGTCGGCGAACGTTATCGTGCGCACTCTGAGACCATCGGACGACAGATCGGTCAGGCGATAGTCGCCTGGTCGCGTGCCGACAACTTCGACGGCACGCGCGGACGCAAGTACGTCGCGCCGTCGGGACCGGGCTTGTGGGTCAATGACGCGCCCGCGCCCATTTACGCGTCCCAGAACATGTCCGGCGCAAGCGAGTTCGTTGCGCTCGACAATCCGGCCAACGTGCTGCAGGCAGGAAAAGCCAGTGACCGCGGTCTCGTCCTCAACCGGCCGAAGCCGGGGCTGAAGACGCTGCCGGTGGTGAACATGACGGGAACATCCGAACCGTACTGGGCCGAGATTCGTCCATTCGCGTTGAAACGCTGGGACGAGTGTCCGATCG
>DATFBW010000008.1:0-21336 GCA_035253645.1 Gemmatimonadaceae bacterium | reverse complement strand
CGCGATCCTCGCCGGCGAAGAGGCTGTAACTACCTAGGGTTTGGGGGTTAGGGGTTAGGGGTTAGCCTAACGCGGTCGGATGGGGAGTCAGTGCCAGCATCCGCGCGACATAACCTGGCACCAGGCTAACCCCTAACCCCTAACCCCTACCCCCCAGATGGTAGGTGTCGCGTTTGTCCAATCGACGGGCAGCCTCCAGCCGCATCGTTCGCTCACCTCGCTCCAGGAGAACTCTGAATGCTCGCACGGCTAGTGCTTGTGGGCGCGATCGCTCTCAATACAGTCAACGCGCAGCAACCGCCCCTCGAACGTGCGCGATGGCTCGCGGGCTGCTGGGAGCTGCGATCTCCCACTCGGCTCACGCTCGAGATGTGGATGCCGCCGGCCGCCGATATGATGCTCGGCGGGAGCCGCACGGTCGCGGGAAATTCCGTACGCGAATTCGAGCACCTGCGCATCCGCGCTGAAGCGGGAAAGCTGGTGTACATCGCTCTGCCATCCGGCCAGCGCGAGACCGCCTTTCCATCCACCCAGATCAGCGATTCATCGCTCGTCTTCGAGAACCTAACGCACGATTTTCCTCAGCGGGTCATCTATCGCCGCCGGGGTGCGGACTCGATCGTCGCACGCATCGAGGGCCCTGGGCCTAACAACACGGTGCGAGGCATCGACTTTCCCATGCGTCGCGCCGATTGCCTCGTGTCATCTCCACCTCCGCCACCGCCGCCGGACTCGCTGATATATTGGACCGCGAGCAGGCCGGATAGTAATAACCCAAAAAATCTCTGCGCATCCTTTGCGTTCTCTGCGTTCTCGGCGGTGAAGGGCTCTTACCGGATGCAGTAAAACTTTTCCGTGAGATTTTGCACCACGGAGAACGCAAACGGTGCGTGATGTTGCTTCGAATCCCCGTCGAATCGTGCTGCCGCTTCGAGAGGCGAGCGAGTCGCCTAGCGGGTGAACCTGCGCGGCATGACTTTGAGGTGACGCCATTTCCGCCGGAGCCGCTCAATGTCACGCTTTGGAGTCGCCATTCTCGCTACGATTTCATTCGCTGCCGGCGCCGGCGCCATGTGGGCGCAACAACAAGCGCAAGCCACTCGGCGCGAACCGCAATTCGAAAACGATCACATGCGCGTGTGGAAGTCGATCATCATGCCGCGACAGCCGCTCAACCAGCACCGGCACGATCACGGTCGAGCGCTCATTGCGCTTACTGACGGGCAGCTACAGGTCGTGGACAAGGATGGGAAGCGCGTAAACACATACAACTGGGAGAAGGGGAAAGCGTATTGGCTGGACGCGGATCCTGCAGGCCAGACGCACGCTGACGTGAACGAGACGACGAAACCCATCGAGGTGATCGTCGTGGAGCTCAAAAGGGATCGCTGACAATCCGGTCTCGCGGCTCCGACGTAGCTGAGTATATGCGTCGAGTGAAACGTGTAAGCCTCCTCGTCTTTGCCGCGCTCGCGACCTGGATCGCTGTCGATCTGCTACGCCCTCGACAAACCGATTTTCGGCAATTCGATGCTGCGCTCATCGGTCGCCTCGATGGCGAGATGTGGCGCTCGTATTACGAGCGCAAACCTGCCCGCCTATTCTGGCAGTTGGCGCACTCGCTGCGCGCGCAGTTCAACGCCGGCTTCTGGAGCTCATTCCCGATGGCTTATCGCGCGGCAAAAGCCGCGTTCACGTTCAAAGATGGGCAATCGCGCGACGATTACGCGAAAGCGCTTCCCGACCTGGAACGCTACTTCGCATCGATCAACGAGCTGAGCCTAACGCCTTTCGACGCCAAGGCTGCCGCGCAAAATGAGCTGGAATGGTGGATTATCCGGCGCGAGCGCGACAAGTACACGACGGCCGACTGGGAGCGCTACATCGCCGCCGTCGCCGCGGAGATATATCGCCTGCCACAGGATCGCTTCGCTGAGTATGCACGGCTGCGAGTGCAGGCAATGGTACTTCGCGACGAGCGGGGGAATGCAATTACCGAACAAGACTGGGCCACGATCGCCAGTCTTCTGCAACGGAGCTGGGGAGAGCTGGCGACCGCGGTGCGCTCAGAAACCAAAGCGGCTCTATTGCCCCGCGTCCCCCTTTACGGTCGTAACGCGGTTGCGATCCGGCGGTTCCGCGCCTAACAAAGTGTGCACGAAGAAGTCGAAGCGCTTGCGCTCGCCGTAGGCGCCTCCCGGCCCGTGCCCGGCACCGGGGATCACCAGCAGATCGAACGTCTTGTTTGCTTTGATCAGCGCATTCACGACTTGCATCGTCGAGGCGGGATCGACGTTCTGGTCCATCTCACCCACGACGAGCAATAATTTCCCCTGCAGCCGCCAGGCGTTGTCGACGTTGGACGCCTTGGAGTAGTGGTCGCCTAACGGGTAACCCATCCACTGCTCGTTCCACCAGATCTTGTCCATGCGGTTGTCGTGACACCCGACGGCGGAGACCGCGGCTTTGTAGAAGTCGGGATGGAACAGCAGCGCGCCCATCGAGTTCTGCCCGCCGGCTGACGTTCCGTAAATCCCCACGCGGCTCGTGTCGTACCAGGAATGCTTCGCGGCGATGGCTCGGTGCCAGAGGATCCGGTCCGGGAAGCCCGCGTCTCCCAGGTTCTTCCACGCGACGTCGTGGAACGCTTTCGATCGATTGGATGTCCCCATTCCATCGACCTGCACCACGATGAATCCCAATTCCGCCTGGGTCTGCATCGCTAATTGCAGACCGAAGCTCTTGGGCGCGAAGGAATCGTGTGGCCCCGCGTAGATATTCTCGATGATCGGATACTTGCGCGTCGAATCGAAGTTGGTGGGCTTGATGATGACGCCCCAGATGTCGCTCTTCCCATCGCGAGCAAGGGACGTGAATACGGTCGGCGGCCGCCATCCCGTGGCGAGCAACGCGCTCATGTCACCCTTTTCGAGCTGCCCGATCAGCTTGCGGTCACTCGTTAGGTGCAGCTCCGAGATGGGCGGCAGGTCCACGCGTGAGTATGTATCGACATAGAACTTGCGGTCAGGAGAGAACACCACGTTGTGCGTCGCGTCCGCTTCTGTGAGCGGCGTCAGGCCGGAACCATCGAAGTTGATGCGATACACGTGGACAAAATACGGGTCCTTGCCCGCGGACATCCCGCTCGCGCGGAATGTGATCCGCCGAGCCGCTGTGTCCACGTGCTCGACGCCGCGCACGACCCAATTGCCTTTCGTGATCTGATTCTTCACGCGCCCCGTGACACCATCATAGAGGTAGAGGTGGTTCCATCCGTCGCGTTCGGACATCCAGATGATTTCTTTTCCGTCGGCGACGTCATAGCGGTACCGTTTACCCGAATAACTGAAGAACGTCGGCACCTCTTCGTTGATCACAGCCCGCGTCTTCGCGGTAGCCGCATCGATCTCGATGATGCGATACGCCTGATGACCGCGCTGGTTGTACTCGAACGTCGCCGTGCGCGAGTCCTTGCGCCACTCGAGCCGCGTCACGTCGTACGCGTTAGGGAATAGCGCCGGATCGACATTGACCTGGCGTTTGGTGGCGACTTCGAAGAGTACGGGCCGCTCCTCGTCGAGCACGTCCCCTGGCTTGTTGTACAGACGTGTCGAGTGCTTGGGCTGTATCTGATCTTCGGGAGACGACTGGACGTAGTGGATCTCGCGCCGGAAGCCGGGCTTCACGCGGTAGACGGCGATCCATTTGGAATCCGGCGACCAGACCAGGGTCCGCCATTCATAGGCGTCGGCGTCGACGCCGTCGAAGCTGAGTGGCGTCCACGTGCTGGCGCCTGCCTGCCTAACGAAGACGTTGAAGTTTTGTATCGTGGCTTCATGGCTGCTGTCCGGCGACGAAATCGGCCGTTCGTCCCACGCCGGCGGCGCCCCATACAACCCGCCGCCTGGCTGTCGTGGTGATGGACGCGGCGGATCGCGTTGCAACCTGGAGCAGGTATAGTCGCTCAGCTTGCAGCGCAGACGAGTCGAATCGACTGTCACCTCGATCGCGCGGGCACTGTCGGCGAACGTAAAGGTGTTGAATGGGAGCGTGATGGCCGTGTAGCGCCCCTTCGTCGCCGAAGACAGACCGCTCGCGAGGCGAGCGTGGTCAAAAGGTGGTCGTTTCTCGAGCGTGTTCGCGTCGACCAGCACAAACTCGTTTCCACGCAGCACGGATTTGCGATACCAGAATCGCGTGGAGTCGATCCACGTGGGCGTCTCCGGCGCGCCGACGACGAGTCCTTCGAGCCGTGACCTTGCGTTTTCTGCCCGGGCATAGTCAGCGGTTTGAGCACTCGCGATCGATGAGAGCGTGATAGCAGCGAGCGCCGAGATCATGCGGGGGGTCATGATTGACATAAGCCTGAGATGAAAAACGGATAGATGAGCATCGCCAATTCCAAGGATAACGCGCGGATTCTCAATATTGTTCAGGTCCATCCGCGCGTTATCGCAGTGCGCTACCTGCGTGAATCTGCGGCGCCGAAATTCTTACCGTAGCGTGCGGGCAATACGAAATCCGACATTATCGCGTCGCTGGCTTGGGAAAGCGCCAGTCGTCCCGCGATGGGCCGACCGTTGCATGGCTGGCTCGTAGCTGAACGACCCACCGCGTCGCACGCGGCCATCGCTATCGCGGACCACGAGCACGCTGTCTTCCAGATCGACGTGCGGCCCAACCGGATAGGGGGTACGACGGTCCTGGACCCACTCCCACACGTTTCCGTAGATGTCGAAGAGTCCAAGGCCGTTAGGCTTGAGCTGGCCGACAGGCCATGTGCGGACAGGATCCCCCGGCGGAACCGGATCATCCTTGCTCCGCGGCACGCGTGAGCGGTGCCACGCGTACTCCTTGAGCAACGCGAGATCATCACCGAAGAACCGCGCCGTCGTCGTTCCAGACCGAGCGGCATACTCCCACTCAGCTTCAGTCGGTAGACGATACCCCGTGCGCCGCAGGTAATCGTTAGGCAGGCGCATGCCAGGCACAATGGAATCGATCGACGCTGGGTAGACCCACTGCGAAGGTGGGATCCCTTCTCGCGCGCTGAGCCAGTTGCAGTACATCGCGGCTTCATACCACGTCACCGCGATCTGCGGTCCATCTGGATCGGGGCTGAAACGGCGAAGCACGTCGGCCATGCGTTCCGGATCATCGTGGAACGTGTGCGCGCGTTTAGCAGCCGGAGTAGCATCCAGAAATCGTCCAAACTCGGCGCGCGTGACCTCGGTGCTGCCGATCGCAAACGAGCGCGGAATCCGCGTACGATGTTGCTGCTCGTCCTCGGAGCGTCCGACTTCGTCCGCTGGTGAGCCCATAACGAATTCGACGGGCCCCTGGATGATCACCATCGTCTGCAGCTCGCGCGTCACGTACCAGTGCCGTTCGCCTGGCGCCTCGCCAGCTAACGACGAGTCAATGCGCCGGATAGCGGCCGCTGCACGCCAATCCATGGGCCGCGGAACTTCACCGCGGCGCGAGTGACGCAGCACCCATGCGATTGCGCCGTGCACGCCTGGATCCGGGTCGTCGCGATACCGACGCAGTAATAGGGATGCGAGCGAATCTCGCGGCGCCGGCAGTTGCCCTTCCGCAAGGTCGCCAAGCCTGACGAGCGCGATCGGTGCTGTGACATTGGCCTCACCGCGGGGGAGCGGGGCGCACCCGCTAATGCTCGTTAGGCCGGCGATCAGGAGTTGCCGGCGCAACCGTCACCCTCCGATTCCCAGGGCCACGAGCAACAGAACACCGGCCGGGGCGAGGAGCGCGGAAACAAAGGCAAAGATGCCCCCAGCCATTTCGACGATTCCGTGGAGCACTTGCACCTCTTCATCCGAGAGCGCACGACCACCGGCGCCGCGAACGACTGGAGCCTTTGGATCGCCATTCGCGGTAGCGAGAAGCTGACCGTTCACCGTAAAGGTGGCGTCGAGCACGCCTTCGACTGTTTCAGCATCGACGATGATCTCGTCCAGCTTGGATCGAATCGTTAGGTCCACGCTTCCGTCCGCGTTCTCTTCACCCGCAGTGCCGGCGAGCCTGGCGGTGACCTCGAAGTCCTCCTGCGCGACATAGAGCTTTGCTTCGAGCATGGCTGCCCCGCCGCGAGCGAACAGCTGTTGGCTCGTCTCGATGGAGAAGTCCAGCCGATCCGATCCGTCCTTGACGTAGCCGAAGACAGCAAACTCCGCACGCTCGACGGATCCGCTCAAGTCAAACGAATACGTGAGCTGTGTGACGCCACCCAGCACGACCTCCAGCCGGATACCTGCCGTGCTTGTCGACGAGCGGCGTTCGTCGGTCAAGTCGGCGTGGCCTATCTCCTGGCCCGGGACGGGATTCTCGTTAGGGTCGACCTCATAGAGGATGAAGCGCACGCCGCTGCTTGGCGCGCCGGTCCGCGCGGCATCGACGACATACTTCTTTGCGCCTGGATCGAAGACGAACGTTTTCCCGAGCACGGAGGCGCGCATCACGGGGATGAGCGCCGTTCCAGCGTCGACAGCGGACGCACCGAGTTTGCGGGCGACGGTTTCCAACTCGCCGCTCCAGCCGAGCGAGGAGCTGGCGGATGCGGCGCCCACGTCGCCGACGAAGCGTGTTATGGCGTGAAGACTGCTCAGCGCTTTGGAGTTGGCAGCGCGTTCGACGATCGCGATGCCTTCGCGTACACGCTCCCGATCGAATGTACCGGCGTTAGGTGCCGTTCCATCGCTGCAAGCGACAGCGGTCAGGAGAACGAGAGAGATGATTATGCGACGCATGGTGCCACTCTCCGCTAGTTAGGCAGCCGCAACTCGACGTCGCCGTCGCCTTTCTGGGTCGCCTTGCGCAATGCGCGCAGTTTGGACTGTTGCTCCGAAGTCAGCGCGTTCTTGACGCGCACCAGGAGCGCGGTTTGACGCTTCTTGACCTCATTTTCGATACGCAGCACCTGATCGGTCTTCGCGAGCACGCGCGCTTCGTCCACTTTGGTCTGGCCGAGGAGCTCGACGAGCTCCAGTGCGGGTTCTGTCATCTCTACTTGCAGCGGAGCGAGCGCGATCTGTGCAGCCTTGAGCTCATCGAAGATGGTCCGCCGCTGCGCTTGCGAGAGTCCGATTGCCTCTGCGTTCCGTAAAACGAGCTGGGGGTCGAACAGCGCATCGGCGAACGGATCCGGTCCTGGCTTCTGAGCGTTGGCCGATCCTGCAACGATCAGAAGGGCGAGCGCGAGTATGGTCTTTCTCACTGTTGTCTCCTTGAACCTGCTTCTTGAAGGCGGTCGTCCGATCCCGTCAGTGGGAACCAGTCGACCGCTCCGATATTGGGTATGTCGCCGGCGCGTGGATAACTCGCCAGGTCGAGCAGATAGTCGGTGGGCACGCGCAGCTGGCCGGGAGCAATGGTGAACGGGGAGCCGGTGTCAGACGTTAGGCGCCAAACCGATATCAGCGCGATCAGCGCAGCGCCTGTTGCAAGCGCAGGCCACATGACGCCGCGCTTGCGGGCAATCCGACGGCCATTCACGACCCGCGCGAACGCCGGCGCGGAACGGGCATCGGCAGCGCGCAGGTCCCCGAAGAACTGCTCGAGATCGCGGTCGCTCGTATCACTCATCGTCGCTCCTCCAGCAGCTCGCGCAGGCGCACCTTGCCGCGTTCGTAATGCGTCCGTGCGGTGCCCACCGGCATGTCCAGCACGTCGGCCGCTTCCTGAATCGTTAGGTTCTGATAAAACACGAGATGCAAGACCTCTTGCTGCCGTTTGGACAACTTCCCGAGTACGTGCCGTAACCGTGCGATCCTTTCGTCCTCGCTGTCGGGTTCCTCGTCAGGCTCCCGTTCGCGCCACCACCGCTCCAGCCGCAACAGCCGCAGCCAGGTTTGTCGCGCCTGCTCACGCGCTGTCTGGCGGATCACTCCGAAGAGCCACGTCTTGAAAGCCGACTTCCCCGAAAACCGCGCCTCCCCGCCCAGCACCTTCATATATGTGCGATGGAGAACATCCTCGCCGTCCGCCGCGTCGCCATGACAACACCGCACTGCCCACGCGTGCGACTCGTAGTGAACCCGCGCTAGCTCGGCTCGCAGATCGAGCTCTGTGAGCATCGCCACCGGTGTCGCGCGCATCGTCATGTGTTGGTGGATCGGCGGGCGAGGTTTATAGGACAGCGTAGAGTTACTTACGCGTCCGCGCGCCGTGGGTGCCGCGTAACTGCAGGCGGCAATAGTTGCCGACTTGCTAACATCCTTCACCGCCGCGGTGAAGGCTGTTACAGAGACGTACCTAACGAGAACCGACGGGTGCGAACATCTCCGGGCGCAGCGGCAGCCGGCGCGCACGCACCCCCGTGAGCGTGAACAGGGCGTTCGCGACGGCGGGAGCGATCGGTGGCACGCCTGGCTCGCCGACGCCACCCGGCTCCTCATGATTCCTGACGATATGCACATCTATTTCCGGCATCTCGTCGATCCGGAGCATCGGATAGTCGCGGAAGTTGGTCTGCTTCACTCGTCCGCGCTCGATGGTGATCTCCCCATACAGCGCCGCCGACAATCCAGCTACAACAGAGCCGCTCATCTGGCCCTGCACGATGCCGGAGTGGATGATCTGACCGCAGTCCGCAACGAGCGTCACCTTGTGCACCCGGATCTTGCCGCCAGTCAGCGAAACCTCGGCGACTTCCGCAACACGCCCCCCTTTGTCATCGACAAGCGCGATACCGCGTGCTCGTCCCGCAGGAAGTGGACTCCCCCACTTGGCGCGCTCCGCGCACACGTTGAGAACGTTGAGCATGCGCGGATCACTTGCCAGCAACTCGCGCCGGAGCTCCACCGGATCGCGCTTGGCGGCATGTGCAAGCTCGTCGATGAAGCTCTCGAAGATGAACGTGTTTTGCGAAGGGCCCACTGAACGCCAGTACCCAACGGGAACCGCGTTCGTCGCCCGGCAATACTCCACCAAATAGTTGGGAATCGCGTACGGCGTGTCGGCGATCGATGCGACCGCCGGACCATCGACATTCGCGCCGCCGCTGATCGGCTGTGCGGCAACGCGCACCGTTATGCCGAGCAGCTTGCCTGACGCGTCCATCCCTCCGTCAAGCCGCACGTGCGCTGCCGGACGGTAAAAGTCGTGCTGCATATCCTCTTCACGCGTCCAGAGCACTTGCACCGGTTTCCCCAGCGCTTTCGAAGTCTCGACGGCGTCCTCGACGAAATCGGTGCGGCTCCGCCTCCCCCAGCCGCAGCCCAACAACTGAACGTGCACGGTCACTTTGTCGACCGGAACTCCCGTTAGGCGCGCCGCTGTTTGTTGCGTGCCTTGCGGGTTCTGCGTCGGGGCCCAGACCTCGACGCGGTCGGCTTGCACGTGTGCCGTGCAATTCATCGGCTCCATGGTAGCGTGCGCGAGGTAGGGAGCCTCGTAGGTCGCTTGTAACCGTTTGGAGGCACGCCCCAGTGCGCCAGCGGCATCACCCACCCGCTTTGCGTCCACGCCAGGCTTATCGGCCAGCTCCGAGAAGCTGCGGAAGATGTCCGTGCTGCTCAGCGCGAAGGCCGTGTTCTCGTATTCGATGTCCAGCGCCTGCGCGCCCTTCATCGCCGCCCACGTGTGGTCGCCAACGACGGCGACGCCCGAAGTGATCTGCACGACATGCCTAACGCCGGGCACGGCCTTCGCTTTCGTCGCATTGAACGACTTCACCCGGCTGCCGAAGACCGGTGGATGGACCACGGTCGCAAACAGCATCCCCGGAACTCGCGCATCGATGCCGTACTTTGCCCTCCCGGTGACTTTATCCGGTGCGTCCAGCTGCAGCGGACTCGTTCCGATCAACTTGAATGTGCTGGGATCCTTGAGCTTGGGCTCGGCCGGCACGGGGACGGTCGCTGCCGCCTGCGCCAACTCGCCATATGTCGCCGAGCGGCGGGAAGCGTCGTGAAAGACCTTGCCTTCTTGGGTGCGCAGCTCCGATGCAGGCACGCTCCACCGTGCCGCGGCGGCCGCGACGAGCATCTCGCGCGCCGCCGCACCCGCGCGGCGCAATGGCCGCCAGGCGCCGTTCCGGACGCTCGTGCTCCCCACAGTCATCATGCGCCCGTAATGATCGGGGTGCGCAGCGGCCTGCCTAACGCGAATGCTCTGCCACTCCGCATCCAACTCTTCGGCGACGATCATCGGCAGCGCGGTGCGAACACCCTGCCCCATGTCCGACCGGGCCACCGTAATCGTCACCTCGCCCGAGGGATCGATTCGCAAGAAGACGTTAGGCTCGAATGCCGCGGGAAGGGCGCTGCCTTTGGCCTGTGGCACGTAGACGCCGAGGAGGAGTCCACCCCCCGCCAGAGCGCCGACCTTGATGAAGTCGCGCCGACCTAGTTGCACGGGGGTCATCGTTCAGACCTCCTTTGCAGCGCGATGGATCGCGCGGCGGATGCGGTCGTAAGTCCCACAGCGACAAATAAGGCCATCCATCGCGCTATCGATGTCTGCGTCCGTAGGCGTCTTGTTCGATGCGAGGAGCGCCGCGGCTGTCATGATCTGTCCGGATTGACAGTAGCCGCACTGTGGAACGTCCTCTGCGATCCACGCCTTCTGCACGGCATGCGTCCCCTCGGCGGAGAGACCTTCGATCGTCGTGATGGCGCGATCTCCCACCTGAGAGACCTGAAGCGTACACGACCTCGTCGCTCGGCCGTTTACATGAACGGTGCACGAACCGCACTGGGCGATGCCGCATCCGTATTTCGTTCCTGTCAGGCCGAGGACGTCTCTCAAGACCCAAAGGACCCTGGTGTCGGCTTCAACGTCGACTTCGCGAATGACGCCGTTTACTCGCAGCTTGTAAGGCGGCATATGCCCGCGCTGGTAGGTAACGCTCTCAGCCTACAAGCCGATTTCGAGCCTCGCAAGCAAGCTCCGCGCAGGTCGCCAACCTGAAAAAAGAGTGCTCCGGCCGCATCTAGACCGTTGTTAGCTGCGCAAACCTGCGGCAATAATGAGTCGGGCGCCCGCGGAGAACCGAACCTTGCCTATTTACGAGTACGTCTGCCAATCGTGTGACCATCGCTTCGAGGCGCTGCTGCGCAACTCGAAGGCCGATGCCCCGCCCTGCGAATCGTGCGGCGGGAAGGATGTCGAGCGGCTGATTTCGACGCCCTATGTGAAATCGGAAACGACCAAGGCGGCCGCGCTCCGCGCCGCCAAGAAACGCGATCAGAAGCTAGGGAACGAGCGCGCGCAAGAACAATTGCGCTACGAGAGGAGTCATAACGATTGATTCAGTCGTTAGGCGTTAGCTCTTAGCTCATAACCTGCTAAGAGCTAAGAGCTATGGCCTAAGAGCGTACCGCTACATTACGGATTTGAGACCCGTGACGACCGCGTGCCCAATCATCCCAGCATCTGATCCGTACCACACGAGCTTCGTCTTCTTGTCGTAGATCATGTAGCGGATCGTGTTGCGCTCACCCGGGATCTCGGTGACGCTGAAGAACTTTTCGGTCTTGGGGTCGAATCCTACCAGGCGGTTGGGCTGCGAGCCGGTTTCCGCGATCCAGATGCGATCGTTGTCATCCGACGTCATACCATAGGGCAGCGATTTCTCGCCGCCTGGCAGCAGCCATTCCGTCACCTTCTTCGTCGACGGATCGAATTTGCCGAGGTAGCCGCGCGCGTAATCGACGTAATAGATCTTGTCGTCTGATGTGATCGCGATGCGCCGGTTGCGCGTTCCCGGATCAGCGAGCTGATACGTCGTTAACTCCATCGTCTCGGGGTTGACCGTTGCAATCATGTTCGTCGCGAACAGGTTGATCCAAGGGTGCCCCTTTGTATCGATAACGATCCCGTACGGATTCGTGCTTCGGCGCCCTTCTGGGAGCGGCGGCTTTACGATGCGGAACTTGGACGTCTTCACATCGAAGTGGCCGATCGCGTTCGACTGCTGCGCCGTGAACCAGATATTCCCCTTCTGGTCGAAGATCATCGTGTGCGGATCGCGCACCGTGCTGTCGGGAATCGGGAAGCGCGTGATCTCGCCCGTCTTGGGATCGAGTTTGCCGATCGTTCCGTTGCGATTCCCGGAGTACCAGACAATCCCCTTCGCGTCGACGATGCAGTTATGCGGATTTGTCCCGGGGTCGAGCTCCCACTTCTTGAACTCGCCGGTCTTGGGGTCCAGGCGTCCGATGTAGTTGCCTGTCGGCGCCTGACCTGCTTGCCCTACGAAAAAAATCGAGCCGTCAGGGGCGACTGCCGGATCGCGCGGCCGACCCATTCTTCCCCACGGTACCGTGAATTCCTGAAGCGGGACTGTGGCGGCCGCTTGGGCCTCGATGACCGCCGGCGTGAAAACGAGTGCAACCAACGAGAGTGTGCGGATGGACTTACGCATGCTGAGTCTCCGGGTAGACAGAGAGCCGTTCGAAGAGCGTTCCTCGCTGAGCGAGGCGGGCACGCCGCTGGCAACGCGCGCGCGCCGAATGTGGTCCAAATCTAGGAAACGCACCACCTGGCGAAGCGTTGGCGATTTAGGTCTGAGGTCTGAGGTTAAAAGCGGTCCTCGCGACTTTTCACACTCTTATTACAAACTCTGCGCGGCTGGGCGGAAGGTCGCGGTCATTATTGATTGAGCAGAGGCCGGAAACCGCTATGCGTAAGCTGCGCGACGGGAAGATCAGCACACGCCTGTTGGTAAGCCAAAGCATCGTCTACGTGTCGGTGCTGGCGCTGCTCGGCCTTGTGGCGGGCCTTACCTGGCGTGCTCGCGCGGCCGAACGATCGCATCATGCGACGGCCCGCACGGCGCTTCGCGAGTATGCGGCATTCGCGGCGTGGCAGTACGAGCGAGAAGTGCAGTCCCAATTGAGCATGCACCTCCGGATGAGCATCTCAGAGGTTGGGCGGCTACGCGTTGCTCGTGCCGATTCGCTGATCGCTCCTCGGTCCCTGTCGGACGGTGCTCGGCGCTGCAGCTGCGGCTTCAAGGACCAGATCCTGTTCGCGTTTCGGATCACGTTCCCCGACGGCCGCGCCGCGCTCGACCGCAGTGCGGCACCTGGCGTGTTGAGCGCGGTCGAACGACTTGGTCCCACGTTGCGCGCACAAGCGCAGGAATCCACAACAGTCGCGACTCGCGCGTTGAGCAGCGTCCCGCCTTTTGCGGTCCTGCGATTCGACACACTGGCCGGCAGACGTGTCGCCCTCGCGTACCAACTCGTGCATGACGATGCGGGAGCCCCGCGCGCGATCTACGGCATCGCAGCGGATCTGCGGCACCTCGCGCGCGACTTCGAGCGCGTATTCGCTGAGCTGCCGTTGCTGCCGCCCGCTCTCGTCGGGCGCATGCCTAACGATAGCGTCGTGCGTCTCCGGGTGGCGCATCCGGTCGTCGGCCACGTCTTCGCGACCAGCGAGCTTCCCATTCCCGACGACATCTCGGTCACAACCGCGCTGGACGCCCGGCTCGGCGGCATGACGACAACGCTGGCGCTGCAACCGCGCGTTAGGCAGGCGCTACTGATTCAGGGACCTCCGCGCACGGCGCTCCCCGTGTACCTGTTGATGTTGGGGATCGCGTCCGCGCTCGCGCTGGTTGCCATGTTGCAGGTTCGCAGGGCCCGCGCGCTGACGCGCATGCGCGAGCAGTTCGTCGCGAACGTCTCGCATGAGCTGCGTACACCCCTGGCGCAGATCTCGATGTTCAGTGAGACGTTGCTCCTTGATCGCGAGCGGTCGCCGCAGGAAGGGCGGCACTTTCTGTCTGTGATCTATCGCGAAGCGCGACGACTGAGCGTCATGGTGGAGAATGTGCTGCGCTACTCGCGCGCCAGTGCGAACGCACTACCGTCCGCCTGCGCGCAGCGGAACATCGCCGCCGAGATACGCGATACGGTGGAGGAGTTTGCGCCACTGGTGCGCACCAATGACGTCGCGTTTCACACCGACCTGTCCGATGCGATTTGGACGCGCATCGACCGCGGCGCCCTGCGGCAGATCCTGCTGAACTTGCTCGACAACGCCGTTAAGTTCGGACCCCGCTCACAAACGATCACTATCCGCGGTGCCCGTACTAACGGTGTCGTGAAGGTGAGCGTGGAGGATCAGGGGCCCGGTATTCCAGACGCCGACCGCACGCGCGTATTCGAGCCTTTTACTCGGCTCGCCGAAACCGGACATCGTGTGGCGGGGACGGGGATAGGCCTCTCGGTCGTGCGCGACCTGGTGTCCGCCCACGGAGGGAGTGTCTGGGTAGCGGATCCGCAGCCTAACGGGAAGTCGGCCGCTACTGGCGCAGCAGTCGGCTTTTCGCTTCCCGCGAGCGATCCCCTGGCCTAGGCCATGACCCGAATCCTCATTGTGGAGGATGCCGAGGATCTCGCGTTAGGCTTGCGCGCAAACCTGGAGGTCGAGGGCTACGAGGTCGTTCTGGCGCACACCGGCGAGGAAGGCCTCCGCGCCGCGAAGGAAGCGCCGCCCGACCTCGTCATCCTGGACTTGATGCTCCCGCAGCTGGATGGCTATGAGGTCCTCACCCGCCTCCGGCGAGCCCGCATGGAAGCGCCGGTGCTGATACTCAGCGCGCGCGGGGAGGAAGTGGATCGCGTGCGCGGGTTCCGTGTGGGTGCCGACGACTACGTGACGAAGCCGTTCGGCGTGCTGGAACTGATGTTGCGCGTGCGCGCGATCCTGCGCCGCGGACCGCCACGCTCGACCGCCGACGAGCAGCGTGACGTGCGTCGGATCGGCAAGCTCGAGATCGACGTGGAAGACCGGACGATCCGTCGCGCAGGGCGCGAGGTCCTGACGACACCGCGCGCCTTCGATCTGCTACTCGCGCTCATAGACAAGAAAGGGCGTGTGGCCTCGCGACAGGAGCTGCTGCACCGCGTGTGGGGATACGCAGACTCCGTCACGACGCGCACTGTCGATGCGCACGTCGCAGAGCTCCGGCGCAAGCTCGAGGACGACCCCGCGAGCCCCCAGCTGATTCTCACCGTCTGGAAAGTGGGATATCGCCTGCGCGTGTAGTTCGGCGTACAAAACTTTCGCATTTGCTGCACTTCTCTCGACGAAGGCGTGCGAGTCCTTCGCCACCTCGCTCCAGGGCGCCGCGACCTTGGAGCTCATGCAATTACCGAATCCGTGGAGACACGCCACAGGCTCAGACGGCAGCGTCTTCGCCTCCATCCGGCTCGTTAGGCATGGTCTGGTCGAGCGCGTTCGCGCATCGACAATCGAGCAGCGTGTGCACTGGGTGCTGCGCATCGGCGCAGCGATGTGTTTCATCGGGCACGGCGCGTTCGGCATCATCACGAAAGAGGCGTGGGTGCCATACTTCGCGGTGGTCGGCATCCCCGCCGACTGGGCCTACCTGCTCATGCCCGTTGTGGGTACGGTGGATATCATCGCGGGGCTGACGGTGCTTTTCGCACCGCGTCCGATCGTGCTGCTGTACATGAGCGTGTGGGCTTTGTGGACAGCGCTGCTGCGTCCGTTATCGGGCGAAGACGTGTGGGAGACGCTCGAACGCGCCGGGAACTATGGCGTGCCGTTCGCGTTTCTCCTGCTGGCTGGCGGGCGTGAGGCCCTGCGAGATTGGCTCGCCCGGGTGGAAGCGTGGCGCATGCCGCCACGAGTGCTCGCCCAGATCGGGCGCGTGCTGCAGCTGACGACTGCGCTGTTGCTCGTCGGGCACGGCGCGCTCGGAGCCCTAACGAGCACACCCCTGTTGGGGATGCACTACGCTGCTATTGGGCTACCTCCGGAAACTGTGCCGGTCGCCGGCTGGTTCGAGATCGCACTGGCGGCGGCCGTGATGCTACGGCCCAGCGTGGCGCTGCTGGCGTTCATCGCGCTCTGGAAGGTCGCCACGGAGTTGCTCTTTCCCATCGCGGGCGCCCCCTGGTGGGAATTCATCGAACGCGGCGGGAGCTATGCCGCTCCGATCGCCTTCGCCGCGCTCATCGCTCACGGAAACTTTTCGAAAGCGACATCAATCAGCCTCGAGAGGACATCGTCATGAACCGCACGTTCTGCATGCTCGCCATCGCGACGCTATGCGCATCCAGCGCCGCGCCTGTCGCAATTTCGTTAGGCGCACAGTCCAGTGCTGCTGCGGACTCGGTCCTCGCCGAGCTGCGCCATGGAGGTCTTGTGCTTGTCTTTCGGCATGCGCACACGGATCGCAGCAAGATGGACGACAACAACTGGTCGCTCGCCGACCGTACCACGCAACGCAACCTGAGTGAACGAGGCGTCGAGGAATCGAAGGGGATCGGCGCCGGCATGGCCGCGCTCGGAATTCGGGTCGGACAAGTGCTCGCCAGTCCGATGTATCGCACGCGGGAGACCGCCGAGCATGCATTCGGCCGTGTAGACACGACGGAATTCCTGCGCTCGCGGCGGACGGCGCCGGAGGCGCTGGCGCTCTTGACGAGCGCACCGGAGGCCGGCGTAAACCGGGTGCTCGTCACGCATAACGCCTACATCATGCACCACTTCACGAGCCGCGGGCACGGTGAAATAGCCGAAGGGGAAGCCATCGTCGTCCGCCCGTTAGGCGTGGACGGCTTCACGGTGCTCCGACGCATCAAGGTCGGCGAGTGGGCCGCGTTCTCGCACACCGAACGCGGCGGCACGGAGCCTCAGCGCCAGCGCCTAACGATGCGTGCTTTCAGGATGTAGTCGAGCCGCGGAAACGCTCGCCGCAGATACGCGTTTCCCTGACGCGTCAGCGAATCCTGGGATGGGCCCGGGAAGGTCTGACCCCCGCGCGTGCCGCTATACTCCCAGTTCAGCGAGTCGAGGACGTCACGTTTGAAGATGACCTCACCGATGGGCGGGAAGCCAAAACCGTTCAGCGTGTCCAGGCGCGGCGTGTTATCGGCGGTATTGAAGTAGAGCTGAACGGAACGCGTATTGCGCCCGCTCCGCGCGAACGCGAGCGTACCTTTCGCATTGGGCGCGCGGACAGTGTCGTCAGGGATTGTCTTTCCGCGCCAGGCCGCGTTTACCGCGGTGTCGCCGTGAATCCCGAACTGCGCGACGAAGTTGCGGATCGTTCTGTGGAAGGCGACCGAATCGAAATATCGATTGTTCACCAAAGCGTAGAATCGGTCTGCCCCGTTAGGCGCCCAGTTGCGGCGTACGCGCAACAGCATGAGGCCCTTCGTCGTGGTTATTTCTACGTCGAAGGAGTCCGGTGCCGAGACGGCGAACCGGGGATGCGCCGGGTCTGTCAAGGGCACGGGTTTCGCGCAGGCCAGGGCCCACGCGATTGCGATCAGGAGGCCAGATTTCAACGAAATGCCCATGCGAAATGTATCAACGGGGATGATTCTTAATCCGATGCGGAAACTCGGCCTGATCGCTGCCCTGTTGGCTGCGCCGGTATTGCAGGCGCAAGAGTTTACGGTGCAAACGCTTTTGGTTGCGCCGCTAGATGCTGCGTCCCCTCGGATTGCGCGGCAAGTCGAGCGGGCGACCCGTTCGCGCCTGGCACGCAGCGCGAATCGGCGCGAGGTGCGCGTTGTTGGCAGCGACACGATCGAGAATTCGCTCCGGCGGGCGGGCTATACAAACGACATCAAGCTCAACGACGGCGAGCGGCGTCTCCTCGCTCGGCAAATGCGTGCCGACGAGATCGTTGTTGGAGTGATTGAGTCGCGGCCCGGGACGATCGAAGTAAAGGCACACATCGCGTTGCCGCGAGATTGGCGTTTGATACAACCGCTGCCGGTCGTTCGCGGCCCGACGCCAGCGGCGGTCGGCGATTCTCTCGCCACTCAGGTGATCCGCGCGCGCAGCCAGATGATTGGACTGCGTCGCTGCGAGAATGCCTTGCGAATGGACGACCTTTCACGCGCGATCCAATCGGCCGAAGCGGCGGTCAGCTCGTATACCGCGAGCACGCTGGCGCGGACGTGTCTCGCGGTTGCGCTCCGCCTGAGTGGCGTGAATTCGGATTCCGTCATTCGCGTGTCGGAGGACGTGCTGCGCGGCGATTCAGCGAACATCGTGGCCGCTGTTGTGCGCGCGCGCGCGCTCGCCAGTTCCAAGCCTGCAACGGATGCCTGGGATTATGTGCTGCGCTTGCGGCCGGACAGCCTGGACCTCGCGCTTACGGCTGTAGAAGAGTTGCTGCGTTTGCAGGATGCAGTGCGCGCGCTCGATGGGGCCGGGCGGCTCGCTGCGATTCACGAAAGCGAATTGCGCGTGAAGCGGCTCATGTTCCGCGCGTACGTCGCACTGTCGCAGTGGAAAAATGCCGCGGTGCTGGGTGACTCACTCGACTGGCAAGACGTCGCGTTTCGAACCGATTCGACGTACGCGATCCGTCACATCGAAGCTTTGCGCTTGAGCGGCGACACGCTGGCTGCCATCTCCAAGAGCGCGCGCTCGGTCAAGGAGTTCCCGGGCGACCTCTCCATGTACCTGCAGTACGCGCAGCTCGTTAAGGGCGAAGGTCCAGCGGTCTTTCCCCGCGGGCTGGCGCTCTTCCCTTCGTCGTCGGAGCTGCACGTCCTCGCCGCGCGCGAAGCTGTCGCGGCAGGAAAACGCCGCGATGCGCTGAACTCGTTAGGCGCCGCCATCAAATCCGATACCGCGTTGACACAAGGCTTCCTCCAGATCGCGCAACTCTGGCTCGAAGAGCAGCAGCCGGACAGCGCAGTCGCGGTCATCGCGCGCGCGCCGCGCACCGGGCCGCGTGCCGAGTTACTGCGAACCTATGCGATGGCGCAGGGGCGCCAGATGATCGGCGGCACGCCCGACACGGCGTTTACGGTCTGGCGAAGAGCGCTGCATCTGTTTGCGATCGCTGACAGTGTGGACTCGCGCGACGACACGCGCGGTCTGATCGCGGCGACGACGTTACAACTGGCGCGCGGCGGGCTCGTTCTGGCTTCGAAGGACCGTCAGTGTCCGCCTGCGACCATGGCGAACGAGGTGTTAGGCATCACCGCCACGATGCTGGAGCGCGGCGTGGGTGATGGAACCGGCGCCACGGAGCTGCGCGAAGCCTACGACGCCATGCGGCCGATAGCCGACGCGGCCATCAAACGATATTGTCCCGCGCAGTCCCAACCCTAACGGGACGATGAGCATGGAGCGCCTGACGGTCCCCGAGGCCGCGGCGAGCCGTATCGACGGAGCGATCGGCCGCACCCCCGTTGTGCGTCTCGAACGTGTCATCGAGCCGGGGATGGCCGAAATCTGGGTGAAGCTCGAGGGAATGAATCCAGGCGGCTCGATCAAGGACAGGACCGCGTTAGGCATGATCCTCGATGCCGAGGCCCGCGGCGTCCTGCAGCCGGGCGGGACGATCGTCGAGCCGACCTCCGGGAATACGGGAATCGGGCTCGCGCAGGTGGCTTCGGCGCGCGGCTACCGGCTGATCTTGTGTCTCCCCGCGTCCATGAGCGATGAGCGGCGGCGCACGTTGCGCGCGTACGGCGCCGAGCTTGTGTTGACAGACCCTGAACGCCGCATGCTCGCCGCGATCGAAGAGGCCGAGCGGATCCGGGATGAAACTGGCGCGTGGATGCCTAACCAGTTCAGCAACCCGGCCAACGTGCGCATTCACTATGAGACGACGGCACCGGAGCTGTGGGAAGCGATGCACGAGCGCATCGATGCGTTCGTCTACGGGTCAGGGACGGGCGGCACGAGCAGCGGTGTGGGCCGTGTTCTCAAAGAGCGCCGACAGGAGATTCAGGTAATCGCCGTCGAGCCGGCGCGATCTCCGGTGCTCTCCGGCGGCGAGCGAGGGCAACACAAATTCCAGGGGATGGGCCCAGGGTTCGTCCCGGACAACTTTGATCGTTCTGTTGTCGATCGTGTCGTTCAGGCGCGTGAAGAGGACGCGTTTCCACTGGCTCAGCGGCTCGCGCGCGAAGAAGGTTTATTCGTTGGAATGTCCAGCGGGGCGATCGCGTGGGCGTCGCTCGAGGTTGCGCGCGAGCTCGGCGCCGGTCAGCGAGTCGCGATGATCTCGCCGGATTCCGGTTCGCGGTACCTAACGACTGAGCTGTTTATCGACGACGCGGGGACTGAAACCTATAGTCTATAGCACTGAGCTCTTAGTTCTTAGCTCTTAGTAGGCTGTAGCTATGAGCTAACGACTAGGACCTAACGACTAGCTCGTTGTTTTTCGATCGCCTTGACTGTCTGCTCCGTGCGCCACTCAATCAGCTTCTTGCCGACCGCGATCGTCTTCTCTTTCGGCGCAATGCTCACGCCGTTGATCGTCGCCTTTCCCGCCTTGACGCGCTCTTCGTAGCGCACCACGCTCGGATCCACCGCCATCATGAGCGCCGTGATCCAGTAGAAGTCGTGCCAGCCGTCCTCGTTAGGCTCCTTGATCCCGAGCTCGTTGTTCATGTACGCCACGAGCCCCCTGTTGTCGTAGTACTCGGGGATGTACCGCGCGACTGTTTTCGCGCTCCCCGCTCCTCGCTCCCCGCTCCACCGGGCATTGAGCGCTTCGGCTGTGGCCTTGAGTCCCGGCTGATTTCCCCCGCTGTCGCCGATCAGGATGATCTCCGTGAAGCCGTGCACCTTGAAGCTGCTCGCAATGTCGTCCAACAGCGCGCGAAAGGTCGCTTCCTGCAGCGTGATCGTCCCTGGATACCGCATGGATGCCGTCGGCGGATCGATGTTCCCTTCGGGCACGAAGGCGATGATCGGCGCGCACAACGCGTTGCCTAACCGGCGCGCGAGCGATTCGCATTGCCCGCGCAGGATGACGTTGTGCTTTCCAGTGGCGACGTACGGACCATTCTGCTCGATGCCGCCCGTGGGGATAATGACCGTGGTCTTCCCGGCTGCGAGCGCGTCGCGGACTTCGATCCACGTGAGCTCTTCGATCCACACTGAGTTCAACGCGTCGACCGGACGCGGCATCTTGAGCTCGGCCTGCAGCCTCCGCTCAGCTTCGGCGCGCTGCTCCGGCGTCTGGCCGCGCTGTGCCGCGGCGACCGACGCCAAATTCAGCATCGCGGCCAATAGACCTGCGCTCGTTTTCATGGCGACTCCTACGAGCTAGGGTTGGGGGTGAGGGGTTGGGGGTTAGCCCGGGTGCACCTAACGACGCCGAGGGCTAACCCCTAACCCCCAACCCCCAACCCCTTTGTATGACGTATGCGTCAACAGGACCGGCATTTGTGATTGTTCTTCGATCCCAACTTCTCGAGCAGCGCGATCGTGCTGAGAAATGGCGGTATGCGCTGCGTCGGCCCGTTGGCCATGTCGGCGGTCGTCTGACCGCGACGACTCACTGCCATGACATCGGTGCCCTTGGACACCAGATACTCGATCAGTTTGTTGTCGCCGCGCGCCGCGGCG
>DATFBW010000007.1:0-4586 GCA_035253645.1 Gemmatimonadaceae bacterium | reverse complement strand
GGTGCGATACCGCATCATTCTTGATCCACGCGCGCGCCACACCCAGTTCGCGCGCGAGTCGCGGTGCTTCGACCAACGGCGTGAATCCCACATCCCGGCATACTGTCGGTTCGCCGGTGAACGGGAGCCACTCGGCGTACCGCCACAATGTTCTTGGCCGCTGCGCGAGCGTTTCGCGCGACGGCCGCGGTCTCGTGGCGCCGTAGACCGGCTGCACGGGGCCGAGGCAGGAGGGGCATAAAGCGCGAGGTGCGGCGTCGAAAGTTGTCTGGCACCGCGCACAGAACAATGCATGCGGGGTCGGCACCGCGATCGCGGCGCCGATCGAATCGTTAGGTGCGAGTGTTGTGGTCATGCGGCCACTCGCTGGTGACGCGTAGGGGCAAGCCAGCGGGCCGCCGTCAGCGTGTCCGCGAGCAGGGCGGAGGCTGTAGCCGCACCGCCAGCGCCAGGCCCGGTCCATCTGAGTGTGCCGGCGAGAGCCGTTTCGACTTCGACCACGTTCGCAACTCCCGTTGCGGCCGCGAGCGGGTCATCGGCGCTCAGGGTAGCAGGGGTTACGCTGGCGGTAATGCGGCCGTCACGCCGCGTCGCCGCAGCGACGAGCCTAACGCGAGTGTTGCGCTCCGCTGCACGACGCACCGTCTTCTCGATCGGCAGACCAATGCCCTCTACAGATATGTGATCGGCCGAGACCGGCGTGCTCCAGGCGAGCGTGCACAGGATCGCCAGCTTGTGCGCAGCGTCGGCACCTGAAAGGTCGAGCTGCGCGTCGCCCTCGCAGATTCCGAGACGGCGTGCATCGGCGAGAGCGCCCACGAACGAAGCCCCATGTTCGATGGCTGAGAGGACGTGGGTGGTCGTGCCGTTGAGCACACCGCGCAGCGCGCGAACTTCTTCACCTTCGAGCGAATCACGTAAGGCGCGAACGATCGGCACCGCCGCGGCAACCGACGCCTCGCAGTAGAGTCCCGGCTTCCGCTCGGCGAGCGCTTCGAGCAGGAGTGGATGCGAGGCGAGCGCGCGTTTGTTCGCGGTGGCTACTGCTGCACCGCGTTCGAGGGCAGCGAGAATCCACGAACCGGCATGTGCCGCGCCGGAGACCTCGATGACGAGGTCGATCGCCGGATTGCTGGCGAGGTGCACAGCATCGTTATGCACCCGCGCGCCTGCGATCGTGAAATCCTTGGCGCGAGGATCGCGCACGGCGATCTCGGCGAGGATAAAGCGCACACGTGCGGCTTGCTCGAGCACCCCGCGGCGCCGTGTGAATGCTTCGATGAAACTGCGACCCACGGTGCCAAATCCGATGACACCGATGCGCACTTCGGGTGGTGACATGACTCGCTCCTCCCCACCCGTCCAGCGCACTTTGCGAGTCGCGGGAACAAAAAAAAGTCCCGCAGACGGCAAAGCCCCGGGACGCGTGGCTTTTTAGCTGTTGGTTTACGTGGCCGCAATACGCCGACAAATCGCCACGGTCTTCGGTTATGAGAGACATGCTAATGCGGATCGGAACGACGCGCAAGAACCCTCATTTGAACAAAAGCTGTCAGCTGTCAGCTTGCAGCCGACGGCTGACAGCGTTGCTTAAACGACCAGGAGCTATTTGAAATGCTCGATCAGCAAGACGTCATCGCGCTTGGAACCACCGCCGGTATTCGCGCGGTGGAAATCAGCGCCGTCATCCTTTCGGCGCTCTCTGGCATTATCGTCGCCGCAAAGAAGAGCATGGACCTCGTGGGTACGTACGCGCTTGCTGTCGTCACCGCCTTTGGCGGCGGCACGCTGCGTGACGTGCTGCTGGATCGCCGGCCGCTCTTCTGGGTCACGTATTGGCACTATCTCGTGGTCGTGCTCGCGTTATGCATCGTGTTCGTGTACAGCCGCCGCGCCTACGAGTCGGCCACGCGCTGGCAGCGCCGCTTCGATGTTGTGGATGCGGTTGGACTCGGCTTGTTCGCACTGGCTGGAGCCCAGATAGCACTGCAGCACGACATGCCGCTGTTCATCGCGGCGATTTACGGAGTTATCACGGCGTCCGTCGGCGGCATCCTGCGCGATGTACTGAGCTCGGAGATCCCCGTGATCTTTCGCGGCATCGGCGCGCTGCACGCGAGCGCCGTGTTTGCCGGTTCGATCGTGTACGTGAGTCTGCTCGCGTTAGGCGTGCCTCAGCTCGTGGCCGGCGGCATAGGCTTCGGTCTGATCGTGGCGCTGCGCCTGACGTCGCTCTGGCTCGGCTTTGGCTTGCCGAAACCGCACTGGTTACGGGCTTTGCAGCGGACGGGAGAGTTTCCGAGCTCTGGCTCTTAGTCGTTAGCTCTTAGCTCTTAGCAACTGCCACCGCTAAGAGCTAAAGCCTAAGAGCTAAGCGCACTACTTGGATGTTGTTTTTCGGCGCAGAAAATCCATCAAAATGAACTGGCCCAACGTCATTGTATTCGTGAAGTAGGCTTTGCCGCGACTGATCTCCGCGACCCGCTTGACGAACTCCACGAGCGCCCGGTCGCGCGCCAGCATGAACGTATTGATGACGATGCCCGACCTGCGACATGCCGCGACCTCGCGCAACGTCTCCGCGATGACATACGCGTCGAGCCCCGCCGAATTCTTGTAGATCTGTCCCGTTGGCAACGTGAGCGCGCTCGGCTTACCGTCCGTGATCATGATGATCTGGCGCATATCCTTGCGCTGCGCGAGCAACAGGCGGCGCGCCAGCTTGAGCCCCTCGGCCGTATTCGTGTGATAAGGCCCCACCTGCGCCTGCGCGAGTGCGCCTAACGGAATCTCCTCGGCGGAATCGTGAAAGAGGAGGACGCGAATCGAATCCCCCGGATATTGCGTGGCAATCAGGTGTGTGAGGGCGAGAGCGACTTTCTTCGCGGGGGTGAAGCGATCCTCTCCGTACAGGATCATCGAATGCGACGTATCCAGCATCAAAACCGTGGCGCACGAGGAGCGATACTCCGTCTGACGCACCATCAGGTCGTCCCACTCGAGGTCCAAGCTGTCGCTGCCTAACTCCGAATGGGTGAGCGCCCGCTTGAGCGTTTCGCTCACATCCAGATTCAGCGTGTCGCCGAACTCGTAAGGTTTGCTCCACGCGTCGGACTCGATGCCAGTCGACAAATGCGGCGTGTCGTGGCTGCCTACACTCGATCTGCCTAACGAGCCCAGCAGCTGGCGCAATGTACGATACGCCAGGAAGTCGAGACCCTTTTCGGTCAGACGGAACTCGACATCGCGTGAGGCGGCGCGCGCCAACGATCCCGGCCCGATGACAGGTTGGTGGCTATCATCCACGCGGGGTGGAACGTCGACATTGAGGTATCCACGTTCCGCGAGCCGGCGCACCAGCTCGTCCAGCAGATCGGCGAGCTTGGCCTTCGCCTCCGGATCACCCGAGCCACGAAGAGCCGAGAGCATCTCGGGGGTGAACTCACCGCTCTCCAGGAGGGCGCGCAGGATGGCTTCTTTCAGCGCCTCCAGCGTGCGGTCGCTTTCTCCGCCAAAATCGCCCCAATACGGGTGCGAATAGTGCCCGCCAGCGAAGCCGGACTGCAAAAGGAAATCAGCCAGGCGTTCGAGCAAGCCCTCCAGGTCGACCGCGTCGGCCGCTTCGGGGCTGTGCTTCGTGTATGTATGAAACCGCATCAGGTCAGCTCGGGCGCAACACCATCTAAATTGTACCCGCGCTCACACCGATGGGAATCTCACTCACTGCAGCCAATCCGTTTCGCGTGCTCGGCGAGCACCGAAACTTCCGTTTGTTCTGGATTGGACAGACGATCTCGTTGGTCGGGTCGTGGATGCAGGCCATGGCGCAGGCGTGGCTCGCGCTGGAGTTGACGAACAATGCCTTCCTGGTGGGCCTCGTCGCGGTCAGTAACTCGGCGCCAATTCTCGTGTTTTCGCTTCATGCCGGCGCCTTTGTCGATCGCAGCAACAAGCTCGTTCTGCTGCGGACGATGCAGACGCTTTTTCTCGTCGAAGCCACGCTCCTTTGGCTGCTGACATGGACAGGCCACATCACGATTGGCTGGATCCTGGGACTGGCGCTATTGGGGGGCACGATCGCCGCGATCGAGATTCCGGCTCGTCAGGCACTTGTGATGGACTTCGTCGGGCGCGAGCGGTTGCGCGAGGCGATCGCCCTCAACTCGAGCGGTTTCAACCTGGCGCGCATTGCGGGTCCCGCGCTCGCGGCGCTCGTGATCGCGCACCTGGGAATCGCGTGGTGCTTCGCGATCAATGCGGTGAGTTTCCTGACGGTCCTCGCTGGTCTGGCGCGCGTGCAGTTGCCGCCGCCGGAGCGCGTTAGGCACGAAGGTTCCTTGCATCACGGCGTGCGCGAAGTGCTCCGGTACGTACGCGACCATCGCACGGTGCGCGCACTGGTCGCCGTGATCACGGTGTTTTCGGTACTGGCGGTGCCCGTCGTTTCGCTGATGCCCGTTGTCGCGCGCGACCTTTTCCACACGGGATCCGGCGGCTACGGTGGGCTGTTGTCCGCAATCGGCGTCGGCGGGATGCTCGCAGCGCTTGTAATCGCCGGACCCGGTTCGCACTGGCGGCACGGACGG
>DATFBW010000006.1:0-5689 GCA_035253645.1 Gemmatimonadaceae bacterium | reverse complement strand
GTGAAATCGTCTCCAAGCTGACGGAGAACCGCCTCATCGACGAATATCACTTCATCGTGAATCCAGTCATACTCGGCGCCGGCAAAACCTTGATCACCGATGTCTCAGACTGTTCGCGCGTGAAGCTCGTCGAGTCGAAAGCTTACCCGTCAGGCAATGTTCTGCTGCGATTTGCGCGAGTTGGTTAAGAGCTCTTACCGCAACGTGATAAAACGGATACTGCAATTGAATTGTTCACTCTAAATGCAGTATCCGAGTTATCGATATTATTTGACTGATCCGAAAACGTAGTTGCAGTTCCTCAACGAACGACCTGGCTTACTTCGAGCACCGTCGCAGGACCGAGCTTGAGCGCGTCGATACCGGCCCGAACCTTCGCCAGGTCGCCCACGACTGTGATGAGCACGCGGTCCTCAGGGACGTATTGGCGCGCCACGCGTTGCACGTCGGCCTTTGTCACCGCCCGCACCTTCCGCGCGAAGTCGCGCTTCTCCTCCAGCGTCAGGCCAAACATGCCTAACGTGGCCATCTCCTGCACGATCTGCGACGTCGTCTCCAGCTCGTCCGGGATCCCCAGCTCCAATGTTGCCTTCGCCTTGGCCAGCTCCTCGTCGGTTACCATGGAATCGCGGATCGCGCGGAGCTCCTTGAAAAACTCGACGAGCGAGCTGTCGGTCACGTTCGTACGGACTTGAGCGCTGGCCGTGAACGGACCCGGCGCGAGCCTGAAGTCATAACGCGAGCCGGCGCCGTATGTGTAACCCTTCGTTTCGCGGAGATTGAAGTTGAGGCGCGAGGTGAACAACCCTCCCAGGATCGTGTTCATGACCGCAAGCGCCGCGTAATCCGGCGATTTGCGCTCTACGCCAGGGGCGCCGATGACGATGATCGACTGCGCCGCGTTAGGCTTGTCCACGAGCACGATTCGCCGCCCCGGCGGCACCGTAACGGGCGCGACGTTCGTTCGCGCAACCCCCGCTCCCGGCTCCTCTCTCCACGCTCCAAATCGTTTGGCCAACGACGCCCGCAATTGCTCCGCCGAGATATCCCCGACTGCGTAGATGGTGGTACGGCTAGGTCTGATCGTCGCGCTATAGAAACCGCGCACCATTGCCGAATCGAGCTTCGCGGTCGTCGCACTGTCACCACCCAGGGGGTTGTGATATGGATGGCCGGCAGGATAAAGCGACATGTTGAACGCGAGTTGCGCCAACGTGGTCGGCTGATCTTTGCGCTGCAGGATCCCCGTTAGGCGCAATCCGCGTTGCCGCGCCACTTCTGCGGCGTCGAACCTCGGGCGCAAAACGACGTCCGCCATGAGATCCAGCGCAGCCTCGAGGTTCCGGACGGGCACTTTGAGACTGACGCCGATACGATCCCAATCGCTCAGCGTATTCAGCGAAGCGCCCAGATACGCGACTGCGGACTGCAGCTCGAGCGCGTTGCGACTGCCTGCGCCCTCGTCGAGCATGTTCGCTGTAAACGAGGCAAGGCCCGGCCGCTCGGTGTCCAGGCGTGCGCCGCCGCCGACAACCAGGATCACGTGCACGAGCGGCAACTCGCGATGCTCGACGACGTTCAGCTTGATCCCGTTAGGGAGGCTCGCGGTCTTGACCGCGGGTACTGTCAACTCCGCAGGCTTGGGTAGCACGGGGGGCTTCGATCGATCAAACGCAGCCTGTGCTCCGATGGAAGTGGCGAACAGGAGCAAGGAGCAAGGCGCGAGGAGCAAGGAGCTGCAAGGCATGGGATGCGAGGTGCGAGAGCTCATTGAACGGTCTCCTTCTTCGTGACGCCCAGCTCCTTCTTGCCTAACGGCACAATCGAGAGGGTCACGCGCGGACTCAAGAGGTATTTGCGGACCACGCGCTTCACGTCATCCGCGGTCACGGCGCGGTAGCGGTCCAGATCCTTCTGGAAGTAATCCGCCTCGCCGGCAAAGTAGTAATACTCGTTCAGCTGATCGGCCTTGGCGCGCACGAACTCGAGCTGATTGAGGAACTGCGACTCGATTGCATTCTTCCCCTGCTCCAGCTCCCGAGCCGTCGGCCCTTCATTCGCCAGGCGCTTGATTTCGCGGTCGATCACTGCAACGACTGTATCGAGCGATTTGCCCGGACGCGCCGTCGCGCGGATCTGGAAATCGCCGTCGAGCTTCTTGCTGTCGTTGAACGAAATCACGTCACCTGTCAGTTCCTTCTCGTAGACCAGCGTATTCGTCAGGCGGCTGTTGCGCGCTCCAGTCAGGAGATAGGCCGCGGCGTCGAGTGCGGCGTCATCGGCGTCGAATTTCTTCACGCTATGCCATGACAGATACACCCGCGGCAGCTGCACCCGATCTTCGGCGACGACGAACGTGTCGCGCACCGTAAATGCCGGCGGCGCGTTCCGTGTGATGGCCGGTCCGCGCGGGATATCGGCGAAGAGCTGCCTAACGTGACGCTTGACGGAATCCGCCTTGACTGCACCCGCGACGACGATCGTCGCGTTGTTGGGCGCATAATACGTGCGGAAGAACTCCTTCACGTCTTCGAGCGATGCGGCGCCGAGATCGGCCATCGAGCCGATCACGGGCCAACTATATGGATGTGTGGACGGATAAAGTGCCGCCGAGAGGATGTCGGTGGCGATGCCGTAGGGCTGATTCTCGACGCCCTGGCGCCGCTCGTTCTTCACGACTTCTCGCTGCGCGTCGAGCTTCTCCTGCGTCATGACCGGGAGCAGCCACCCCATGCGATCGGCTTCGAGCCAGAGCATGAGCGGGAGGGAATTGGACGGCCCCCACTCGAAGTAGTTCGTGCGGTCGTTGTTCGTGGAGCCGTTATTACTCGCACCGGCTGCCTCGAGGCCCGTATCGAACATGGGGTACGGCGCGTTCTGCGAGCCCATGAACATCACATGCTCGAACAAATGCGCGAAGCCAGTGCGGCCCTTCTTCTCGTCACCGGAGCCGACGTGGTACCAGACGTTGGTCGCCACGGTCGGGACCGAATGGTCTTCATGGACGATCAGCGTCAGTCCGTTAGGCAGGGTGTCGATTGTGTAGGGGACGCTGAGTTTGGTAGACTGAGCGCCTAACGAGCTCGCCAAGACTAGAGTTAGGGTAATTGAGTGGCGCATGATGATTGGAGCGGGGAGCAAGGAGCGGGGAGCAAGGAGCGGGAGCAAGGAGCGGGGGAGCAAGGAGCGAGTGAATCCGAACGCAAGGTATCGCTCCTCGCATCTCGCTCCTCGCTCCTCGCTCCTCGCTCCTGCCATTGTATGACAACCCTAACCTCGGTAAAGGGTTGCGAGTTAGGGGTCGAAGCAAGTTCGACGGCTGTCGCTTATGCGGCCGAGCCCGCCGCATCGCTGATGGTGCGGAGAGGGGCCTAACGCGGCAGCGGAGTGCTATTTGGCGGCGGGCGCCGCTGCCGCCGGGGATGTGTGGAAGTGCATCCACTTCCATCCGTCGGCTTCTTTCGTCAAGGCGAACGTCGCCTGATACGACTGCGTCATCGCTTTGCCATCCGGCATCGTCGCAACGAAGTCGTGCTCCAGCACGCAGTAGCTCAACCCCGACGCGGCGCGGCAATCCAGGTTCTTGATAACAATCTTGGGAGTGATGTTCAGCTTCTTCACTTCAGCGAACGTGGTTTCGGCGTATTTGATGGCTTCGTCGCGCGTTGCTAGGCGCAGCGGCTTGTTCTCGAGGTCCAGATCGTAACTGGTGGTGAACCCCTCCGTCGCGAGCACCGAGCGCAGGCCTTCGATGTCCATGTTGCTGAACGCGTTGACGCCTCGTTCGACAGCCGCCCGAGCCTCGTTTGCACCAGCGCTATCCCATTGCACAGCGGCCGTGTTCGATTCCGACGCCGTGTTTGCGGTGCAGGCGCCAAGGGTCGCTCCACAAATGAGAATCAAGATCCGTTGCATCGGGCCTCTCGCCGTCGCTTGTTGGCCGACATGTTACGCGTAAAGCCGTGCTTGGCAAGGCAGCCCGGCGCCTGCACACTTGTGCATGGCTTCCAATTCACCGCAGCGCTTTGTCACGAGCCGAGAGATGGAGGTCGTCGAGTCCCCGTGGGGGCCGCACGAGTGGCTGTCGCGCCCGGGGCTCACGCAGGCGGACAAGCTACTCCTCGTTCGTGTGCGCATGCCGCCCAAACGCGCGCACCAATTCCACAAGCATCCGGAGATGGAGGAGATCATTTACGTCATCTCCGGGCTCGCCGAGCAATGGGTCGACAGGCAGCAGCGGCTGCTCGGCCCTGGTGAATCGGCCCACATCCCGCCTAACGTGGTGCACGGGACGTACAACGCCGGCGATACGGACCTCGTCTTCCTGGCGATCCTGTCACCCGCGACGTCCACAGGACCGGCTCTTGTTGACGTGCACAAGGAAGAGCCGTGGCGCTCCCTCAAGCCGCCCATGACGTTCGTGGACGAGGACGACGAAACCTAACGTGGCGCGCGTCCTCCTGGCCGGAACGCTCGATACAAAGGGTGAAGAATACAGCTTCGTGCGCGAGCTGATTCACGCGCGCGGGCATGAGACCATCGTGATGGACCTGGGTGTGCTGGGCCTTCCAGCGTTCGAGCCGGACGTCAGTGCCGCGGACGTGGCGAGCGCCGGCGGTGCTTCACTGGACATGCTGCGCAGCCGCAAGGACCGCGGCACGGCTGTGGACGTAATGATGACGGGAGGTCGGCGCCTAACGCGCGATATGTACGCGGCTGGGCGCTTCGATGGGGTGCTCGGACTAGGCGGCGGTGGTGGAACGACGATGATCACTGCGCTGATGCGGGACTTGCCTGTCGGCGTGCCCAAGGTGATGGTCTCGACGATGGCCTCCGGTAATACGGCGCCCTACGTCGACGTCAAAGACATCACGCTGATGTACTCAGTCGTCGACATTGCCGGCTTGAATCCGCTGTCGCGGCGCATTTTGTCGAACGCCGTCGGTGCGATTTGCGGGATGCTCGAGCAAAAGCCACCTAACGCGGGCGTCGGGCGGCCATTGATCGCCGCAACGATGTTCGGCGTGACGACGCCGTGTGTGACAGAGGCGCGCAAGCGGCTCGAAGGCGCTGGTTACGACGTGCTAGTCTTTCATGCAACAGGCTCGGGCGGCCGCGCGATGGAGGGGCTGATCTCGGACGGCTACTTCGCCGGAGTGCTGGACGTGACGACGACAGAATGGTGCGATGAAGTTGCCGGTGGTGTGCTCAGCGCGGGGCCGGATCGTTTGAGCGCAGCGGCGGTCAAAGGTATTCCCCAGGTCGTTTCTGTCGGCGCGCTCGATATGGTGAACTTTGGACCATACGAAACAGTGCCGGAGCGTTTTCGCAATCGTCTGTTGTATCGCCACAATGCGACGGTGACGCTCATGCGAACCTCTGAGGAAGAATGCGGTCAGGTGGGGCGCAAGATTGCGGCACAGCTGAATCGCGCGACCGGGCCCGTCGTCTTGATGCTCCCGTTGAAAGGGGTGAGCATGATCGACGCAGAAGGGCAGCCGTTTCATAATCCCGCGGCAAATCGGGTGTTGTTTGAAGCGCTGCGCTCGAATGTTGGTCCCAACGTGCGCGTCCGCGAGCTTGACATGCACATCAATGATCCGGAGTTTGCGCACGCCCTGGCGGACGAGTTGCTGGCAATGCTCGCCTAACGAACTTCTGCTGAATGCAGAGCTCTTGAAGAGCTAGT
>DATFBW010000005.1:0-8946 GCA_035253645.1 Gemmatimonadaceae bacterium | reverse complement strand
GAGCCGCAAGCTCTCCAACCGCAGCGAGATCGGTGAGGCGCATCATCGGATTCGTCGGCGTTTCAACGATGACCGCTTTCGTTTCAGGCCGGATCGCGTCCTCGATCAGGTTTGGATCGCGCGGATCCACGTACGTGAACTTGAGCCCGTAGCAGCTCAGGATGCGGTCGAATAGACGTGGGGTGCCGCCATACATGTTCTCCGCGCACACAAAGTGGTCGCCGAGTTGGAAAAGCTTCATGATTGAGTCGAGACACCCCATTCCGCTGGAGAAAGCAAGGCCGTGAGTGCCCCCTTCCAGGGCCGCAACGTTGCGTTCCAGCGCCTCTCGCGTCGGATTTCTGCCGCGAGCGTACTCGTACCCTTTATTCTGGCCGAGGCCGTCCTGGGCGTACGTGGAGGTCAGGTACACGGGAGTCATGATGGCACCCGAGACCGGATCGGGACGCTGCCCCGCATGCACGGCGCGGGTCGCGAACGCGGCATCTAGATCTTCGTCAAAAACTCTCGTCATGCAGCCGCTCAGTAGTCGAAGTTCCAAAGTAAAACATAGCGCGACCGCGCCGACGCGTGCATGACGGTTAAAGAGTCATGGGCGGCGCCTAAGCGCGAGCGCGCACCGCGGACGAGCGCGGGCTATGCGCTCATCGTCGACGATGAGCCGCAGCTCCGCCGTGTGCTAAGCCGGCTCATGGTCAGCGACGGCTTCGAAGTCGACGAGGCGACGAACGGCCGTGAAGCTCTGATGGCCCTCGAGCGGCGCAGCGCTACGCTCGTGCTGAGCGATTTGTACATGCCCGAGCTGGACGGCATGGAGCTGCTGCGCGAAGTGCGGACCCGTCACCCCGATACCGCAGTCATCATGATTACGGCGGTGACCGACGTGAGCACGGCGGTGCATTGCCTCAGTCTCGGGGCGATGGACTACATCACCAAGCCGTTCCATCTCGAGGAAGTGCGGGCGCGCGTTAGGCAGGCACTCGAGCGCCGCCGCCTCCTCATGGAAAACCGCGGTTACCAGGAGAGCCTCGAAGAACGCGTGGCCGAACAGGCGCACCGGCTGGAGCAGCTCTTCCTCGCGAGCATCCAGTCACTCGCCGACGCACTCGAAGTAAAAGACAAGTACACGCACGGACACTCCGTGCGTGTGGCCAAATACTGCGTGGCCATCGCACAGCGTCTCGCCCTAACGAGCGAGGCAGTGGAAGACATCGAGCTGGGCGGCCGCGTCCACGACATCGGCAAGATCGGTGTCCGCGAAGAAGTCCTCAACAAAAACGACCGGCTTACCGAGGACGAATACGCGCACGTCATGACGCATCCGATGGTGGGTTGGCGCATCCTGCAGCCCTTACTGCGCGACAAGCCGCGGGCGCTCAACATCGTTAGGTTCCACCACGAACGTTACGACGGCCGCGGAGTTCCCGACGGGCTTTCGGGTGATAACATCCCACTCGAGGCGCGCATCGCCGCCGTCGCCGACACTTTCGACGCCATGACAAGCGCGCGTCCGTATCGCCCAGGCCTCAAGGTCGAGATTGCCCTCGCCGAGATTAAACGCTGCTCCGGCACTCAGTTCGATCCAGAAGTCGCAGACGCGTTCCTCGACCTTGTCGCTGAAGGCCGGCTCGACGACACGATCGCCGAGCACAGTTGAGCGCCTGACGCGGGCGCGGTGTATGAGTGTGACCGCTATCACGTTGACTCGCGTTTGCTTACGAGCTTTGGGCTACTAGTTTCCTCGACCCGTTAGGGCTCTCGATGAACAATCACGGCTTGATGGAAAGCGTATCCGGCGTGCGCGGCCGAGTTGGTGACGCGCTCACACCGGAAGTGGTCGCGCGGTATGCGCTGGCGTTCGGCGTCTGGTCATTAGGCCAGTCGAAGTCACGGGTTGTTGTGATCGGTCGGGATACTCGCGTGTCCGGTCCGCTCTTCCACCGCATCGCGACTGGAGCTTTGGAAGCGGCAGGTGCGCACGTGATCGACGTGGGGGTGGCGCCGACACCCACCGTTCAGCTGGCGGTCGAACACTTTCATGCAGCAGCCGGTCTCGCGGTCACGGCAAGCCACAACCCCATCGAATGGAACGCGCTCAAGTTCATTTCATCGTCGGGGATGTTCCTCGATTCTGCGCAGGGCGCAGCACTGCGCGCTCTTGTGCGCGATGGTGTGCGCGGAGCGACGTGGGACGAGTTAGGCTTTTCGGAGCCTGATCCCGGCGCAATTCAGCGACACATCGAATCCATCCTCGCGCTAAGCGTGATCGATGTCGACAGCATCCGGCGAGGTCGTTTTCGCGTCGCGCTGGATACCTGTCATGGCGCAGGGAGCCTCATCATGCCCGCGCTGTTAGAGCGATTAGGCTGTGAGGTCTACGCAATAAACGACATTCCCGACGGTCGCTTTCATCGTCCGCCGGAGCCGGTTGCTGAAAACCTGACTGAGCTGGAACAACTTGTCCGCGATCGTGGCGCCGACATCGGTCTCGCCACGGACCCTGATGTCGATCGCTTGGCCATCGTGTCTGAGGAAGGGCGCGCCATCGGCGAGGACTACACTCTCGCTTTAGCCATACGTCTAGTCTTATCCAAGAAGCGCGGGACGGTGGTTACGAACCTGTCGACGAGCCGAATTGTCGACGACGTCGCGCGTGAGTTCGGTAGTAAGGTCGAACGGGCCCCTGTTGGCGAAGTGAACGTCGCCGTCCGTATGCGGGAGTCCAATGCGATCATCGGTGGAGAGGGTAATGGAGGAGTCATTTTGCCCGAATTGCACCTCGGTCGGGACGCTCCTCTAGCTGCCGCGCTCGCCTTGCAATTGCTGGCAGATCAAGGAGAAAGCATCTCATCTATAGTGGCACGATATCCGCGGTACGCGATCGTCAAAGAGAAGCTGGATCGCCCAGACGCTCCTCTCAATTCGGTGTACGACGCGCTTCGAGCCGCATTTCCTGACGCGAGTGTAGATATGCAGGACGGGCTTCGACTCGCTTGGCCAGACCGGTGGGTTCATGTACGGCCCTCCGGCACGGAGCCGATAGTCCGCGTTATTGCTGAGGCTCCTTCCCGGAGTGCAGCAGACGACCTAGTGAAACAATGCCGCCAACCACTCGACGCGCTGGTCGCGGCCTAACGGAATGTGCCCCCTAATCGTCATGGCTTCGTCACCGCGAGACTTCTGAGCATATATGTGCGGAATAGTTGGATACGTCGGACCGCAGGTCGCTACCCCTCTCCTGCTAGAGGGCCTTAAGCGGCTGGAGTATCGCGGCTACGACTCGGCTGGTATCGCGGTCGTGAACGGCAAAGGCGTCGAGACGCGAAAAGAAGCGGGGAAGATCTCCAAGCTTGAAACGCTGATCGCGGCCGATCCACCGCACGGGACGCTCGGTATCGCGCATACGCGCTGGGCGACGCATGGTCCGCCGAATCAGGTGAACGCGCACCCGCACACCAGTAAAAGCGGGATGATCGCGCTGGTGCATAACGGGATCATCGAGAATAGCACCGCTCTCAAGCAGCGGCTCGAGGCGCGTGGCTATGTGTTCGTTTCGGAGACGGACACCGAAGTCCTGGCGCACCTGATCGAGGAGTTCTACGAAGGCAACCTCGAAGCCGCCGTGATCGAAGCATTGCTGCATGTCGAGGGGACGTACGGCATCGCGGTCATCGCGAACAATGAGCCCGACAAGATCGTCGCAGCGCGCAAAGGGTCGCCGCTGCTCCTAGGTCTGGGCAACAACGAGTACTTCGTTGCGAGCGACGTGTCCGCGATCCTGGAGCATACACGGGACGTCATTTACCTGGATGATGGCGATCTCGCAGTGCTCACGCGCGACGGGTACAAAGTGCTCGACCTCAATAACGTCGCCCTGCAGAAGCAAGTACATCGCGTTGACTGGGAGCTGGACAAGATCGAGCGTGGCGGCTTCGCGCATTTCATGCTCAAGGAGATTTTCGAGCAGCCGCAGACTCTCGAGCAGACGATGCGCGGCAGGCTCCTGATCGACGAAGGGGCGGCGAAACTGGGTGGGCTCAACCTGAGTGACGACGAGCTGCTCAAGTTCGACCATATCATCATCACCGCCTGCGGTACCAGCTGGCACTCGGCTCTCATCGGCGAGCACATGATCGAGGAGCTGGTGCGCGTGCCTGTCGAAGTCGAATACGCGTCTGAGTTCCGCTACCGCAATCCGGTTGTGGGTGAGCGCACGTTATGCATCGTCATCTCGCAGTCTGGTGAGACAGCCGACACACTCGCCGCCATGCGCGAAGCCAAGCGACGCGGTGCGCGCACGTTAGGCATCGTGAATGTGGTGGGCTCGACGATCGCGCGCGAGGCGGACGGCGGTATCTACATCCACGCGGGGCCGGAGATCGGCGTCGCGTCGACGAAAGCGTTTACGAGCCAGGTCGTGGCGTTGTTGCTCCTGACGCTCAAACTAGCCCGGCTGCGCTTGTTAGGCCTCGATCGTGGCCGCGAGATCATCCGCGGGATGCTCAAGCTGCCATCTCAGGTCAAGGCGATCCTCGACCGCGCGCCCGAAATCGAAGCGCTCGCCGAAGAGTTCAAGCGCGCGAGCAATTTCCTGTACCTGGGACGTGGCTACAACTTCCCTGTTGCTCTCGAGGGTGCGCTCAAGCTGAAGGAAATCAGCTACATCCACGCGGAAGGGTATCCGGCCGCCGAGATGAAGCACGGGCCTATCGCGCTCATCGACGAGCTGATGCCCGTCGTGTTCATCGCGCCGCACGACTCGGTGTTCGAGAAGATCGTGTCGAACGTGCAGGAAGTGAAAGCGCGTAAGGGGCGCGTCATCGCCATAACGAGTCGCGATGAGCCGGCGCTGAACGGTAAGATCGACTACGAGTTCCGTATCCCGGAAACGATCGATCTCCTGATGCCGGTGCTCGCGTCGATCCCGCTCCAGCTGCTGGCGTATTACATCGCGGTGAAGCGCGGATCGAACGTCGATCAGCCGCGCAACTTGGCCAAGAGCGTCACCGTCGAATAACCAAGGGTCGTCCGGGAGAGCGTCAGCGCTTGCCGACTATATTGACAATCGTCGATATAGTTTCTACCTTAGGCCCATGCGTGCTGTGCTCCCTCTCGCTCCCACGCCCCGGGCACTCGGGGAACGGTGTTGTGACCCGGGTACGCGTTCGCGCATCTCGGCGCGCGACGCGGGGCAGGTGGCTGATGATTTCGAAGTCCTGGCGCACCCGGTGCGCCTGCAGCTGCTCGACGTGCTGGCCCGCAACGAGGGTCGGGTGTGTGTGTGCGACCTCGAAGCGGCGGTGCCGGTCAAACAGCCCACCGTCTCTCACCACCTCAAGCTGCTCCGCGCAGCCGGTTTGATCGAGCGAGAAAAGGTGGGACTCTGGGCATACTACCGCGTCAACCGGCCCGTGCTCGCGCGGTTGCGTGAACGACTCTCCAGCACGTTGGCGCAATTCGCCTAACGAGCACGAGCATACTCTCACGAGGATCGAGCCATGACATCCGTGCAGGAAATTCAGGACAAGGTTCGCGCCCGGTATGGCGCCATAGCGAAACAAGTCTCCGGACAGGAGGACACGATGTGCTGCGGCAAAGTGAATTGCTGCGGCGACGAGACCGCGACGGCAGCGCAGCCGGTGAAGGCGAGCTGTTGCGGATCGGGTGAACCCCTGGCCTACGATCCCATTACCTCAGACCTCTACGACGAAGCGGAAACGGCCGGTCTTCCCATGGAGGCAGTGCTGGCGTCGTTAGGCTGCGGCAACCCTGCGGCCCTGGCACAACTGCACGCGGGTGAAACCGTTCTCGACCTCGGTTCCGGAGGCGGCATCGATGTGCTGCTCTCGGCGCGGCGTGTTGGTCCTACGGGGCGCGCAATCGGACTCGATATGACCGATGAGATGCTCGAGCTCGCGCGTAAGAATCAGGACGTCGCCGGCGCGACGAATGTGGAGTTCGTGAAGGGGACGATCGAGGCGATTCCGCTCCCGGACGCGTCAGTCGACGTGATCATTTCGAACTGTGTCATCAACCTCTCGGCAGACAAGGGTCGCGTGCTGCGCGAAGCGTTTCGCGTGTTGCGCCCGGGCGGCCGGTTCGCTGTCTCCGACATAGTGCATCGCGGACAGATGCCCGCGAGCGCACGCGCAAACGCCGATTTGTGGTGCGGCTGCGTCTCTGGAGCGCTCAGCGACTCCGAGTATGCAAGGCTCCTCACCGACGCTGGGTTTACGGAGATCGACATCGAGCCGACGCGCGTGTACGGCGAAGACGAGGTGCGCGCCCTGGCGTCGGCCGCGGGGGCGAACGATGAGAGCGCAATCGCAACGCTATCGAATTCGCTCATCAGCGCGTTTGTGCGTGCCAGGAAGCCACTGTAAGGGAAGGAGCAAGGAGCGGGGAGCAAGGATAAGTTGCGGCACTCTCGCTCCTCGCTCCTCGCTCCTCGCTCCTGCTCGTGTACAATGCGTGTTTTGATACAGCGCGTCTCGCGCGCTGAAGTTCGCATTCGCGATGCGATCGATTCGAATCGCACGTCGGGCGCCATCGGACGCGGCTTCGTGGTGCTCGTTGGCTTCACACATAACGACACGGTCCAGAACGTCGAGTGGATGGCCGAGAAGATCCTGGGGCTCCGAGTTTTCGCCGATGCAGATGAGAAGATGAACCTCGCCATCGGCGACGTTGGTGGCGCCCTCCTTGTCGTCTCGCAATTCACGCTTTATGGCGACGCGGTGAAAGGTCGTCGACCGAGTTTCATCGACGCCGCGCGACCGGACGTGGCTATCCCACTCTACGAAAAATTTCTCACACAACTCGGAGCGACAGGTATTCAGGTACAGCAGGGCGAGTTTGGCGCCATGATGGACGTCGAGTTGGTCAACGACGGCCCGGTGACAATCTGGCTGGAGCGATGAGCACGACCCCGCGCATCGTACTCGCCTCGCAGTCGCCGCGCCGGCGAGATCTGCTTCATCTCATCCGCCTGGATCACGAGGTGCATCCTGCGCACATCGACGAAACACAGCGCGCGGGTGAACAGCCGCGCGCGTATGCGGAACGTCTGGCGCGGGAAAAGGCGCAGGCGGTCGCACGTGAGCGGCGCGACGGAGTCGTCATCGGCGCGGATACCATCGTCGTTGTCGATGGCGAAGTGTTAGGCAAACCGCGCGACGCCAATGACGCGGCGACAATGCTGAGACGCCTCAGCGCTCGCACGCATATCGTCGACACCGCTGTAGCTGTCGTTAGGGGAGACCGTGTTGCATCCGGCGTCGAGGAGGTGGAAGTCGTTTTCCGGCCGCTCGACGATCAGCAAATCGAACGGTACATCGAGACGGGTGAGCCGATGGACAAGGCCGGCGCATATGGCATTCAAGGCTACGGCGCGACGATCGTGCAGCGCATCGACGGCGACTTTTTCGCCGTCATGGGCCTCCCGTTAGGCTTACTGGTCGCGTGTCTGCGCGACGTGGGCGTGGTCTACGAGTTCGGCGCGCTGCGTGATGCGTAGTGCGTCCGCCACCGTTCGACCTTGTCGAGAACGTCGCGGACGGTGATGCGAGTCATGCGTCCGGGCCGCGATTCCATCGTGGGCACGTAGTCTTCGCCCGGCTCGCCGTACGCGTCGATGACGAGATCCTGGAAACGCCTGTAGGGTCCCACGCGGCGCGGATTGGAATATCCAATCAGACTGACAACCGGCCGATCCAGCGCGACGCTCATGTGCAACGGACCGGTGTCCGGTGACAACACGACAGCCGCTCCATCGAGAATCGCGACCAGCCCTCGGAGGCCGCTGCCTAACGCGGAATGGGCGGTGCGCGTGGCGCCGAGGATTACGCGCTCGGCGTGTTCCTCCCGCGCGCTGCGGCCGCCAACCAATACCGGCTTGAGCTCGAAGTCGGCTGCCAGCGCATCGCATACGGCCGCCCAGCGCTCCGGCGGCCAATCCTTCTCCGGCTTGCTCGTGGCGACGACGATTGGAACGATCGGCTGCTCGAATTGCGCGAGGAACGACCGCTGCCACTCACGCTCGGCGGCCCAAGGCCCCAGACGCCACTCCACGGGTTCAGGATTCACATTGAGCGCGTGGAGGAATTCGAAGTACTGATCCTGCACATGTTGAATCGGACGCGCCGGAATGCGATGCGTCGTGAAAAGCCAATTGAAGTCGCGCGCGCGCGCGCGATCGAATCCCAGCTTCACGGGAGCGCGCGTGAATGAGGTGACTACCCCCGCCTTGAAATAGACCTGCAGGTTGAGGACGAGGTCGAACTGGCGCGCCGCCAGCTCGCGCCGGACATCGACGAAGGCGCGCATCCCCCGCGCGCGGTCGAACGTGATGATCTCATCGACGGCGTCATGGCCGCGCACGAGAGAAGCGGGTCCAGGTTGCAGAATCCACGTGATACGCGACGCAGGGTACTGGCGCTTGAGCGCGCAGACGACGGGCAGTACGTGCACCGCATCGCCCACCGCGCTCATCATGACGATCGCTATGCGATCGAACGCGACGCTCCCTACGGTGGCCATGCGTTAGGCTGTCGCCGCGGGAGACTCGGGGACGGGCGGAGACGCGCGTACCATCTCCGCGAACTGCGCGAGCTCGCGCTCCTGTTCGCGGCTGCTCGCGGTCTTCCGCAGGGAACGGAGCAACCGATCGAGGTTGGCAGCGGCACACTGTGGATCTCCCGGGACGACGAGTCGCATGCGATCGATGTCGATCACAGCAGCCGCAAGCTCCGCGGTGACGAGCACATTCTTCGCGTTGAGGTCCGGATGCCAGAGGCCCAGCGCGCTGAGACGTTGTAGGAGGTGTGCCGTGGCGCGCCATACCGCTTGCCGGGCGGCAGGATCGGCCGTCTGCATCAGAAACTCGCGCAGGTCGACGGCGTTAGGCACTTCCCTGGTGAGCACGTCCACGCGCCGCAGGAGCGGCCC
>DATFBW010000004.1:0-14105 GCA_035253645.1 Gemmatimonadaceae bacterium | reverse complement strand
GGGGGGCGGCATAGAACCCTACAATATAAAAGCTCATAGCTCATAGCTCTTAGGGCTGTTTTGCCCCCGATGCTAAGAGCTAAGAGCTAAGAGCTAAGGACTAAGTATTATTCGAGAGCCAACTTACCGCGTCTGAAGCGGCTCCACGCCAGGGTGGCCGCGAACACCCCGATACTGCCGAGGACGACCGCCGCGATCATCGCGATCCGCTCCAGCCCCCATTCGCGGACGTTCGTCACAATCGTATAGCGCTGCGAGGCGGGGAGGAGCTGGAAAAGCAGGGCTGGCGCGAGAAACAGCGCCAGCATGATGACCCCGAAGGTTTGCTGCGCCTGCCGCACGGTCGTTGCCCGCAGCGAGATAAACACACCAATACCCGTTTGCGCGAGGCATGCCGCTACAGTCAGCGACGCGAGCAACGCGCCGAAACGTGGCTCGAAGATCAGTGGCGCCTGGTCCAGGTTCGCGAGGTTCAACGTTAGGCAGCCCGCAATGGCATTCACGAGGACGAACGCGCAACCATAGCTGAGCGCGGCGAGCATCTTCCCGAAGAGGATCGCCGAGTCGGGAAGCCGGCTCGCGAGCAAGGACTCGAGGGTCTGCCGCTCGCGCTCGCCCGCGACGGCGTCCACGATCAGCGCCGATGCCATGCTCGATGCGAGCGTGGGGAAATAAAACATCACGACCCAGGATGACAGCCAGTCAGGACCGAATTGCAACGGGGTTACGATGCCCAGCAGAAACACGATCACCACTGCCGAGAGCCCACCGCGACGCAATCGGAGCAGCTGGTCGCGAAACTCCAGCCACTCTTTGCGCAATATCGTGAACGTGTCCCTGATCATGACGGTGGTTGCGGCTCTTCCGCGACGAGCTCCAGAAACGTGCGTTCCAGCGTTGGCCGGTCGCGGCGCACCTCTTCGATTTCGGCACCGTGCTCGATGAGGGCGCGGATGATCGGCGAGATGCGCGCGTTCGGCGCGAGCACGAGCCGCACTCCGTCAGGAAGCAGCGTTAGGCTGCTTATGCCGGCACGCGTGCGCAGCATGGCGACGTGCGATTCGGTAATGGCCGGTCCCCGGATGACGATCGACGGTTCCGCAACCGCGTCACGCAGCTCGCCGGGCGTGCCTAACGCGACGACGCGTCCCCGGTTGATGATCGCAATGCGTTCGCAGAGTTTCTCGGCCTCGGTCAGGTTGTGTGTCGTGAGAAAGACCGTCACGCCTTCTTCTGTCGCGAGGTGTTCGAGGTCGTCGCGCAGCGCCGCCGCCGCGACCGGATCGAGCCCGGCCGTCGGTTCGTCGAGAAAAACAAGCTCGGGCCGGTGCAGAAGCGCGCGGGCCACGGCCAGCTTTTGCGTCATCCCGCGGCTCCACTCCGCAACCGGGTCGCGACGTCGCTCCCATAACCCGAGCCGCCTCAGAAGCGACTCCGTCCGCGCACGACGCTCGGTCTTCGGCAGGCGCCAGACGCGCCCAGCGAAATCGAGGTTCTGTTCTGCCGTTAGGCGCTTGTACAGACCGTCGTGCTCCAGCAACGCACCGGTCCGCTCGCGGATCAAGTCGCCCTGCGTGCGCACATCGAAACCCAGCACGCTCGCGTCGCCACCGTCCATCTCCAGCAACCCGAGCAGCGTGCGGATGACCGTGGTTTTTCCTGCGCCGTTAGGTCCCAGGAAGCCGAATACTATGCCACGAGGCACTTCGAAAGTCGCGCGCTCGAGCGCCGTCACCTTCCCGAAACTCTTGGCGATGTCCGTCGCGCGGATCGCGACCGTCATGACAACGGACGCAAGAGAGCTCTCACCGGCGCCGCGTCGATCCCCGCGACGGCCAGGGGTGCGGCAAACAACTCGTACGATCCCGCCGCTACGTAGCGCAGATCGAGGTTCTCGAGGTTGTAGGCCCCACCGGCGAACAGCGCATGATGGACGTCCAGCGTCTTACTTTCCCTGGCATCGATGGATGGAGCATCGACGCCCAGCAGCCGCAATCCGCGGCGCAGCAGATCGCGCACGGCGTCCAGCGCAAGCCAGGGCCAAGCGTCCGGAAATGTGCCGCCGGCGACCCCGTGACCGGTTTTGAGAAGGACGCGCTCCACGTTGCCTCGCGCCGCGGCGCCTAACGAAGCGACTTGGAGCTCACCGCCATTACCCCTGACGTCGACAACCGTACAACGGCCCAGAAACGCGGCCAGCGGAAGCCGCTCACTCTTGGCACCGTCCAGCCGGACGTGAAATGGCGCATCGGCATGCGTTGCGACGTGGGGACTCAATGTGATCGCGGAGACGTTCACCGATCCCCCCGTTTTCAAGCTCCAGGTCCAGCGAGCCGAATACGGCGTGTCGCCCGGCCACGCGGGAGCGTCGGCCCCCAGAGGGACGGAGATATCGATCCACATCAGGCGCCGGCCGTCGACCCCTCGGCAAAGATCCGCGAGCGGACCTCCCACAGTTTGGGAAAGAACCGCTGAGAGATCGTGCGCTGGAGATACTTCGCGCCTAACGTGCCACCGGTGCCGCTCGTCATTGGTCCGATGATCCGCTCCACGAGTTGCACGTGGAGGAAGCGCCAGAGGCCGAAGGCCTGTTCGTACTCGAGGAGGCTCTCGGCGAGCAGGTACAGCGGCGCCTGCTGCGACTGCGTATACAGATCTTCCAGCGTTAGGCTCTGTTTCTCCAGCATGCCGTCGAATAGGGCCTGCAAAGTCGGCCGGGCCAGGACCCGCTGAATCAGCGGTGGGATGTCCCCGTGTTCGCGCAGCACGTGCATGAAATGTTCGTCGCGCAATCCGGAGAGCGCTTCGAGCGCGCGGAACTGGACGCTTTGCGATCCACTGGATGACCCGAGGATGCTCCGAAATTCAGCAAAGCGCTGAGGTGGTAGCGTGTCGAGTGCGGATAGCTGGGAGGCTACGATGCGCATGAGCGCGTTGATGCGCTGCATGCGGCCGAGCGAGGCGGCGACGTCGTTCGCTTCCATCTGCACAATCAGTGCATCCAACTCGTGCAGAAGGACTTTGAACCAAAGCTCCGACGCTTGATGCACGACGATGAACAGAAGCTCGTCGCTGTGCTTGGCACGCAATCGTTGTAACGAGAGGAGCTCGTCGAGCGCAAGGTAACCGGAATAGCTCACCGCGTTGTTGTCGCTGGCGGTCATTTAGAACGTGGAAACCTCGAGCGAGAGGATGTCGTCCACACGCATCGTTTCGGCGGTGTAGAACGGCTCACCGTAGCGGCAGCGGATCATCGATCCATAATGCGCGGCCTGATGCCTAACGATAGCCAGCAGCTCTTCGCCATTGGGATATACTTCTCCCGCCTGGATCACTCCGGCGAGTTGTGAGCCGTAGGCACACATTGCGCGCAATTTCTCTTCGAAAACGTCGCTGATATCTACAACAAAAGTTGGCTTGACTGGTTCTTCGCGATACGTAAGGCAGTTCACCACTTTGCGGGGACGGTGGGGGGGAAGCCCCGGCGCGAACTTGGCGAGCCCCGCCAGAAAGCACGAATCACGCACGAGCTCCGCGGTTATCCGATGATCGGGATGCCGCCCGTCCTGCGCCGGCGCAATCACAATCTGCGGCCGCAGGCGCCGGATCAAAGGCACGAGCAGGGCCCGCGTGTCGGGCGTATTCGTGATGCCCGCGTCAGGCAAGCCGAGGTTCTCGCGAAACCCGAGTCCCATGATCTTCGCTGCCTCGGCGGCTTCATGGGCTCGCAGCTCCGCGGACCCACGCGTCCCCATCTCACCGGCCGTCAGGTCGATGACGCCGGTGCGATGCCCCTTACGGGCGGCGACGATCATCGTGCCGCCGCATGTCAACTCCACATCGTCCCGATGTGCGGCGATGGCCAGCACGTCGACTTCAGTCATGCGGGAATGTTACCGAGTGGAGTGAGCGATGGAAGCGGGATAGTGCATGGTGCGCGCACGGCGCATAGTTTCGCGCGTCGCTCACTCGATCTCCACTCATGCCGATCCGACACGCAGTTGTAGCACTAGCCGCCCTCCTCGCCGCCTCGGGAACTGGGAACGCACAACGTCCAGCGAAGCCGGACGCGCGTCTGGACCGGCTCAAGACTGAAATAGCCCAGGAAATCGATCGCATGCACGACTTCAGCGCGCAGATGGTCGATATGGTCTTTTCGTTCGCCGAGCTGGGCTTCAACGAGGTGGAAACCTCGAAATACCTAACGACTATTCTCGAGCGCAACGGGTTCACGATCGAACGCGGCTCGGCAGGTATTCCCACGGCTTGGGTTGCACGCTGGGGGAGTGGGCGCCCCGTGCTCGCCCTGGGGTCGGACATCGATGGGATTCCGCAGGCTTCGCAGAAGCCAGGAGTTGCGTATTACGATCCGATAGTCACCGGCGCTCCCGGACACGGGGAAGGGCACAATTCGGGCATGCCGCTCAACGTCACCGCGGCCATCGCCCTCAAGAAGGTCATGGAGCGTGAGAAGCTTCCCGGAACGTTGGTGCTGTGGCCCGGTGTCGCCGAAGAACAGTTAGGCACCAAAGCGTACTTTGTCCGCGCCGGCGTCTTCAAGGACGTGGACGTGGCCATGTTCACGCACGTCGGGCGTAACATGCAAACGGGGTGGGGGTTGCAAGGGTTCTACAACGCCCTCCTGAGCGCCGAGTTCGCGTTCCGCGGCACTGCAGCCCACTCGGCCGGCGCGCCTTGGCGCGGACGCAGCGCGCTGGATGCAGTCGAGTTGATGAACACAGGATGGAACTTCCGGCGGGAGCATTTGCGCACCGAGCAGCGGTCCCACTACGTCATCAAAGATGGCGGCGATCAGCCTAACGTCGTGCCGACAACAGCCCGTGTCTGGTACTTTTTCCGCGAGACGGACTATCCCAAAGTGATGGAGATGTTCGAAACCGCGAAGCAGATGGCGCAGGGGGCAGCGCTCATGACGGGGACGACGCTCGATCGCGTGACGGTTTTAGGTTCGGCTTGGGTACCATACTTCAATAAACCTGTCGCCGAAGCCATGTATGCGAACATCAAACGGGTCGGCCTTCCGAAGTGGAGCGCGGAGGACCAAACGCTCGCGAAAGCGGTGCAAAGGCTGCTCAACCGTCCCGAGCGCGGGTTGGATACCGTCGTATCCCCGTTAGGCGGGCCGATCCCGGAAGATGCACGGCGCGGCGGCGGCTCGGATGACATCGGAGACGTGTCGTGGGCTGTGCCGACGGTGCAACTCAACTTTCCGTCGAATATCCCGGACCTTCCGGGGCATCATTGGTCCGATGCGATCGCGATGGCGACTCCGATCGCGCACAAAGGAGTCACGGCCGGGGCGAAGGTACAGGCCATGACGGTGCTCGATCTCCTGCTCACTCCCACGCTCGTGAGCAGCGCGCGCGATTACTTCGCCGCGCAGAGCAAAGAGACGAAATACACGCCGTTTATAACAGCGCAGGATCAGCCGGCGATCTGGTTACACGCGGACATTATGTCGAAATATCGCGATCAGATGCGACCGTTCTATTTCGATACCGCGAAGCACAAAACGTATCTCGAGCAACTTGGTGTGAAGTATCCGACGACGAGGCCTTAGCTCTTAGCTCTTAATTCTTGGCAACACCCTAAGAGCTAAGAGCTAACGACTAAGGAGCTCACTCGTAGCGCAACGCTTCAACCGGATCCAGCCGCGCTGCTCGGCGCGCAGGAACGAGGCCAAAGAAGACGCCGACAGCAACCGAGACGAGTACCGCCACGATAGTCTGCGCGACCGGCAGCGGCGCTTCGATGCTCATCGCGGCGGCGATCACCTGGCCCACACCAATCCCCGCAAGGATTCCGAAGAATCCGCCGATGCCGGTGAGGGTCGATGCCTCGATGAGGAACTGCGTCATGATGTCCCGGCGACTCGCGCCTAACGCCTTGCGTACGCCAATCTCGCGCGTCCGGCTCGTGACGCTCACCATCATGATGGCCATGACGCCGATGCCGCCCACCAGCAAACCGACTGACGACAATACCATCATCACGAGGAAGAACGCACCCGACAGCGCCGTGAAGATGTCGAGAATCTGATCCTGCGTAATCAGGTCGAAGTTGTTCTTCTGCGCCGGCCGTAGCTTGCGTGCTTCGCGTAACGCCACGGTCACCGCTGCCTGCGCCGAATCGACAGACACGCCGGATCTCGGTTTGACCGAGATGTACAGCGTGTTCGTTTTGTCGATTGGAAACTGCGCCCACATGGTCTCGAAGGGCATGATGACGCCGTTATCCGCGCCAGGCGGCGCAAAGACGTTCTGTGGCTCGGCCCAGAGTCCGATTACCTCCGCCGGACGGCCACCCACGCGGATCCACTTGCCTAACGGGTTCTCTCGGCCGAACAAGCGGCGTGCATTGTTCTCGTTGAGCACGACCACGCTCGCACCATTGCGCAGCTCGGACTTGGTGAACCAGCGCCCCAGGATCAGCTCGCCGCCGTAAATCTCCTGAAAGCGATCGTCGGCGCCGTTCATCGTCGTGGCGCCTGATCGCATGCCCTTGTATTCGAGTCGGCCGAGGTGCTGTGCCCAAAGGGCCGCGAAGGAGACTTCCGGCAGGGCCGCGATGACCTGGGCGTCACGTCGCGACAGGTCGGGACGGATGCGGATCCAGGCTGGCAGCGCGTCGGGGTTCACGGGCGTCTGCGAGAACGCCTTCATCACGTAGAAAGTCGTTGGCCCCGCAACCTCGATCGTCCCGACGATCTGGCGCTGTATTCCGTTCACGAGCGTGGCCATTGCCATGACGGTGCTGATCCCGATGACGACGCCCAGGATCGTGAGCGCCGACCGCATCTTGCTGGCGCGCAAGGTCGCGATGGCCATCGCGATGTTTTCGTCGAGCCGACCCCAGAATGAGCGCATGCCTAGTCCGCGCGCATGGCGAGCACGGGGTCCAACCGCGCGGCACGGCGCGCAGGGTAAACGCCGAAGACGATTCCCACACCGGCACCTAACGCGATCGCCAGCGCCACGGACCACGATGTCACACGGGCAGGCAAGGGAGACGCCGTGGCGATGAGACTCGCGAAGCCCCATCCGCTGGCGACGCCGACGAGCCCGCCTAACGTGGCAAGCGCCACCGACTCGGCGAGGAACTGCCGCTGGATGTCGCGCGCGCGGGCACCCACAGCCTTACGGATCCCGATTTCGTGCGTCCGCTCGCTGACAGACATGAGCATGATGTTCATGATCACGATGCCGCCAACGACGATGCCGATCGACACGATCGCCGGAACCACGGCGAACAGCACGCGCGTCAGCGTTTTCCAGAATGCGATCAGGGCATCGGCCGTTTCCAGCGAGAAATCGTTAGGCTCTCCTGGGCGCAACCCGCGCGTGACGCGCAACGCTTCTTCGACCTGCGCCATCGCCGGCGCAACGTCTTCGGCCGTCGGAACCTTGACGGAGACCGTCGTGGTGCTGCGGCGGCCGTACAGCATCTCGAACCGCGAAATCGGCATCAGGATGAAGCCATCGAAGGACTGTCCCAGGACGCGCCCTTTTCGCTGGTTGACGCCGATCACCGTAAACGGCTCGCCGAGGATACGCACGTCACGGCCGATTGGGTCGATGTCGTCGAACAGTTTCTCCGCCACGGCCGCGCCGATGACGATCACATTGCGACGGTCGCGGACATCCAGCTCGGACAGCGGCCGGCCGGCTCCGATACGATAGTCCTGCACGACCTGATACGGCGCGGTTACGCCGAATATGAGGACGTCGCCGAGCGTGCGGTTGCGCCAATGGATGTCGACCATCGGCGTGGGCCAGCCGGACTGCAGGCTCACCGCTTCCGCGTTAGGCACCGCCTTTTCCACGACAGCCGCATCGTCCGCCGTGACACGCGGCCGCCGCTGGATCACATCCCATTGATCGTCGCTGACTGGAGCGAGGTTGAGCGGCGTGCGCCGAACCTGAAACGTATTGGACCCGATCATCGCCGACGCCACGTTCTCTTTGACGTACGCGTTCATCCCTTGGATGATCGCGATCACGGCGATCAGAAACGCGACCGACACCATGATGCCGAGCAGCGTGAAGAACGAGCGCAGCTTGTTCGCTCGGATCTGGATCAGCGCCGTTCTGAGGACGTCCGCAAGAAGCATAGACGAAGTCCGCCGCGCCTACTCCGGCTGCGCGGCGGCTGCACAAAAACTAGTCGCTTGCCGGAGCAGTACGCTCTAGGGGTGCTGTCCGTCGGGTCCCAAACGCGCCGTGAAGGCCGAGCGACGGTCGTCGCTCGCGACCATACCGTCCTTCAGAACGACCACACGCCGTGCGTGAGCGGCGATATCCGCTTCGTGGGTCACCATGATGACCGTCTGCCCATGGTCTGCCAGGGTCTGGAAGACCTTCATAATCTCGGACGAGGTCGAAGAGTCGAGGTTCCCGGTCGGTTCGTCGGCCAGCAGGATGGACGGATTGTTCACGAGGGCCCGGGCAATCGCGACGCGCTGACGCTGGCCGCCGGAAAGCTCGTTAGGCTTGTGCTGCATCCGGTCGGACAGCGCCACGCGGTCCAGCGCTTCCGCCGCGCGCCGTTTCCGCTCCGCCGAAGAGATGCCCGCGTACACGAGCGGCAGTTCCACGTTATGCAGAGCCGTAGCGCGTGGCAGGAGGTTGAACGTCTGGAAGACGAAACCGATCTCCTTGTTGCGGACGCGTGCCAGCTCGTCGTCGGACATCTTGGAGACGAGGACACCGTTCAACCAATACTCACCGGCGGTCGGGGTATCGAGGCAACCGATCAGATTCATCAGGGTCGATTTGCCAGAACCTGACGGGCCCATGATGGCCACGTATTCGTTGCGCCGGATGGCGACGTCGACACCGCGCAACGCGCGCACGACTTCGCCGCCCATGTCGTAGTCGCGGCGCAGCCCGCGCGTCACGATGACCCAGTCGCGCCCCGGAGTCGCCCCAGGTATGGACGTGACGGCGTGCCGTTCCGCCGTCGTGCTGATTGGATGTTCGCCAGTTGTCGTCGGTAACGGTCCGCTCGTTAGGAAATCACTCACGATTTCGCATCCTGTGGCTTCTTGTCGTCTTTCTTGGTTTCCTTCACGAGCGCCCCATCACGCAACTGCTGGATCGCCTGATACGTCCCGCCGACGATCCGCTCGCCTGCCTTCAAGCCGGTGATGACTTCGAAGTAATTGTCGCCCGAGATCCCTACGTCTACGGGGCGGAAGGTCACCTTGTTGTCGGTTCCGACGACGAAGACGCCCTCCACGTCGCGGCGCCCCACCTCTTTCACGGGCGCGCGTCCCACAGTGACGGCGGAGTCCTCGTCGCTGAGCTCTTCGTTTTCGCGGACCGTGAGGGCGATGATCGGGATCGCGAGCGCTTGGGTCCTCGTGTCGGTGACGATCTTCGCGGTCGCCGAAAAGTCGGGACGTGTGTCGGGGGGCGGATTGAGCAGCTGAATCGTGACTTCGTAATCGATCGACTGATCCTGTGACGCAGCCGAGGCGGCGTTGCGCACGGAGCTATGGGCGATTTCGATGACGCGACCGATGAAGGTGGTGTCGGTGAACGCATCGATCTGAACGATCGCGGAATCACCAACGCTGATCCGCGCCACATCGGTCTCGTCCACCTTCACTTTGGTCTCCAACACGCTCATGTCGGAGATCGTGAGCAGAAGCGCCGCGTCCTTGTTGAATGTGCCGGGAACCGCGGTCTCACCCTGCTCGACGGCGAGTCTCGTTATGCGACCCGTCATCGGGGCGAGGATTGTCGTCTTGTTCAAGTTGCTGCGTGCGGTGCGCAACGACGCCGTCGACTGCTGCACGCTGTGCGTGGCGGCTTCGTTGAGCGCTTCGTTGACTTCGAGCTGCGTCTTCAGCGTCTCGAGGTCGGAGTCCGAGACGAGCTGCGGATTCGTCTTTTTGATTTCAGTCTGCCGGTCGTAATTCCGCTTGGACTGGAGGAAATTGGCGCGCGCCTGCGCCGCCTGCGCCCGCGCAGCCGACAACCCGGCTTCAGCTTGCTGCACCGCGGCGACGTACTGCTCGGGATCGATCTCGAGAAGGAACTGGCCCTTGCGGACCATCTGTCCCTCCTTCACCGCGAGCCTAACGATTCGGCCGCTGATATCGGATGCGACATCGACCTTGGTCCGGGGTTGCACCTGGCCGCTCGCGGTGACAGACGCGACGAGGTCGCGCTTGTCCACCGAGACGATCTTCACCTCCGTCGTATCGCCGCCGCGGTTCGCAATCGACGATGCGGCGATCGAGCCAACGATCAGAACGCCCACCCCCGCCAGGATCCACTTCGTACGCTTGGTCATTTGACTCTCAGTTAACGGAGCGTCCGCCCCACAGCAGCTTCCAGTGTTGCGAACGCCTGATGGAAACCATAGACGGCGTTAATGCGATCGGTTTCGGCGCGCTCGTAGTCGGAACGGGCTTGCGTCACTTCGATGAAGGACGTTGCACCGACGCGAAACCGCTCCTCCGCGAGCGCGAGCGCCGTGCGGGCCGTACGGGCGTTCTCCTCCTGGAGTTGCACGGTGCGATACGCCGTCGTGAGGTTGAGGTGCGCGGTGGTAACGTCAGCCGTTAGGCGCAGCTCCTGCTCGCGCACGCGATATTGGGCGTCGCGCCGCGAAGCCGTCGCCTCCTGGATCCGCGCTTCACGCTGGAAGCCGTCGAAGAGAGGCAGCGAGAGCGTCGCGGAGAACGTGATAGGATCGCGCGTCATGTCGAACGGAAAGGCGGCGTTCTCGGCGCGCATCCGCGCTTCCAAATCGGGCGTGAATACGATTCCGGAACAATTCCGGCCGCTGGGTCCAAGCCCGGCACCGCGGCGGATCGAATCGGTCGAGAAACAATTCGCGCGCGCTTCGTCGAAATCCTGCTGCGTGCCGGCGATCTCGGTATCGATGTCACGGAGCTGCTGGCTGAACCCGCCGATGCCCGTGCTGAGCGAGAGGGAAGGCAGGTAGTCGGACCGTGCCTGCTTCACTCCGACGCTGGAGGCGCGCTCGCGCGACCGCAATGCATTGAGCTGCGGGTTGCCGCGTCGCGCCATATCCAGCAGCTCGTCGAGCTTGACCGTGGGCTCGACGACCGGGAACTGCGTCGTCAGCTGCACGTTAGGCGGCTGCGGAACTCCCATCTGCTGGAAGAGACGCAGCTTCTCGACTTCCACCTGATTGCGCGCCTGCAGCAAGGCGACCTGCTGTTGCCCCACGGCAACTTCCGCTCGGCGCACATCCAGTTGATTGGCGGCACCAACCTGAGCGCGCGCGCGGGCTAACTCGAGCTGCGCCTGTGATCCCACGAGCAGCGTTTCCTGCATCACCGCACGGCTCTGCGACTGCAGGACAGTGAGGTATTGCTGGATGACCGTCGAACGGAGCGTTTGCTCTGAGCTCGTGATCTCTGCTTCAGTGGCTTCGAGAGACGCTTTGCTCGAGCGCGGTGCCATCAAGCTTGCACCGCTCAGATTGAGGCTGACGCGCACATCGCCGGAAGACGACAAAACGTCAGACGCCGAACCGAATTGCTGACCCGCGAAGAACTGCGGGCGGCCCTCGCGGTATTGCGAGCTGAACGACGTGGAGATGTTAGGCAGCAATGCGCCGTACGAGCTGCGCAGCGCAGAACCGGCGCGCGCGCGCGCCGTGATTGTCTGCTGATGCAGTGGATTATTACGGACCGCTAATCGGACGGCTTCTTCGAGCGTCAGAACCGGACCGGACTGAGGCGCTTGCGCGGCGAGGGGCACTGCCAGGAGCAGCGCGCCCGCGATGGATGTGATTCGCATGGTCGGGATACGCGGGGGAAACGACGGGGCCAGTACGACCGGCCGACGGATGCAGTTTCATAACCTAACTAACCTAGCTCATAGGTCGGAGGTCGCAGCTCGGAGCGGCAACGCCACTTCCTGTGCGAAGATGCGCCAAAAAACTCCGAGCCCCGACCTACGGGCTCCGAGCTAGACACTATTTGTGTGCGCTTCGTTTACGAGGGAGGGAGCTCGTCACGCGTGGCGACAACACCGCGCGACGGAATCGCGACTTTGAGCACGCGACCCTGCGCATCAACCCATACCTCGCGAGTCCCGCCGGATCCTTCAGTGACGACCAACTTTTGCGCTTCTACTTCGCGCATCCCCAGCTCGATGCGTTCCGTGCCTTGCCGCGCAATCGTCACCCTTGCCTGGGTGTTCCGCTGCGGGATGATCACCGCCACGGACCCCTCGTTGGCCCGCTTCGCCAGGAAGTAATACTGGTGAAACACGTCGTCATCGAGCACGAGAGCTCCGACCGACACGACAAATTCCTTAGCGGCCTGTCCACGGTCCGTAGACACGTACGCACTAACGCGGTTGCGATCGATGGTGCCGCTCCATTTTTGAATGGAACCTCCGCGAACGCCCAGCTCGTACGTCGTTGTCACCCCCGACGCGTTGGCGGTCAGATATGGCTGCAACCGAAGCCCGCGCTCGCGGTATTCAACCGTGGCGCGCGCCAGATAGCTGACGGTCCCGGCGGATGCGTCTTCGATGATCGTGAAGTCCTCACGACCGACGCGCTGGTTGTTGACCGAAACGGTGAAGCTCCCCTGATCGATCGTGCGCACCTGGGCGCCGATGACGGCAGGGATCAGCACGGATGCAGCCAAGAGTCGGAGTGACATGAGATTTGATACCCTCTCCAGATCGTGCCGTTCAGCTTCGCAAGTTTCGCCCGGAGCGTCAATTAGCGGTATAATGCGCGACCGTCCCCGGCTTGGCACGGGTCACACGTTGGAGGCGCCGGGACCGAGATCCTAGAATGCCTGCCGCCATACCCCAAACTGACGCACGGACAGCCGCGCGCGGTAACCAAAAACGCGCTTGGCGGACTCGACTGTCAGGCGCCGACTGGGGGCTTGCCCTCGGGGGGGTCGGCCTGCTCTCGGGCGCCGCCTGGGCGCTCGTGGGTGGCTCGGGACGCGGTTCAGGAATCATCCTGTCAATGCTCGTGCTGTCTGCCCTGGTTCTTCTGGCGATCCCCGGCAGGCGGATGGGGGGCGCGTTCGCGCTTCTCCTAGGCGCTGACCTCGTGTTCATGGCGGCGATCGCGGTGACCGCAAATCGGGCGCGCGAGCGCATCGAAACCTCGTGGCCGCAAATCGAGTCCGACCTCCGCCGTTCGGTCGCCCGCGAAGTCGATGCCGCCGTCTCCCGGGCCGTCAACTGGGCTGAGAGCACCGCGCGACGCGCGCTGCTGCTGCCTAACGGCGATTCTCGGCCCTTCCGCGAATTGCAGCTGTTGCTGGAGGAGAGCGAGACGGAAGGCGAACGGGGGATCGTGCTCTTTCGCGCCGGGCGCCCGTGGGCGTGGGCGGGGATGGTCCGTCAACCTGTGGACTCGTTGCGCGACGTTGTCGGCGTCGCCGTGTCACCGTTCTACGTTTCGATTTACGCGCGGGCGGACAGTGGCAATCGTCGCGCAGTTGCGCTCCAACTGCTGCACGCTGAAGAGCCCGGGGATGCTCTCGCGCGCCCGATCGACGCCCTGCTACCGTCGCGCGACGCGCTGGCGCATCTGGAATACGCGCCGCATGCCGACGATTCGACGTGGCACGCGATCGTCGTGAGCGGTCGGCCACTCCTCGCCGTGCGAGCCATACCGCTGGCGCCGGAAGAGTTCCGTCAAAGGCGTCTCGAGCGCGCGCGTGCGCGGATCGCGATCCTGCTGGGGATCGGCGTGTTGCTGCTCCTGGGAATCGCCTGGCGCCAACCGACAAACCTGATACGGCGGTTGGTCGCCGTGGCCATGTCGTTAGGCGTGGTCGCGATGTTTCCGCTGAATACGCTGTCGAATCGCAGCGCGATCTTCGACCCGACTTACTTCTTTGTCCCCGGGGGCGGGCCCTTTACGGCGAGCGTCGGCGCGCTCGCGATCTCCAGCGCGCTCTTGCTGCTGGTCCTGTTTCCGCTTCTGCGGGCGCGGTTTCGCGTTAGGCGCCGCTGGTTGGCAGCGGTCGCCACGGTGGTCGTCGCGGCTATCGCACCATATCTGCTGCGCCAACTCTCCAACGGCATCAGCCCGCCGTCGATCAGCGAGGGGACGGCGCTCTG
>DATFBW010000003.1:0-5878 GCA_035253645.1 Gemmatimonadaceae bacterium | reverse complement strand
GGCGGAGGTGATTCAATGCCGTATTTCGTGCTGCGCGAAAGAGATACGTCTTCACGGAGTCGATTTCGCCGAGCGAGCCACGCCGAGACCAGAGCTTGAGAAAGAGATCCTGTACAAGCTCTTCGGCGATCTCTGTGGTCTTCACATAACGGCGTACAAAGCCGACGAGACCGGGATAATGCGTGCGGAAGATCGTTTCGAGCGCCTTTTCGTCGCCCAGCCGCATGCGACGCGCCAACTCCGCATCGGTGAGGATGCGTTCCCCCGCTGTCTCACCCGCCGGAGTTATCTGCATGAAAATGTGCGCGCCCGCTCCTTGCTCCCCGCTCCTTTTTCATCGTTTTCGTGCCGCTGAGGTTAATATCGTTGAGCTTACCGGTGTAAGGGACCGCCCGATGGGGGGGTGTCGAATAAGCGTGCGGGGAGGAGTCCGCATCCCACGCGACCATGCCAGAAATCATTGATTGGGAACGCATTGCGCGATACGTCGCGCGTGAAAGCTCCCCCGCCGAACGGGCGGAGGTGGAGCGCTGGCTTGCGGATGACCCAACTCGTCAGGCATTGCTGGACGACATAAAGCGCCGCTGGGCGGCTGCCGACGTTCCTGTGGTTGTCGATGTGGATCGCGCGTGGAACCGCGTTGCGGCTCGCATGAAAAGCCCATCTTCGCACACGATATCGGATGACGTTGTATTGGGCGACGAGGTTCCTGAGCGTCGCGCCATACCGTTCCGGCGTTATGCGTTGCCGCTCGCCGCTGGCCTCGTGCTCGTCGCTGGGGTTGCCTACTGGCTGAGCAACTCTGAAGCAGAACGCACTGCGCTAGCCGTAGCGGGGGGCGAATACGTCGTTCCGCGCGGCGGCGCGCAACGGACGGTCACACTCGGCGATAGTACGGAGGTTATCCTGGCGAGTGCTTCACGCCTCGTGGTGGCGCCGGACTATGGTAGGGGATCGCGCACCGTCGACCTCGAGGGCGAAGCGCTCTTCCGCGTGCGTCATGACTCGGCGCGGCCGTTCCGCGTCAGACTGGGGAGCGTCACCGCCGAAGACCTTGGGACGGAGTTTGTCGTGCGTCACCTCGCAAGCTCGGAGCAGCCAGTTCGCATCGCCGTCCGTGAAGGCATCGTGGGCATCAAAGGCAGTGGGTGGCAAGACACCCTGCGGGCCCGCGACATCGTCATCGCCAACGGCACCGAGCTTATCGTTAGGCGCGATCAGGACCTCGACCCATATTTCGCGTGGACGCGCGGCCAGCTCGTGTTCGACAACACGCCGCTCAGCGACGTGGCCGCCGAGCTCTCGCGCTGGTTCGACGTTGATGTCACGGTCGATTCGTCCGTAGCCAACAGGCCGTTCAGTTCGCCGATCCTAACGACCACGCCGATCGACGAGGTTCTGCAGATCGTCGGTTCGGCGACCGATGTTCGCGTGGAGCGGCAGGGTCGTGTCGTCCGCTTTACGCGGCCTGGCTATACCGGTGAGCTGCCCGTCCGCGCGGGACCGAGCCGCGAGGTCGCCGGGTGATCGAGCGCGACCGCGCGCGCCGGCGCTGGCGAGGCGCCCGGCGCTGGTGCGCGGCGTTAGGCATCGTCTGTGTAACGGGCCAGGCTGAGGCGCAGGGACGCCAGCACGAGATTTTCGCCCGCGCAGCGTCAGAGGCATATAACGACGACGTGCTTGGCCGCCTCATCGACGTGCGCATGACGGATGTCCCGCTGGAAGTCGCGCTGCGTTTGATCGCCAACGCCGGCCGCGTGCGCCTATCCTATTCGAGCGATCTCCTCCCCCCGGGCAGGCGTGTAACCGTCGAGCGGTCGCGCGCGAGTGTGGGCGAGGTGTTGCGCGAAGTATTGCGCGGGACACCCTTGGAGCCTGTCACGACGCCTAGCGGCTACATCGTGCTCGTGCGGCTGCCGGGGACCGAGCTGACCGAGATCGCGCGCAACGATTCGGCGGGCGCGCCTAACGACTCTGTCGCGACGCTGATGCCGCGTGACGGGATCCGGCCCCAGCTCATGGATCGAGTCCTCGTGACGGGGACGCCCGTGGCCGGAGCTTCGGGGCGCGGGCTGGCGCACGCCGTAACCGTGTTATCAGCGGAAGATATCGAGCGCCTGGGTCCGACCTCGATGCAGGATCTCTTTCGCACATCCATACCTGGCATCGTCGCGTGGAACCTTGGCGTCTCGGGGCCGTTGGCACAGTTAGGCAGCGTGCGCGGGTCGAGCTCGTTCACCTCGACGCAACTCAAGACCTACATAGACGGCGTCGAGCTCGCGAGTCCTTATCTCCTGTTCGCGATCGATCCCTCCAGCGTCGAGCGCATCGAGGTCATCCGCGGACCGCAAGGCTCGGCGCTCTATGGCTCCGATGCGATCAGCGGTGTCGTGCAGGTGGTCACCCGGAAAGGCCGGACGGGGAGCGGTTGGACGCCATTGTTCGAAGGCGCTCTGTCCGGCGGCGTACAGGAAAGCCGGTACGTTAACGGCACCGGAATGCAACAGAAGCATACCGGTCGCTTGAGCCTGGGCCAGCCGCTCGCTTCGTTAGGCATCGGCGGCTCGTACCATTCGGCGGACGGCGTGATCCCTGACGGCTCGTCTGGCTATCGCAGCGCGTTCGCGGGCGGGCGCCGTTTCCTGGGTTCGCTGCGACTTGATGCGTTCGCGCGCTACGCCGACGTCCGGTTTACGGCGGCGAGCAACCCGTTGCTCCGGCCGGCCGCCATCAATGCGGCCGTGCGCCCGATATTGAGTGATCAACGAATCGAGCATGAGACGTTTGGTGCCACCGTTGATCATCAACTGCACGAGCGTTGGCGCCATTCGCTCGTACTCGGCGTCGATCGCAACGCGGGTGCAATCCCCGCGCAGCGTGAGCCTGCGACCGTAGCGGACGCGTTGTTAGGCGCGACGCAGGAAAGAGTGAGTCGCGCATCGGCGCGGTACAGTACGTCGTTGCGGACCGGGACTGACAATACGAACGCCACGTTCACAGTCGGCATCGAACGCAGCGTCCTCGAGCGCGAGCGGTTTGGTTTCACGCAGACGGTTTCTGGCATCGGGAGTGGGCAGACGGCCCTGTATTTCGACCGCGTCGCAAACAGCGGGGCGTTCGGACAGGTGAAGTTTGCTCCAACGCCGGCCTGGCACCTGACGGCTGGTTTGCGCGGCGAGCGCAATTCGTCATTCGGGCCTAACGTCGGTACTGCCTGGTCCCCCATGTTAGGCGTTGCGCACACGAAGGAATTCGCCGATGGCCGCAGCGCGCTCAAGTTGCGGGCGGCCTATGGCAAGGGGATCCGGCCGCCACCGCCAAGCGCGCGCCGCCGCATAACGACAGTCACCTTCCGGCAGATCGAGAACAACGAGCTGCGTCCCGAAGAACAAAGCGGCATCGAATATGGCGCCGAGTGGTATGTCGGCGACCGGCTGTCGCTGTCATTGACGGCGTATCGCCAGAATGCCGACGAGCTGATTCAACAGGTCGTCGAGGCGCGCGCCGTTCAATATCAGAATGTTGGCCGCATCGATAACGTCGGAGCGGAGCTGGAAACCACCGCGCGATTCGGTTTGCTCCGCGCATCCGCGACGATGGCATGGACCGACAGCAAGGTGCGCAGGCTGGCACCCAATTACAACGGCGATCTGCGCGTCGGCGATCAGGTGCCAGAAGTCCCCGGGTCTTCGGGGCAGGCATGGCTTTCCTATGACCTCGCTGCCGTCCGCCTAACGGGCGGCGCGACGTACATCGGGTCCTGGACTGGCTACGACTGGATCGAGTACTACAACGCCGCTGCCGGCATTTCGGCGGAGCGTCCGCTGCGCGGCTACTGGATGAAATACCCGGCGCTCGTGAAGCCCTTCGCGATGCTCGAAGGGCGCGTGGCGCGCGAAGCGGCTCTATTCCTTCGCGTAGACAACCTCTCCAACAAGCAGTTGAACGAGAGGGATAATCTGCAGATCACGGCGGGACGGTCCACGACCCTTGGACTAAAAATCGGGCGCTGATCTGAAAACTAGGGGTTGGGGGTTGGGGGTTAGGGGATAGCCCAAAGCGACGTAATGTTGCGGTAGTTAGCCCGCAGCGACGGAACGCCGCACTAGGCTAACCCCCAACCCCAAACCCCTAACCCCTAAGCTGTTATTGAAATTCCGTTGGGTCCTAACCGCATTGTCATTCGCCGCGGCTATCGCCGTGTCGATATGGGTCATCCGCTCGAGTATTGGAGATCGAGGTTCAGCGCTTGGCCTACCGTTGACCGCGCACCTCCTGGCTCTGGCCGCGGTGGCCGTGGAGACCGTCAGTCGCGCCAGCAAACTCACGCTGAGCGCGCGGGCGATTGGCGAGAAGCTGTCGTTAGGTACGGCCCTGCGGACGTCACTCGGCGGTGACTTTGCCGCGGCAATCACTCCGGCGCGGAGCGGTGCTGAACCGGCTCGCTTTCTCATCCTCACGGAAGCTGGGGTTAGACCGGCGCCAGCACTGGTCGTGCTGTTCCTGGAGCTTGCGCTCGAGCTTCTCTCGCTCGCGGTACTTGCCATAGCTGCGGTGGTCGTCTTCCGCGGGGAAGGCACCATGCTGAATGCCGTGAGCGCCATGCTCGGTGGCTATGCCACATTTGTAATTGCCCTGGGCGTAGCGGCGTATCTGCTGTCGCGTGGCCGCACCGGTGGTCCGCCGCCGGACTGGGCCCGATCGCTGCGTGTGAATGCTTTCGCGTGGCGCTGGGTGCAACGTGCGCTGCGCCATCTGCGTGCGAGCGTCGAAGGCGTGCGCAACGCCCACAATGGGTGGCTCATCCTCGCTTTCCTGGCATCAGTGACGCACATCGCCGCGCGCCTAACGATCCTGCCGGCGATCGTGCTCTCCTACGATCGCAGTGGCGCCGTTGCCCCTCTCGTCTTCTGGCCGCTCGCACTCGTCTACGGCGGCGCCGCCGTCCCTGCACCAGCGGGCGGTGGCATCATGGAGGTTGCGTTCAAAGCCACGTTGAGCGCTGCGATTCCGGCCGCCATCTTTGGCGCGGCACTCATCTGGTGGCGCTTTTACACGTTCTACATCTATGTGCCGTTAGGCGCCCTGGCAGCCGGACATCTCGTGCTGCGAGCGATGCGCCGCCCAGATCGTGACACAACGACCTGAGCGGCTACCATCAATGCCCCACTAATGCCCCTTATGGCGTTCCGGCCCCGGCTCGAACTCGAGTCCACCGCTCCCCGCTGAGCCGAATTTCGGCGCAACGATCTGGCCCTTCTTCGTAAACGGTGCCTCGTGTTTCTCGAGGTCGTCACCCCTGGCATCAGCGCTTACACGAGCGGTGTATCGCGCCGGATTCGATTCGAACTGGTCGCGACATTCCACCGTGCAGAAGTAATACGTTGTTCCTTGAAATGACGCACGCGCGGGGGCGGTCTCTGGATCGACCATCATCCCGCACACAAGATCTCGTGTTGTTGTCATCTTTCACCTCACGTGAACTGTCCCCATCAATCGCAATGATTGCGCCGAGCGCGGCATAGTGTGCCGATGAGAACGTCTACAATGCAGTGCGCCGCCTCACAAACGCGCCACGCCGTGACAGGGATGAGCCCGCTCCGTTACAAACGTGCCGCACGCCGTCTGCGCGCCGTGCCTAACGAGTTAGCGGGCAGTGCATGGCTCCATCGCGAGAGCTATCAAGTCCTGGCCGATCAACGTCCCATTCCAGCGCTCGCCGCTCCGCGTAAACCGCGCGGTAGTCCGCCCGGTATTCTCGCGCCATACGAGGATGAGCACATCGTCCTGGAGCGTCCAACTTTCCGCGCGCCCCACCCCATCGAGCGTGAGCGCCCGGCGCGGACCGGCATCGGCCTCCACAGGGGAAACGCCGAGC
>DATFBW010000002.1:0-15654 GCA_035253645.1 Gemmatimonadaceae bacterium | reverse complement strand
CAGCTCCGCGGTGGCCGCCGACGCAGCGTCGCGGATGATCGGACCTGTTGGCGCCACGTTGATCAGCGTGGCCGCGATGCTCTCGGTACTGGGCTTCGTGAACGTGGTGCTACTGGCTAACTCCCGCATCATCTACGCGATGGCCGTCCAGGGCCTCTTCGTGCCGGCGGCGGGACGGGTGCACCCGCGGTTCGGCTCCCCGCACGTCGCGATCGTCATCATGACGCTGTGGGCGCTCGCACTCCTGGCCTTTACGCGCGGCAACCTGGGGGCTCTGCTCAGCGGCGTCGTTTTCGCGGACTGGATCTTCTTCGGGCTCGGCGCGGCGAGCGTTTTTGCGTTGCGCCGGAAGATGCCGGACGCCGAGCGGCCTTATCGCGTGCCTGGCTACCCGTGGCTGCCGGCGTTTTTCGTGGCCGCGGCGGTGATCGGAGTCCTGAGCGCGATCGTCGCGTCTCCTCGGACATCGGTGTTAGGCGCGCTTCAGCTCGTGTTAGGCGTTCTCGCTTTTGTCTGGTTTCGCCGGACGATTCATTAGCCCACCCTCATGCGCCGGCCAAGCGGGGCGACGCTTGGAGAGTTTTAACCCAATTTCGCAAAAGTATTGCTAAAGCGTAGCTGCCGGCGGACGAGACTCTTAGAGGATGAGTTTCGCCACCGGCAAAATCATGAGATTTACGCTTCGCCCCAAGAGTCTCCGCGCCCGATTTGGCATCGCATTCGGTCTGCTCCTGACGCTTGCTATCCTGAACATGGCGGCGTTCTACTGGGGAGCACGCAGGCGCGGGAGCGATTTTCAGAACCTGCACCACGCCATCGCCGTGCAAGGCGCGCTGAACGAGATTCGGGCTGATCTGGACAATCACCACAAACGTGTCAAGGTCGTTAGCGACTTGTTTGGCGGCGAACAGGTGGTGGCGCTGGGCCGCGTAGAATACGACCGGATCATTCGAAGTCTCCAGTCGGTCCGGGAGAAAGTCGCGTCGCTCGCGCAGCATGAGGGTACTGCGACGGCGGTTACGGACGATCACGGTTCGCTCGCGCTCACAACGAGTCGGATCACCACGCTCACCGATGCGTGGATCCGGTTCTACACGCGCCAACTCGAGGATCCGGCTAAGGCGTTAATCGACGTCAGGACGGCGGAGCCACTCGCGCTAGACCTGCTGACACAGGGGCTTCCCCGCGCGATCGAGGCCGAGAATGTCCGTGTTCAGCGTGCGCGCGATGCGTTCATGCTGAGTGACCGCCTGAGCGCTCAGCTCATGTGGGGGATCCTGATCGCGACGGGCCTTCTCAGTATTGCCCAGGCCTACTCCATCTCGCGGCACCTTTTGCGCGCCATCGCGGCGCTGCGGACCGGTTCCGAGCGATTCGGCGCGGGCGAACTGACGTATCGTCTCATCGTGCCTAACGCTGAAGAGCTGTCGGAGGTGGGTAATAACCTCAACACCATGGCGCTGCGTTTGCGCTACGCGCGTGAAGAGCTCGAAGTGCGCAATGTGGAGCTGGCGAATTTGGCTTTCAAAGACGCGCTCACGCAGCTCGCCAATCGTACAGTCTTCCGCGAACGGGTCGAGCTCGCGTTAGCCGCCGAAGGACGCTGCCCCGAGGAAGTCGCTGTGCTGTTCATCGACGTCGACAACTTCAAATCGATAAATGACACATTCGGACACGGCGCCGGAGATCGTCTGCTGGTGGAAGTTGCGACTCGGCTGTGCAGCGCGACGCGTGGTATCGACACCGTGGCGCGCCTGGGGGGCGACGAATTCGCCATTCTGCTGGATCACGTCCATGTCGGCAAACAAGCAACGCTCGTGGCAGAGCGGATCATGGTGGCGCTCGAGGCCCCATATGCCATCGACAGCCACATTGTGCATGCGACCGCGAGCATTGGGGTGGCCTGGGGGCGGGAAGGCGACAGCGCGAACGAGCTTCTCCGCAACGCGGACGTTGCGATGTATCGCGCGAAGACCCGCGGGAAGGGTCGCTACGAAGTTTTTGCGCCGGACATGCACACGGCATTGCTGGACCGGGCCCAACTCGAAACGGAACTTCGCTTGGCTGTCGAGCGAGATGAATTGACCATCGCTTATCAGCCCGTGATCGATTTGAGCACGGAACAAATCGTCGGATTCGAGGCCCTCGCACGGTGGAATCATGCGACGCGGGGGGCGATATCTCCGGCATCGTTCATTCCACTCGCCGAGGACACGGGAACAATCATCCCCCTCGGCCGCAGGATGCTGCACAACGCATGTAGCGAGGTGGCGGCGTGGTCCCGCTCGTTAGGCTTGCGGGAACCGCTCAGCATAAGCGTCAACGTCTCCGGGAAGCAGTTGGAGCACCTTTCGTTCATGGGCGATGTGAGCCGTGCTTTGGAAGAGTCGCGGCTACCGCCGCACTGCCTGATCCTCGAGATCACCGAGACCGCCGTTATGCGGGAGAGCGCTGTAATGTTGCTCAGGCTCAACCACCTGAAGTCGCTGGGCGTCCGGCTGGCAATCGACGATTTCGGGACCGGTTACTCGTCCCTCGCGTACTTGCGCCGTTTCCCCGTCGATGTCATCAAAATCGACAAAGCCTTTGTCGACGGTATCGTCAAAGGGGCGAGCGACACCGCGCTCGTGCAGGCCATCATCAACCTGAGCCAGGCGTTGGGTCTTCGGACCGTGGCAGAAGGCATCGAGTACGGCAAGCAGCACGTGGTGCTGAAAGAGCTCGGGTGTCAGTTAGGGCAGGGGTACCTCTTCTCGCGGCCGGTCAGCCCGGCGGATGCACGCAAACTCATTGGCCTCGCGGAGGAGGACGGATCCTCACAGCTCCGAGGGGTGGCCTGACCCCCTTCGAGCACGTCGCCGATCACGTCGGATCCTAGGTCAAGCCGGATCAAGTGCTGCTGTCGGCCTCTTGCCCAACAAACCTCGTAAGGCTGCGTGCCTAGAGCAGGCCGATGGTCGTCCCTTGCCTGAGAAGGCCCATCTCCCGTCACAGACCGCACCATGCGTCGAAAACTCCGCCTGATTCCTTGGCTGGCCGCTATCCCGGTTTGGACGGCCTCAGCCCAACACGACACTCCTACCCTACAAGCGCGAGCGTTCGCGGACTTGAACTACACGCTCACGCAACGACCGGTAGCTGAAGGCTTCCGTCTGGGGCAGATCGCCGGACACCTCATCGGCATTTTGTCCGACCGTCTGACGTTGTTTACTGAAGTCAGCGCAACGCCTAACGCCGCCGGCTTTAGCATCGAGGCGGAGCGTCTATTTCTCCGTTACGATCACTGCGATCTATTGCGCCTTTCAGCAGGGCGTTATCACACGCCGATTTCGTACTGGAATACCGCGTTCCATCATGGCCAATGGTTGCAGACATCGACGGGGCGTCCAGACATGGTGCGCGGCGGCTCTGGGCTCATGCCGTTGCACTTTGTCGGCGTTTTAGCAGAGGGTACGATAGCGCGAGCTCCGCTTGGTTTACGCTACTCGGTGGGTGCTGGTAATGGACGGGCAGCGAATATTGCTCGCGCGGGCGACGCCGGGGATGCGAATGGCAGCCGCGCCGTAGTTGCCAGCGCGGTGCTATCAATCCCGAGTGAAGTCGGGCTCAGCATGGGGGGCTCGGTATACGCCGACCGTGCATCGCCAAGCGCGACGCTTTCGGTGGATGAGCGCATTGTTTCCTTCCACGTCGCTCGTGAACGAGAGACGCCGGAAGTCATTGTCGAGTATGCTCACATCAAACACAGCCCACGCAACATCGCGAGCCCGGTGACTTACAGCAACGCAGCGTATGCTCAGTTGGGTTACCGTCTGCCTGGCAGAGCGCACGCATTCAAACCCTACGTGCGCGCAGAACGAACACGCGTGCCAGCGCAGGATACGCTCTTTGCCCCGCTCAGACTGAATCAGGAGGGGTTGTTGGGCGGACTGCGAGTGGACCTTGCGCCGACCGCTGCGCTCAAGATCGAGTACCGCTCCGAGAAATTCGACACACCACTTCGATATAAAACGCTGGCGCTCCAATTGAGCTTCACCTTCCCGAGCTTCAGCCAGGCGTCGAAAGCGCCGCCGGATCCGTCGCCCTCTTCGCCTAACGACGTATCCCATACCGCGCACAGGCACTGAGCCGTTCCTTCCAGCGACTTCCAATGGTAGAACGATGAAACGCTCAGCTATCGTTGCTTTCGTGCTCGCTATGTTCACTGCTCGCATCCCATTCGCGGCGGGAGCGAAGGCGGGGCACGAGGGCGCGATCGATCATTTCGCCGTGATCGTGCATCCTTCAACCTCCGTCGGCGACGTCAGTATTGCGCAGCTCCGCCGCGTCTTTCTCGGCGAGCAGCAGTTCTGGCCTGGAGGAAGTCGTGTGGTGCTCTTCATTCATGAACCTGGCTCTGGGTCCCGTTCCGTGGTCTTGCGCCAGCTGTATCAGATGAATGAGGGCGAGTTTCGACGGTACTGGATTGCAAAGACCTTTCGCGATGACGTAACGACTGGCCCCAAGATCGTTTCGTCGACTGCGTTGGCGAAACGCCTAACGGCCACGATTCCCGGTGCGATCGCGGTGATTCCGGCCGACGCCGTAGACGGCACCGTAAAAGTGCTACGGGTCGATTCGCGGCTGCCGCGTGAAGATGCGTATCCCCTGGCGTCGACCTCGCGGTAGCAAGCTCCAAGTCGCTGTACGCTTCTCCGGCCTGCAACCGCGGAGTTTGCGTGCGCGCTTCGCAATCGCGTTCGGGTTGTTGCTGTCACTGGCGACGCTGAACATCGCAGCCTTCAACTGGGGCGCGCGCAAGCGGGAACGTGAGTTCCAGGCCTTGCATCATGCGATCGCCGTTCACAGCGCGCTGAATGAGACCCGGGCGGACCTGGACAATCAGTACAAGCGGGTCAAGATCGTCAGCGACCTGTTAGGCGTGGAACAGGTAAGTCTGGGACGTGCGGAGTACGACAGAATCGTTCAAAGCATTCGCGCCCTTCGAGCCAAGCTCGCGCCGCTGTCGCAGCACCCGGCAGCAGACGCGAAATCGGAAGATCACCAGTCACTTGTCCTAACGAGTCGACGGATCGCGCGACTGGCTGACTCCTGGATCCGGTTTTACACGCGCCAGCTTGACGATCCCGGGGCAGCATTGGCCGAGGTAGTGGTTACGGCGGAGCCGTTAGCGCAGGAGTTGTTGACCAAAGAGTTGCCCCGCGCGATTGAAGCCGAGAATGTGCGCGTCCAGCAGGCGCGTGACACTTTCGTCGCGACAGACCGGCTTTCTTCACGGCTCGTTTGGATCATCCTCCTGGCCACAGGCCTCCTGAGCGCGGCGCTGGCGTATTCACTATCGCGCCACCTCCTGCGCGCCATTGTAGCGCTCAAGGCTGGAGCCGAGCGTTTCGGGACCGGAGATTTCAATTATCGTGTGACCGTGCCTAACGCCGAAGAACTGGCCGAGGTGGGCAACAGTTTGAACACGATGGCCCTGCGGTTACGGTACGCACGGGAAGAGCTCGAGGTTCGCAACGTCGAGTTGGCTAACCTCGCCTTCAAAGATGTCCTCACGCAGCTGGCCAATCGCGCCGTGTTTCGTGAGCGCGTGGAGCTGGCGCTCGCCGCTCAGGGTCGCAGACCCGAAGAGATCGCAGTGCTTTTTGTAGACGTGGATAACTTCAAGGCAATCAACGACACGTTGGGCCATGGGGTGGGAGATCGCTTGCTGGTCGACGTGGCAAAGCGGCTGCTGAGCGCCACGCGAGGCATCGACACTGTCGCGAGACTCGGCGGCGACGAGTTCGCGATCCTCTTGGACCACATGCACGTCGGAAAACAGGCAATTGTGGTCGCCGAGCGCATCATCACGAACCTCGCTGCGCCGTTCAGCGTCGATGGTCATGTCGTTCACATAAGCGCCAGCCTGGGGCTGGCGTGGGGGCGCGACGGCGAAGGCGCCGATGAGCTGTTGCGCAATGCGGATGTCGCGATGTACCGCGCGAAAGCCCGCGGGAAGGGCCGCTACGAAATATTCGCTCCTGATATGCACAGGGCACTTCTCGATCGTGCTCAACTCGAAACGGAATTGCGCGCGGCCATCGAGCGTGAGGAGCTCTGCATCGCCTATCAACCTCTGGTCAAACTCGATACCGAGGAAATTGTGGGCTTCGAGGCGCTCGCGCGTTGGAACCATCCGACGCGAGGTCCCATCTCGCCAGAGGTGTTCATCCCGCTCGCCGAAGACACCGGCACGATCCTCCCGCTCGGCCGCAAGATACTGCAAGACGCTTGCAGCGAGGTCGGGGCCTGGTGCCGTTCGTTAGGCATCGATGAGCCTTTGAGTATCAGCGTCAACGTGCCAAGCCGACAGTTGGAGCACCCGTCCTTCGTGAACGACGTCATCGAGGCCTTGGAACGCGCCGCACTACCGCCGCACTGCTTGATCCTCGAGATCACCGAAACGGCGGTCATGCGGGAAAGCGCGGTGACGCTGCTCCGACTCAATCACCTCAAGGCGTTGGGCGTCAGGCTGGCGATTGACGATTTCGGCACCGGCTACTCGTCCCTCGCCTATCTGCGACGCTTTCCCGTCGACGTGATCAAGATCGACAAAGCATTTGTCGACGGAATTGTCAAAGGGGCGAGCGACACGGCCCTGGTGCAGGCGATCATTACGCTGAGCCAAGCGTTGCAGCTGAGCACTGTGGCCGAAGGCATCGAGCTGGCCAAACAAGCCGCCGTGCTTCGCGAGCTGGGGTGCGAGTTAGGACAGGGCTTCCTGTTCTCGCGCCCACTGTCGGCCGCCGACGCCCAACGGCTGCTGCGCGAGGCCGGCATAGCTACGCTGAATCTCCGCTCCGTCGCCTAACGTGTTGATTCGTCCAGGTTCCTCTCGTTCGAAAACTTTGATGACCTCAGGCCGCGAGTCGCTCGCGTAAGTCGGCCAGGGTCGTCCACTTCAAGTTGTCGCGGGGCCAAGAGCTCGCCGGCAGATCCATCCTGGCTACCCGAGTCAGCCCGGTCTCAACGTCTTCGCGCTGGCAGCTCGCGAGAAGACAGTTGAACAGAGCAACAGCGAAACATTGCGCCGCACATGCCCTTCCGGGTCGTCCGAGCGTGAGAGTCACGGCACCGGCTCAAATGGTTCGCCGTAAAATGGACCGGGGAGCGAATAATGGTGCCGTCGCACGTCAGCACCCGTGTGTAAATTCGCAGCGTGGCAATTTCGGAAATCGCTGCGGCTCAGCCTGCGACTGAAGCGCCGAAAATCCCGTCCCCGTCGCAACGCGAGGCTATCTATGCGGCCCCGGGCGCGACGCTGGTCCTCGCCGGCCCGGGATCAGGAAAGACATTCTGCCTCATTGAACGCATCCGCCACCTGATCGAGGACCGCGAAGTACCGTCCAACCGCATCTACGCGTTCACGTTCACAAACAAAGCCGCAGACGAAATCGGCATGCGTCTGCAGAAATACCTCGGCCAGCGAGCCGAAGGCGTCCGACGCGGCACCATCCACGCGTTTTGTGCGGAGCTGCTTCGCGAGTACGGGTCGTATGTCGGGCTCGAACGCGGCTTTGGCATCGCGGACGAGGAGTATCAGCTCGAGGTGCTCCGGCGCATCGAAGGTCAACGGCGGTGGCACCGCCAGCTGTTAGGCCATTTCTCGCGGCATCGGCTGAACAACGAACAACTGCAGCCTAACGACGCGTCGCTGTTCGCGAAGTACGAGCAGTACCTCGCCATGCAGAAGGTCGTCGATTTCGACACGCTCGTGATCAAGGCAGCGGAGTTGCTGGAGACCGTCCCCGCGGCCGTTGCGTTGCGCGAGCGGTGGTCCGAGCTGCTGGTTGATGAATTCCAGGACCTCAGCAGCGCTCAGTACCGCGTAGTCCGCGCTCTCGCGGGCGATCGGAAGCATGTGTTCGCGGTAGGCGATGATGAGCAGTCGATATATGCCTTCGCGGGCGCAGACCAAAAGGTCTTCACCAGATTCAGCAACCACTTCGCGGTTGCGCGCGAAGAGGTCAAATATCTACTGGAGAATAACCGTTGCCCGCGGGAGATTTTTGCGCTTGCGAGACGTCTGATTGCGGCAAATCCATCGCTCTTCGATCGTCCACCGCTTGTCGCGGTAAACAGCACGCCCTTCGGCATCGAAGCGTTTGACTTCAAAACGAATGACGAAGAGGCGTTGTGGATAGTTGACGATATCCGTCGCGACCAGGCAGCGTCTGGTCATCGATGGGGTGAAGTAGCGTTGCTGTACCGCAAGCACTCTATCGGCAACGTACTCGAAGCAGCGCTCATCAATGCACATATCAAGTGCCGTCTGGCGCGCGGCCGAGCGCTCGCGGAAGAGCGCGTGGTCGCCTATGTGATCGCGGCGCTCCGTGTCATCGCAAATCCGGCGGACGCCGTGGAGCGCGACAAGTTCCTCGCCGCGTCGCTGCCGCGCTCCCTCATCGATGAAGCACGCGTACGCGCGCGGAAACAGGACTTGCACCGCTATCTGAACCACGTGGGCGCGCAGCTGCCGCGGGCCGACGCGCGCGGAAAGAAGATCCGCCGGGCGCTGGCGCGCTACGGCAACCTTGCCGCACTCGCCAAAGCGCACACCCGGCTCGAGCCGCTGATCCGTGAGCTGCTTTCGCAACGTGTTGGACCCGCGCATTCCGTGCTGGAGCGCCGGCACGACGAGCTGAGCGATCCGCATGTCCACGAAGAAGTCGTTAGGCTCGCGCGCCGGCTGCGCACCGCGCGCGCATGGCGCCGTCCGATCGCGCTCCCGCCGCTCAAGGGAGTGGAGATCGCGCTCGACGGCATGTTATCCTCGCTGGGTCTTACCGTGGTGCGCGGCGGCGCGCCGCCGGCGGACGCGGAGCTCATCGCGGAGGCCGATGCACCGGCGCTCGGCATCGCGTTAGGCATGTTCAAGGCCCTCCAGCTACTCGAGATCGACAGCGGGTTCGATGCGCTGCGCGATTTTACGGTCATCGACTTCGAGACGACCGGGAAAGATCCGTTGCGCGCCGAGATCATCGACGTCGGCGCGGTGCGCGTGCGCAATGGGCGTATCATGGATACGTTCCAATCGCTCGTTAGGCCGAGCACGCCGATTCCTGTCGAGGCTTCCGAGGTGCACGGGCTGCACGCGGCGGACGTCGCCAACGCGCCGCCGTTCAGGGAGGTGTGGCCTGCGCTGCGCGCCTTTTGCGGCGACGACACCCTCGTCGCACACAACGGCTACCACTTCGACTTTCGGATCCTCGAACGCACGGTGCAGGAAGACGATCCGGCGTACAACATTGGCGGCTCGTTCGACACGTTGCTGCTCGCGCGCGATTTGGTGCGGACGAGCTGCCGACTCTCGGACCTGGCGCGCAAGTTCGGGATCGATCCGGGACGCTCGCACCGTGCGCTGGATGACGCGCGCACCCTGGCGCATGTCTTCGCACAACTCAAGGAGGCTCAAGCCGCGCGCGCCCGCAAAACGGCGCTCGTCAACCTGCTGGATCATTTGGGTGTTGCGCTCGCTTTGAGCGATGAGCGGTCGCTGTGCGACGAGGCAAAGCTCTTCCGCGACTTCTGCGCGGTGTACGCGCTGGGGCGCTACAGCGCCGCCCTGGACTGGTACGAGCGTGAAAGCGCCGGCAATGAGCTGGTCCCTTCGGCAAACGAGGTCGTCGAAGCGTTAGGCGGCGTCCCGCGCATGCTCAAGATCCGCGCGGAGAAGACCGCGGAGCAGCTGTATCCGACGATCATGAGCCGGTTGCTGCGGATCCTGGCGCAAGTGCCGAACGGTCCCCTGGAAGATCAGATCTCCGCGTTTGTGGAGCGGGTGCTACTGTCGGCGAAGGCTGAGGGTGTGGAGCCCGACGCAGATCGCGTGAACCTGCTGACGCTGCACTCGACGAAAGGGCTCGAGTTCTCGCGCGTCTACATCGTCGGTGTGGAAGATGGTGAGCTGCCTGGCATCGGACGCGGCGGAGAGCTCAAGCTGCACGAGATGGATGAGGCGCGCCGGTTGTTGTATGTCGGCATGACGCGCGCGAAGGAGAGGCTGGTTATGACGCGCGTGGCGAGTCGCGGCGGCCAGCCCACGTTTGCGCACCGGTTCCTCGACGAGATGGGCCTAACGCTGAAGCCGCCCGCCTAACACGGGACACCGGTGGCGCCCGGCGCCCCATTCGGCCGTTAGCTTGACTCGTCGGGATTCCCCGACGAGCAGTCCGTTCTAGCCGCCGGAGTGGGACGCCGCGCCGACCTCCGAACCGCCAGCCGCACGAGTAAACGCTTCAACCGCGGGCGGACCCGAGCCGTCCGCGTGATCGTGCTTGAAGAATACGAACGCCTCGCTCCACGGCTGCGCCGCGACGAACGAACGCCACGCGGCGAGCGCGGGAGGCGCGTAATCCAGGCGATGCAGGCGCAAGTAGCCCCACGATGCGGTCGATACCGTGGGCGAATGAAAATCTTCCTGCTCAGAGACGCACAACGCGACGTCGCGCTCGCGCAACGCCGCGAACACGTCGTCGTCGAACCAACTCTCGTGCCGGAATTCCATCGTGAAACGACGCTCGCCTGGCAGGAGCCCCAGGAAAGCGCGCAGGCGATCGATATCCTTCTCGAGATCGGGCGGGCACTGAAACAGGATCGGGCCCAGCCGGCTGCCTAACGTGGCCGTGTTCTGTAACAGAATTCCGAGCGCGGTGCCCGCATCGGCCTTGAGCCGCGCGAAATGGGTGATGCGTCTGCTCGCTTTGATCGCAAACGTGAAGCCGTCCGGGACCTGAGCAGCCCAATCCTGCAACACGCTCTCTCGAGGCAAGCGGTAGAACGTGTTGTTGATCTCGACCGTGACGTACCTGGTGGAGTAAAAGCCGAGCATCGCATCGTCCTTCACCGCCTCCGGATAGAAGACTCCGCGCCATTCCTTGAACGCGAAGCCACTCGTCCCCACCAACAGCTTCACGAGACCTTCTTCTTTTTCTTCTCCGGAGGCGCTTCGGCTGCTGGCTTGCCCAAGCTCGCTTTGAGCGCTTCCATCAAGTCGAGGATCTTGCCACCACCATCCGGAACGGCTGCATCGGCCGTGATGTCCTGACCCTCGATCTTCCGCTGAATCGCTTCCATCACGCGCTCGCGCACCGTGTCGCGGAACTTGGTGGGCTCGAACTCGTCGACGGCAGTCTGCTCGATGAGCTGCTTCGCCAGGGCGAGCTCCGTCGGTTTCACTTCGCCTTCGGGGACAGGCACTTCGTCTGTGGAGCGCAGCTCGTCGGCGTAATGCAGCTGCTCCATTACCAGACGTCCATTGTGCGGGCGAAGCAGAACGAGGTGCGCCTGACCCCGCGCTGCATATTGGCCTAACGCGGCGCGACCGGTGGCCTTGAGCGCTTCGGCAAGCAAACGGTACGCGCGATCCCCACCCTTGTCCGGCCCGAGATAGTACACACGCTCCAGGTATTCGCGCTCGACTTTGGCGAGAGGAACGAATTCGACCACGTCGATCGTCCCGGTAGCCTTTTCCTCGAGGACCTTCAGCTCTTCGGGGGTGAAGACGACGTATTGGTCTTTCGCGAACTCGTAGCCTTTGACAGTGTCTTCGCGGCCAACCGTCTCATTGTCTTTGACGCACGTATAGTGCTGCTTGAGCCGCGAGCCGCACTTCTTGTGCAGCATGTTGAACGAGACACTCGCCTGCGACTCGGCCGATGAGTACATGTGGACGGGTACGGAGACGAGGCCGAATGAAATCGTGGCAGTGCCGATAGATCGAGCGGGCATAATCAGGAGCCAGGGGCAGGGATCATGGAGCGAGGAGCATGGCAAAGAAGCTAGTAATCGGTGGCGCCGACCTCCACCTTCCCGCCCGGCGCACGCATCGCTCATTGCGCCGCCGCGGGTTTACGCGGACTCGAACTGCGAGAACCACCGGATAATTTTTGTAACTGCTTATGGCAGTTGTTGTTACCAAAGTAGTTGCGGTGCCGCGCGAATCGCCCCTCTTAATCTGCAAATCCGCGGCGCTGCTTTTTATCGGGTCTGAATGAACGACGAAGAAAGCCCCGCAAAATCGACGGATAACCTCGCCAAGTACCGCGCGAAGCGGTCGGCAGATCGATCGCCCGAGCCGGTTGGCACTGTCTCGTCGGAGGAAGGGCGGCTGTTCGTCGTGCACAAACACGCCGCGAGACAGCTCCACTGGGACCTGCGGCTCGAGATGGACGGCGTCCTGAAATCGTGGGCAGTCCCGCGAGGTCCGTCCTATGACATGGCCGACAAACGCCTCGCCGTTCATGTCGAAGATCATCCGCTGGAGTACGGCGATTTCGAAGGGATCATTCCCGCGGGGAACTACGGCGCTGGCGGGATCATCGTGTGGGACCGCGGCGAATGGATCCCGCTAGAGGATTGGCGCGAGGGGCTGGAGAAGGGGAAGCTCCTCTTCGAGTTGCGGGGCTACAAGCTCCACGGCAAATGGACCTTGGTGAAGATCAAGAAAGCCGAAAAGGAGTGGCTGCTCATCAAGGAGCGCGACTCGTGGGTCAAATCTCCAGGCGATGAGTTTCCGGAAGAATCCGTGCTGTCGGGCCTAACGGTTGAGGAGATCAAGGCCGGCGACACGCCCGCCTCGAAGCTGCGAAAAGCGCTCGAGAAGGAAGATGTTCCTCGAACAGAGGTCGATCCGTGGTCAGTGCAGCTGACACACGCAGAGACTGAGGACAAGGCGTTCACGCGTGACGATTGGATCTTCGAGCTCAAACTCGATGGTTATCGCCTGCTGGCTGCCAAAACACAGGGAGAGCCCCTCCTGCTCACCCGCAACGGCAACGATTACACGGCGGTGTTCCCCGAGGTCGCGCGTGCCATCAAGGCTCTGCCGGTCGACTCCTGTATTGTAGACGGCGAGGTCGTCGTGCTGGACGAGAGCGGGAAGCCCAGCTTCGCGATGTTGCAACGGCGTGGACGCCTAACGTCCCCGACACACGTTAGGCGCGCGGCCGTCGAGCTTCCGGCAGCGTTTTTCGTGTTCGACTTCATAGCCTTCGAGGACTTTGACCTGCGACCGCTACCGCTCACACGCCGCAAGGAGCTGTTGACAGACCTCGTGCCAAAGCTCGGGGCGGTGCGTTACCTGTCGCATATCGCCCGCGAAGGCGAAGCATTCCTGCGCGAGGTTTCGGCGATGGGGCTGGAAGGGATCATTGCCAAGAAGGCGGATGCACCGTATCGCGCAGGCAGGACGCCGCAATGGCTCAAGATCAAGGCAGAAAAATCCGGTGACTTTGTCATCGTGGGATTCACGGAGCCGCGGGGATCACGGAGCGGGCTGGGCGCGCTACAGTTGGCGGATTACGTGAACGATCGCCTGGTCTACGCCGGTCGCGCCGGCACAGGGTTCAGCGACAAGCAACTGCGCGACCTTCGAAAACGACTGGAGCCACTGGTACGCGGCACCCCGCCTTGCCAGGGTCCCATCGTACCGCCTAACGAGGATCCCTTACCGAGTGCGGCAATCCCGGAGACGAAAACGACGACGTGGGTCGAGCCGCAATACGTGTGCGAGGTGCGCTATCGCGAGTGGACCCCCGACGGCTTGCTGCGCCACCCGGCGTTCATGCGCATGCGGGACGACAAGTCGCCGGACGAATGTCAGCGCCAGGGCTGGCAGGCTCCCAAGGCTGCCCCGCCGGTTGAATCAGCCACCGAAAGAGTTGCGGCGCCCAAGGCGCGGAAACGGGCCGCCGCGAAGACGATCAGCCTAACGAATCTGAACAAGGTGTTCTGGCCGGCCGACGGTTATACCAAGGGAGACTTGATCGAGTATTACCGCGTGATCTCGCGCTGGATCCTGCCGTATCTCCGCAACCGGCCCGTCGTGATGACACGCTTCCCGGACGGGATCGATGGCAAATCGTTCTATCAGAAGGACGCCCCCGAGTTCGCCCCCGACTGGATCCGTACAGTCGGCATCTGGAGCGAAGATACGCAGCGCGAAATCCAGTATTTCGTCTGCGACGACGAAGAGGCGCTCGTCTACATCGCCAACCTCGGCTCCATCCCGCTGCACATCTGGATGAGCCGTGTGGACTCGTTGCAGCTGCCCGATTGGTGCGTGATCGATCTGGATCCCAAGGAAGCGCCGTTCAAAGATGTCATCAAATGCGCTCAGGTCCTGCATCGCATCTGTCAAACGATCGGTCTTCCTGACTACGTGAAGACGACTGGTAAATCGGGACTGCACGTCATGCTGCCCTTGGGGCAGCAGCTCACGTACGAGCAGACACGCACGTTAGGCGAGCTGCTCGCGCGCCTCGTCATCCGCGAGCTCGGCGACATTGCGACAATTACCCGGCACGTGACGAAGCGCGGCGACAAGGTATACCTGGATTACCTGCAGAATCGCACCGGGCAGCTGATCGTCGCACCATTCAGTGTGCGGCCGCTACCGGGAGCGGCGGTATCCATGCCCCTCACGTGGGACGAGGTGAAGGACGGGTTGGATCCGAGAGACTACACGATCAAAACGGCGCCCGAGCGGATGGAAAGGCTCGGGAATGACCCAGTGCTCCCGGTGCTCGGAGAGACACCGGATCTGACGACGGTGCTGGGCAAGCTCGGCGAGATGATGGCGTCATGACGCTCTCGCGCGTGGTTGTTGGCGACAGCTCGACAAGCGTCGCATTCGATCCGGCGGCAAACGATTCGCGCGTAGTGTTCGTCTGCGGTCACGGGGCCGGTGGCAACATGAGTGATCGCGGCGTATTGGCAGTGACGCAGGAGCTCGTTAGGCGCGGACTGGGCGTCGTCCGCTTCAACTTCCTCTACAAAGAGTTGCGCAGCGGGCGCCCCGATCCCATGCCTCTGCTGAAGGAGACGTACGCCGGTGTCGTCGCCCACGTGCGCGAAACGTTGCACCCCGACGTACTCATCATCGGTGGACGCTCGATGGGAGGGCGCGTGGCGTCGATGCTTGCCGCAGACGGCTTCGCTTGCGACGGCCTCCTCCTGCTGGCGTATCCGTTACATCCCGACAAGAGGCCCGCGCAGTTGCGCGACGCGCACCTTCCGGCGATTCGAGTTCCCGTCCTGTGCTTCAACGGCACGCGCGACACGATGTGCACACCGGCTCTCATGGAGAGGGCCATCGAGCGCGTTCCCGCGTGGCAGATGCACTGGATCCAAGGAGCAGATCATGGCTTCCACGTTCTCAAAAGCTCGGGCCGAACAGATGCCGGCGTCATAGCAGAAGTTGGCGACGTCAGTGCCACATGGCTCAACGCACGCATCTTGCAGCCCGACCGTACACCATGATCAACGGCGCACACGCAATCATCTACAGTCCAGCTGCCGAGTCGGATCGCGCCGTCCTGCGCGACGTGCTCAAGCTGCCGAATGTCGACGTCGGAGGTGGTTGGCTGATCTTCGGCCTGCCTCCGTCGAGCGGGGCGCGGCTGGGCGTGTATCAGCCGCGGCACGCGCGGCCCGAATCGCCGGTGGGGCAGCGCGCCTAACGAGCCGCTACGGGCGCGTTTTTGCGGCTTCCAGCGAATCGTGCTCGCTTGCCAGCCGCGACGTCTCTTTTTGCAGCTCGCGAAGGGCGCCGAGCTGCTGGGCCGTTTCCTGCGATCTGCGGTCTTTGGCCGAACGTTCCCGCTGCTCGGC
>DATFBW010000001.1:0-15279 GCA_035253645.1 Gemmatimonadaceae bacterium | reverse complement strand
CTAGAGTTTCGCCGGACGCCCGAAGGCGTGACGCCCAGCTATCCCGATATTGCGATACCCGCGGGGCCGCCTCGGGCGGGCTTCCACAGCGGGCACGAGCATAACGCCTAAACGTTACGCTGCGAGCGCCAGTTCAGTGTTGGCGATTGTGATTTTTCCCGAAGGTTTTACCAGGACTCAGGACCTGGGCACGCAACAGCGGCTTCACCGTCCCCGTCGAAGCCAAGTCGCCCCCGAAAGGACCACTAAAAATAGCGGCATTGGGCGCGCGGGACAAGTCACATTCGTGATGGCGGAAGCGTGCAGCCGACGGCGCAGGCGTCGTGCCTAACGATGGCGTTAGGCATCGCTGTCCGCAGCCGATCAGGCTGCCGTCTCCGCGACGTCCTGATGCCTCGGCTCACGACCCGCGCGCGGGAACCGTCGTGTTCTTAGCGGCGCTCGGCCCTTCCGCGAGCGGGGATTCCCTGCCGTGAAACGCAGTGCTCGGCCACCCGTAGGCCAGTGGACTTCCCTCGCGTAGACTTCGAGCGATGCGTTTAGTCTATATCGTCTCTGCAAGCGTCGTCCTGATCGCATTTGCAGAAGCGCTCGTCCAACCCGGACGGCAACCGACGCGAGGCGTCGCGCTCGTCGGCGTCAATGTGATTCCGATGGACTCCGACCGCGTGCTGCGGGATCAGACAATCGTAGTCCGGGATGCCGAGATTATTGCGATTGGCCCGCGCACCAGCACTCCGACCAGGGGCGCCCGGCGTATCGAGCTCCGCGGCTACCACGTAATTCCGGGCCTGGCCGATCTGCACACTCACCCGCAGGTGGTTGGTGACCTCACCCAATACCTCGCGAGCGGCGTCACGACAATCCTCTCGTTAGGTAGCCAAGCCGACGAGCAATTGCTGCGCTGGCGTGACTCCACCCGCCGCGGCGACATGATCGGGCCCGACATCTTTGTGGGCTATTACGTCGATGGTTCGAATGGGCCTCCTGGCCGAGCGATCACTTCGGCCGAAGAGGGACGCCAGGCTGCACGCCGCGCGAAGGCAGCCGGTTTCGACTTCATCAAGGCTTACAACTCGATACCGGAAAGCGCGTTCGTCGCCATGGTGGATGAAGCCCGCCTGCAAGGCATTGCGGTCACCGGCCATGGGGTGCGATCCGTCGGGCTGCAGCGAGGCTTCGCGTTAGGCCAAGTGCTGGTCGCTCACGGCGAAGAATACCTCTACACGCATTTCGCCCGTCTGGAAGACTCTACGAAGTTCGGCGAGGTCGCGGGATGGACAAAGCGTTCGGGTGCGTATGTGCTGCCGAACCTTTCGGCGTACGTGGGCATCGCGAGACAATGGGGGAAGCCTCCCGTCGTCGACACATTGCTTGGCCTCCCTGAAGCGCGCTACCTCGACCCCATCTGGCAAACACGCTGGCGCAGCCGGGACTACGTCCGGCGGCAGGGCTCGTTAGACGCTCGCGTTGTCTTTCTCAAGAAATTCATCAAAGTGCTGAGCGACAGCGGAGTGCCGCTCCTAGCGGGGACCGATTCACCGACCATCCCGGGCCTTTTCCCTGGTCCGTCCATCGTTGACGACCTCATGTTGCTTGTCGATATCGGCCTAACGCCGTATCAAGCGCTCGCTACGGCGACGCGGACACCGGGTGAGTTCCTGGCAAGGCACGCGCGCGGCAGTGGTCGCACGGGCGTTCTCGAGGTCGGCAATCGCGCGGACTTAATTGTCCTTAGAACCAACCCGCTGGAAGATGTCCGCCGCCTACGCAACCCGAGCGGCGTTATGGCGCGGGGGCACTGGCTCTCCCGCGTGCAGCTGGATCAGAAGCTCAACGCGCTGGTGCGCAAACCTTAGCGAAGGTTCAAGCCCTCGTTCACCTTCTCGCGCAGGCGTTTGATGAATCTTTGCGCCTCGGCCGCGCTGTAGCCCCCGGCACGAAACGCGTCGTCCCACTGCTTCTCGGTCAAGCGAGCAAGCAGACCGCAAATCCACCGCACGTCCGCGGGCGTCACGCTGGAATGCAGCTGTGGCTCCATCCATCCGCCCTCGAATCCAAAGCGGACGCGGTTCCCTTCAACTCCAACGATGAACGGCTCAGCCTCGAACCCTTCCGGATCGTCTTTCGTGCCGAAGGTGAGCCAGGCCGATCTGCCTAACGAGGCGCCGAGGTCGCGGACCATGTACCAGGTTTCGGCCGGACTGCCGTTTTCAGCTACTTCGTACCGCGCGTTTTGGGGCGTCTTCAGATCCCAGTTGTTGAAGAGCACCATGAGCACGAAGAGGCCGGACAGCTCCCGCGTGCCAAGAAAGGGGTTCTTGCGCCAGGACCACTCCCCCTTCTTGTCGTGGGTGGGCGGCTCCAGACGGAAACGGCTGCGGCCCTGCAGCGAGTCTTTGCCCTCGTGCGTGAGCGTCCATTGCGGAACGAAATAGATGAACGGCTGGTGGTAGCCGACCGCCCAAACGATGCGTGACATCACGATCTCGGTCCGTGCCTCCACACCGAGCTTCACGCTCCAGCGCTGGCCGCTCGCGTCCTTCACGTCGTACCCGGGATTGACTCCTGAAGGCTTGACCTCCAGAAACTCGAACGGCTGATCCAACTTTGGCGCTCGCTCCGCGCCTCCGGGGCCGTAGAACAGGTCACGCTGCTCCAAGTCGGTCGGCTCCCGCCAGATTGTTGTTAGGCGCTCGGTGCTCAACGCCGTACGGCCACTGGTCGCGCAGCCTGCGGCGAGCGCGGTCCCTAACGCGAGAATGAGCGCGCGCCTCATGGCTTGAAGTCCCGACCGATCGTGAGGAAGAAGCGCGGCCCTTCGTCGCCAAGACCGATATCCACGCGCGCGGCCGTTGTTCGTCCGCGCATCAAGCTCAAACTTCCGCCGAAGCTGCGAGCGAGGTCCGACAGATCCAAGTCGGATCTGAGAGCTCCCACCTTTCCGCCCTCCGCAAAAAACGTCATGTCGATCGGGCCCCAGACCGGGATGCGATATTCGGCTTGCAGTAGCACCAGGTTGCGATCCCGAAAGCGGTAGTAACTGAAGCTGCGAAGCGTCGCCTGTGTCCCGTCGGATCCCACGAGCTCCTCACGAACGCTACGCAGATCGCCGGTGCCGCCTAACGTGCGGCGCAAATAGAAGGGGACTTCCTGCCCTGCCCCCACTTCGCTCACCGATAACCATCCGTGCAGCGTAAGACGTTGCAGGTTGCGGAACGGCGCGAACCGGTGCTGTCCCTCGATCTCGAGCCTGCGAAATGAGAAGCGACCGAGCTCCTGGTCGTCGTACCCGCCATACGTTAGGCGGTAGTTGCCCCCTTGCTGGAACGCGATCCCCGGAGCCGCCGGCACCAGCAGCTCGACGCTTCCCTCATATCGTCCGAACGTCGGCTGCGTCGTGAGGCCCGGGGCCTCGGTTTCCCCGAAACGCGTTTCGATGCTTGGTACATTCGACGACCGCCCGCCGTCGACCTCGGGCCATAGCTGTTCCACGCGAGCGCCGACGCTGAGCCACGGGGTTACGTCCACCGAGCCAGCCACACCGGCAACCCCCTCGCGCAGCGCGAAGCTGGTACGATCGGTCTCGGTACTCGTCGATCCGGGCCCGAAGAAATCGAGCTTGGGCATGTCGCGCACCCTGCCATAAACAACGGCATTCGCGCGATCGCGCGCGTAGTCCAACGTGGCTTCGGCGCTCCAATATCGGCGGGCCGTGTACAGCCCTTCGAGCGCTATGCTCCACGGACGGCTGGCCGTTTCGAAACCCAATCCCGTGCCGACACCGCCACCAGGCGCCACGCTGCCAAGGAGCGGATGTAGGGGCCGGTCGAAGGTCGCGATGATGGTTTTACCGGTGCTCTCAAGCCACAAGAAGACGGGCGACTTGCGCTCCTGCGCGCTCAGAGGAGCCGTTACGCACAACACAAATGAGGCGGAAACACGCAAATATCCGCCTGGCAGCGAGCTCAGGACCCGAAGTAAGTAGTTCATGGTGTGGCGAGCTAGTGTTCAGCCCGCATTGCACGTGCCACAATCCTGACGCCTAACGTATCATTCGATGTGGCGAAGTCATCCATGGAGCGAGCTCTTCAACTCAGCAATTGGACACTGCCGGGCGGCCTAACGCGATGCTGGCCGTAATCCTCGTCTACGCGGGATTCGTGGCCGCGCTGACGGGCATCGTTGCCATCATCAGGCCGATCAAAATACTGCGCCTCGGCACCCGTGTGAGAGGAGCTGCCCTGCTCGCGGGCGGTGCGGTTCTTACTCTCATCGGCATGGCATTGCCGGCCAGTGAGGTCAAGACCGCTGCGTCACGGAGCCGCCTCGATGAGCTCGTGCCTAACTATCAGTTCTACGAGCGCCATAGCATCCGCATCCAGGCACCCCCTGATCAGGTGTATCGCGCTGTCCGGCAAGTGACGGCCGGAGAGATCACGTTCTTTCGCGCCCTCACCTGGGTCCGGCGTTTTGGTCGCCGCGGCCCCGAGAGCATTCTCAACGCTCCGGAGCGGATGCCGCTCCTCGAAGTGGCGACGCGGAGCGGTTTTATATCGCTGGCTGATGACCCCCATCGGGAGATCGTGATCGGAACCATCGTGATTGCGCCGCGTGCGGCCACCGCGCGGCCGCAGAGCACGGAGGCCTTTCGCCGAATGACGGAACCGGGATACGCCAAGGCGGCGATGAACTTCCTCATAGCGCCTAACGACTCGACATCTACTCTGCTGACTACGGAGACCCGCGTTTACGCTGCGGACGCCCGAACCCAACGGCGATTCGCGCGATACTGGCGCGTGATCTATCCGGGGAGCGCGCTCATTCGCCGCAGCTGGCTACGCGCCGTGCGCCGGCGCGTTGAGAAGACGTAACGCCGCAACCGCAGCGCCGAATCCATTGTCGATGTTCACGACGGTGACGCCGGCGGCGCACGAGTTGAGCATTGTGAGCAGCGCCGCGATACCACCGAAGCTGGCCCCATAACCAACGCTCGTGGGCACGGCGACGACGGGGCATGCAACGAGCCCACCGACCACCGAAGGCAGTGCCCCATCCATTCCGGCGATGACGATGATCGTGCGCGCACGATAGAGCGCATCGGACCGCGCAAGCAGCCGATGGATGCCCGCTACGCCGACATCTGTTAGGCGCTCTGCGCACACCCCTGCGCCAAACAGCGTTTCCCCCGCTTCTTCGGCCACCGGCAGATCACTCGTCCCTGCTGTGATGATGAGCACCGGCCCCCCACTCGGTGTTTCGGCGTTCGGAGCTGGGACGATGGCCGTCCGCGCGAGGTCGTTGATCCGAGCATCCGGCCAGTGCGCCCGAACTGCAGCCCTTATGGGCTCGTCCGCCCGTGTAATCAACGCCCGGTCTCCGCGTGCGCCGATACGCTCGGCGATATGCACGACTTGCGCAGCGGTTTTGCCGGCGCCGTAGACAACTTCGGGAATGCCTTGCCGCAGGCTGCGATGGTGATCGATCGTCGCGAAATCGAGCGTTTCGACAGGTGACTTCGAGAGCTCGTCGAGCGCGGACTCCGGTGTGATTTCGCCACTAGCGACGCGCAGCAAGAGCGCGCGCACGCGTTCTCGCGTCACGCCGCGATGACTTCGGCGTCGAACGGATCCGCCGGCCCCACCCCCTCGTCGGCATACATCGCCTGATTCGCGAGGTAGTCGGCGAAGATGTGGTCGATCTCGCCTAACGCCGTCACTTGATAGAGCCGCTGCCGGAGCCTGGCCGATCCCGGAAGCCCTTTGACGTACCAGCCAAGGTGCTTGCGGAACTCGATCGCGGCACCGCGCGGATCGGGCTCATAGGCGGCCGCCAGGCGCGCGTGCTCCAGCGCGACGGCAAACCGCTCGTTCACGTTAGGCGTGGCTGGCACAGGCGTGCCTTCGATCAGCGCGCGCGTCTCCCGGAAGATCCACGGCTGGCCGAAAGATCCCCGCGCGATCATGACGGCGGCGCAGCCCGTTTGGCGCCACATGCGCGCCGCATCGGCGGCTGTTTTGATGTCCCCGTTGCCAATTACGGGAATATCGAGCGCCGCAACCACGGCGGCGATTTCGTCCCAACGCGCCGCACCGCTGTACATCTGTGTGCGCGTGCGCGGGTGCAAGGCAAGCGCACGAGCTCCGGCATCCTGGCAGCGGAGCGCAATGGCCACGGGATCCCGCAGGTCATCGTTCCAGCCACTGCGAATCTTGACGGTAACAGGCAGATGCGTGCCTGCGATCACGGCACGGATCACGCGCTGTACGAGGTCGAGATCTTTGAGGCAACCGGAGCCGCCATTGCGCCTAACGACTTTCTTGACGGGGCAACCGAAGTTGATGTCGATGAACTCCGGTTGGAACACTTCAGTCACGAGCGTCGCTGCTTCACGCATCGCGTCCGGCTCTGCGCCGAAGATTTGGACGCCGATCGGCCGCTCGTCCTCGCCAAAACGGAGCTTGGCGATGGTCGCCGGGTTCTCGCGCCGGATACCCTCGGCCGAAAGGAATTCTGTGACGACCACGTCCGCACCAAAACGGCGGCAAATACGCCGGAACGGTGACTCGGAAACTCCCGCCATCGGTGCCAGGATGAGCGGCGTCTCTGAAGGTGAGTGGACGAGGTACGGGAGAGGCATGTTAGCCAACCTAAACGAACAGGCAAAGCGTTGCAACGTCGTAATTTGACAGCATTCGCCGAGCGAAATAAGTTGCGCCGCCGCCGGCTGCCGCCGGTGTGTAAACCCGTTGCACAGCCTAGCAAGGAGTTGGATTGGAGCTCAGGGACTTTTTCTCCGAAGACGCGATTGAGCTCGATCTCAGGGCGGAGTCCAAGGACGACGTAATCAAAGAGCTCATCGGGTTGTTGAAGTTGGAGGACAAGTCCGAGGCGATGCTGTTCAAGATGCTGAAGCGACGCGAGAACCTCGGGTCGACAGGTATTGGCAGAAACATCGCGATCCCGCACTGCCGCTCCTTGGTCGTAACGAAATTGCGCGTGGCGTTTGGACGTCGAGCTGCCGGAGTGGATTTTCGCGCGATCGATGACAAGCCGGTCAAGTTTTTCTTTCTGATCGTCGCGCCACCGCTCGAGGTCTCGAATCAGTATCTGCCCGTGTTAGGCAAGATCGCGCAGTTCAGCAAGGAGCCTGACGTGCCCGAGCGCCTGCTGAGCATCACCGAGCCGAGTCAGTTCATGGAGCTGCTGAAGGAAAAAGGGATCTAGCTCGAAGCTTCCGCTCTGTGACGCGGGCCCGACGCCGCCGCGCAATCGTTATCCGGTAAGAGCATTTCATCGCCATCCGGTAAGAGCATTTCACCGCGGAGACGCGGAGAACGCAGAGTTTGCGCAGAGAAGATCTGGATTACATAACGGGCGAAGTGGTTGATGCCAGCATCAAGGTTCACAGCATCCCCCAGGCCTGGATACGAATTTCGACGTCAGGCACCTCAAGCACGGCATTACACGGCTTGTAAACCATTTTGTTTTTCTCTGCGAGTCCTCCGCGTGCTCTGCGTCTCTGCGGTAAAACGCACTTACAAAGTCATGCGAGCCGTGTCAATTCACGGAGCTTCTGAAGAAACAGACGCGCACTCGTTATGCAGTAACAGCTGTTCTCTTGTAGAGCATTTCACCGCGGAGACGCGGAGACCTGCAGAGTTTGCGCAGAGAAGATCTGAATTACATAACCGGAGAAGTGGTTGATGCCGGCATCAAGGTTCACAGCATGCTCGGGCCCGGACTGCTGGAGACTGTTTATCGTGCATGCCTCGCCCAAGAGCTTCGCCTGCGTCAACACGTGGTTACGACAGAGGTACCGCTCAAAGTTGTTTATAAGGGCGTCGACGTTGGAGAGGGGTATCGCATCGACTTGCTGGTAAACAGTGCGGTCGTCGTGGAAGTCAAAGCCGTAGAAAGGGTGATTCCTGTTCACGAAGCTCAGCTGCTTTCACACCTCAGGCTGGGCAACTATCGAGTCGGCCTACTTATGAACTTTCACATCAAACACCTCAAGCACGGCATTACACGGCTTGTAAACACTTTTTGATTTCTCTGCGATTCTTTCGCGTGCTTTGCGTCCCGGTGGCAAAAAGCAGTTTTACAAGGACAGGCGTAGCAACGGCTGCCGAAGGCGCGTGTACACACGATAACAAAGCAGGATTGCCGCCGAAGCGAGGCCGATTACGAGCCCCCACCAAATCCCCGGTGCGCCCATGCCTAACGTGAAACACAGCAGCGCACCGATCGGGACGCCCAGCACGACATAACCGACGAAGTTCATCAGCATGGGCACGCGGGTATCTGCAGCCCCGCGCAAGATGCCTGTCGCCACGACCTGCGCGCCGTCGAAAAGCTGAAAGACGCCAGCAATACGTATCAGGATAGTCGCGAGCGACACCACCGCGAGATCACTCGTGAACGCGCGCGCCAACCATGGGGCGAGACCGAGAAAGCTCAGCGCCGTGCCGCCCATGAACGCCACGCCGATCACGAGCGACGCTGCGGCCTCGCGGCGCGCCGCGTCTTCATCCCGCGCGCCGATCGCCCGCCCGACGAGTACCGCCGCCGCCGCCGAAACACCTAACGGTACCATGTACGTGAGCGCCGCGAGCTGCAGGGTAACGTGATGCGCAGCCAACGATATCGTGCCTAACCACCCTACGAGGAGCATCGCCGCGCCGAAGCCAGCCACCTCGAGAAACAGGTGGAACCCAATCGGGATCCCCACGCGCAGCATGCCGATGAGCTCCCGCATCGCCCATGCGCCGGGAATCCACGGTCGCGCATGACGCAGCAGCTCCTTCCCGGCCACGAGCAGCACCAGCGCGAGCATGAGCCAGCGGCTGATCGTCGTCGCCCATGCCGAGCCAACCGCGCCTAACGCCGGAAAGCCCAGGTTTCCATAGACCAATATCCAATTGAGCACGGCATTCGATACGTTGGCCGCCACCATCGCGACGACAATGGGAGCAACGCGGTGAAAAGCCTGCAGAGTTTGCCGACACGCGACAAAGAGAAAGAACGCGGGGAGACTGGGGATGACGGCGTGCACGAATCGTGTCGCCGTGGGAACCACCTCAACAGGCTGGCGCGCCAGCGTAAAAAGAGAGCCGGCCGGCCACAGGAGAAGCGCTGAGAAGACGCTCACACCGGCCACGAGGACGAGGCCGCGCTGCAGCGCGAGGCGCACGGCCACGGTGTCGCTCGCGCCCACAGCCTGCGCGATGAGCGGATCGAGCACCATGATCACACCCTGCCCAAAAAATACGACCAGCACCCAATAAAAGTTGCCTAACGCCACAGCGGCGATTGCGGCGGGCGACACGCGCCCCACCATCAGCACGTCGACGACACCCATCGCCATGATGCCCACCTGGACGAGTGCAATAGGCGCGGCGAGTCGCGTGACATCGCGCAGCTCGTGCCGCGTAGGCCAGCGCCAGACGTGGGCGCGTGGGTCAAGGTGCGCCGGTGGCGGCGCTATTCCCACTCGATCGTCGCGGGCGGCTTCGAGCTCACGTCGTACACCACCCGGTTCACTCCCCTCACTTCGTTGATGATGCGATTGGAGATGCGCGCGAGCACGTCAGGCGGAAAAGGAAACCAATCGGCGGTCATACCGTCCGTGCTCGTCACGGCGCGAAGGCCAATGACATTCTCGTACGTGCGGTAATCTCCCATCACGCCAACGGACCTAACGGGAAGAAGCACGGCAAAAGCCTGCCAGATCTCGTCGTACAGCCCAGCGCTGCGGATCTCGTCCAGGTAAATGGCGTCCGCCCGGCGAAGCACATCGAGCTTGTCTTCATTGACATCGCTCAGCACACGAATCGCCAGCCCTGGCCCCGGGAATGGATGGCGCGCAACCATTTCTTCAGGCAGACCCAGCTCGCGGCCGACATTGCGCACTTCGTCCTTGAACAGCTCGCGCAGCGGTTCGATCAGCGTGAACTTCATCCCGGGTTTGAGCCCACCGACATTGTGATGTGTCTTGATCGTTACTGACGGCCCTCCGCGCGGAGATACCGACTCGATCACATCGGGATAGAGAGTACCCTGGACCAGAAACTCCACGTTAGGCCCGACGCTGGCAGCCGCTTCCTCGAATACATCGATGAATGTGTGGCCGATGCGTGTGCGCTTGACCTCGGGGTCTTCCACGCCGCGCAACGCGTCGAGAAATCGCTGTTCGGCGCGTACCGTGACGAGATCGATTCCAAGGTTTGCGCGGAACGTCCGCTCAACCTGTTCGCGTTCGTGCAGCCTGAGCAGTCCGGTATCGACGAAGATGCAGGTCAGACGATCTCCGACCGCCCGGTGCACGAGCGCCGCCGCGACTGCTGAGTCGACTCCTCCGGATAGCCCGCAGATTACGCGAGCGCTGCCTGCCTGCTCACGGATACGGTCAACCTCCTCGGCGATGAATGCCCCCGGCGTCCACGTGGGATGCGCGTGGCAGACTTCGAAGAGGAAGTTCGCGATGATCTCTTTTCCGCGCGTCGTGTGTGCGACCTCGGGGTGGAACTGCACTCCGTAGATAGGCTTGGAGTTATGTCGCAACGCAGCGAATGGGCTGCTGTCACTGCTCCCAATGGTCACATAGCCCTCGGGGAGCGCGGCGACGCGATCTCCGTGGCTCATCCACACCTGAGAGGAGTCGTTAGGGTCGAACCCGGCGAAGAGTCCGTGGCCGTTGCCGCGCGCCGTGAACATCGCCCGGCCATATTCGCGCTCGTTGCCGGGCTCGATCCTCCCGCCTTCGAGGTGGATGATGAGATTCATGCCGTAGCAGATGCCTAACACCGGTGCGATGTCGAGCAGGGCCGGGTCCGCGGTGGGTGCCCCGGCATCGTAAACCGAGCTCGGTCCGCCGCTGAGGATGATCCCGGTGGGCCGCCAGGCGCGGATCCATTCCACATCGCGGCTCGCCGGATGAATCTCCGAATACACACGGGCCTCGCGCACTCGGCGCGCGATCAGTTGTGTGAACTGCGAACCGTAGTCGAGGATCAGGATGCGGCTGTTTGAGTCCATAGCTCTTAGCTCTTGGCTCTTAGCTGCTAAAGGCTAAGAGCTAACGACCATGTGGTAGCTAGTCGTTAGGTAACGTAAAGAAATCCACTTTCCGTGTATCGAGATCGAGTATCGCCGCGGACGGGCGTCCATAGAGCCATCCACACCCTTCCCCGGGGTTCACGATGAGCGTGTCACCGCGCGACTTCATTTCCTGGCGATGCGTCTGCCCATGAAGCACGACGGCGTGGCTCTCGATCGATCGCGTGCTGACATCCTGGATATCGTGCACGATCAACACGCGCTGCCCACTCAACTCGATCGAATGCGGAGATTCGTATAGCTCGATCCCCATGCTCTGCTGCGCGACGGCGCGCAACCCTTCGTGGTCACCATCGTTGCGGCCGAAGACGCCGGCGAGGGCCATGTTCGCCGCCTGGAACGGCAACAGTGCAAAAGGCGCACAATAATCCCCGGCATGCAACACGATGCTCACACCCTTCTGCTGCATGTGCTCGATGAGCTCGCGGATGGCCGGGAGGCGGCAATGTGTGTCGGACATCAACCCCACGAGCATTTACTCTCCCCTCCACTGAAGCTCGCGTCCCTCCTGGCGTACCAGGTCTTCGTACCGCTCGCGCTCTGTCGCTACCGCATAACGATCGCCGTCAACAACGACTTCCACGGCACGCGGTCGAGCGTTGTAATTGGACGCCATGCTGAAACCGTAGGCTCCCGCTGAGAAAACGCACAGATAGTCGCCCACTTGCACATCCGGCAGCTCGCGATCGAGCGCGAGGAAGTCTCCACTCTCGCACACCGGCCCCACGACATCCGCACGACCTTCGGCTCCTCCATCGCGCACCTGCACCGCTTCTATGCGATGATAGGCCTGATAGTGCGACGGCCGCAAGAGATCGTTCATTCCGGCGTCGGTTACCAGGATGTTGCGGCCCCCGCTCCGCTTGCGGTACAACACGCGCGCGAGCAGCACGCCAGCATTCCCCACGAGGAAACGGCCAGGCTCGAGCAGAATCGTTAGGCCCGTCTGTGCCGCCGCTTCGCGCACGAGCGATCCGTATTCGGTGACGTCGAGCGGCGTCTCCATCCCATACGTGACGCCAAGTCCACCGCCAATGTCCAGCATCTCGATGGTGCCGATTCCGCGCGCTCTGAGATCAGCGAGCAGAGACACCATCCGCTCGAGCGCACGGCTATACGGCGCCATCGCGGTGAGCTGAGAGCCCACGTGCATGTCCAGTGCGCGCAGCCGGACGGAAGGAAGACTTGCCGCCACTTCTGCTACGGCAAGCGCTTCATCGTACGGCACGCCAAACTTGTGGCCTTTGTCGCCCGTTCTCGTGTAGGCGTGAAACGCTTCGATCGCGATCTCCGGATTCACGCGCAGCCCGACATTCGCCGTCATACCTGCGCGCTGCGCCACCTCGCTGATCATGCGGATCTCGTCTTCCGACTCCGCGTTGATGAGGCAGACGCCGGCCGTGATCGCTTCCGCAATCTCGCGTTTCGTCTTGCCAACGCCACCAAACAGAATGTCGCCCGGCGCGTAGCCGGCTTGCTGCGCGCGGTACAGCTCGCCGCCCGATACGACATCCACTCCCGAGCCTAACGAACGCAGAGTGCGCAGGATCGCGAGGTTCCCGTTGGCCTTGCAACTGTAGTGAACCCGGTGCGGTGCGTCCCCGATCGCCTGCGTTAGGCGGCGGAACTGCTCGCGGATGCTGCCGAGGCTGTACACATAGGCCGGCGTCCCGACCTCATCGGCGAGGCGCCTGAGCGGCACGCCTTCACATGTGAGGGTGCCGTCGACGCGCGCGAAAACGTCAGCTAATACGCTCTGGCCCACACGACCTCGTGTTGCGCGGGTTTGCCGGAGTAAAGACACGTTTTGGGCGGTTCGGGCGAACGGAACTCGGGATCTGGCAACAACCGGATAGTCGCCTTGGTTTCCTCCTTTACCTTTGCCTCGACTTCCGGATCGCCGGACCATCCCGCGTACACGAAGGCGCCTTCCCCTTCCATGATCTCGCGGAATCTGGCGTAGGTAACCGCCTCACGCACCGAATTCGCTTCACGTCGGGCAATCGCGGCCTGCAACATGTCATCCTGCATCATGGCCAGGGCCTGCGCGACGCCGGTCTCGATATTCGTTAGGCTGAGCGCTTCTTTCGCCCGTGTGTCGCGCCGCACGGTCACGCACGTACCGTTGGCCAGATCGCGTGGCCCGAGCTCGAGCCGCAGCGGAACGCCGCGCAGCTCCCATTCATAATACTTGGCTCCCGGCTTGATGCCTTCGCGCGCATCTACATGCACGCGCATGCGGTCATCGCCGCGGCCATTCCAGGCCCGCAGCTGGTCGCGCACGCGATACGCCGCCTCGAGCAACCGTGACCGCTCTTCCTCACTCTTCCATATGGGGACGATCACGACCTCGGTTGGCGCGAGACGTGGAGGCACGCGCAGGCCGTTATCGTCACCGTGCACCATAACGAGGGCGCCGACGAGACGAGTCGTCACACCCCAGCTCGTGTTCCAGGCGTGCTGTGTTTCGCCGCGCTCGTCCTGAAACGTCAGCTCGAACGCTTTCGCAAAGTTCTGCCCCAGGTTGTGCGACGTTCCCGCTTGCAGCGCTTTGTTGTCCTGCATCAGCGCTTCGAGCGTGTATGTGCGCAAAGCCCCGGCGAAGCGCTCCGAGTCCGTCTTGAGACCGGTAAGCGGAGGCATCGCCATGTATTCTTCCATGAAGCGGCGGTAGATGCCGAGGATCGTCCGCGCCTCGGCTTCGGCCTCGTCGTGCGTGGCGTGCGCCGTGTGCCCTTCCTGCCAGAGGAACTCGAGCGTGCGCAGGAAGAGACGCGTCCGCATCTCCCACCTAACGACATTCGCCCACTGATTGATCAGAATGGGCAGGTCCCTATAGCTCTGAACCCATTTGGCATACATCGAATAGATGATCGTCTCCGACGTCGGCCGCACGACCAACGGCTCCGCAAGCTTTTCGCCGCCTCCGTGCGTTACGATCGCCAACTCAGGAGCGAAGCCTTCCACATGCTCAGCCTCTTTGTGGAGATAGCTCTCCGGAATGAACAGCGGAAAGTACGCGTTCACATGTCCGGTTTCCTTGAACATGGAATCGAGCGCGCGTTGCATCCGCTCCCAGATTCCATAACCGGGCGGGCGTATGACCATGCATCCGCGCACCGGCGAGTAGTCTGCCAGCTCAGCGCGCAAAACCACTTCGTTGTACCACGCGCTGAAGTCCTGAGCGCGCGGCGTGAGTTTCTTGTCGTCTGCCATTCCCTAGCTTTGACCTTTGACCTGTGACCCTTGACCTCGCAGCCTGCCTCGCAAATCGGCGCTCACGCGCTCCGGCGCCTCGCGGATTGCCGCCAAAAGACGCTCCGTGGTTACTGGCTCTCCGGGCAATAGGCCGCCTAACGTAGATCCACCGGCCGCATCTTTCGCGTGCATTGGATCGACGGCGATGAGCGTGCGATCAGCATCGACAAGCGCGGCGAAGTAACGCGCGCCCGCCGAATATGCGGCCTTTCGCTGCTTGCTTACGGACTGGGCCTTGAGCGCATAGTCGACACTACACCCGAGCTCGCGCAGCGCCGTGGCGGTGCGCAGCACCGCGGTGCGCGAGGCTCCTTCGTCGGCCGCGAGCCAGAAGTCCGGCCCGGGTACCTCCTGAGGCATGAGCCCACGCTCCCGCAAGAGCTCGCCCAGCACGACGTCGCCCATGCCGAAGCCTAACGCGGGCATGTCGACCCCGCCAAGATCCTTGAGCAGCGAATCGTACCGGCCCCCGCCGCAGATTGCGCGCAGCTCTCCACCGGTGTCGAAGAGCTCGAACACGATCCCCGTGTAGTAAGCCAACCCACGGACGATTTTGAGATCCAGACGGACCCACTGTACGACACCGAGGGCCGTGAGAATATCGAAGTATTCGCGCTGCCTGGCGAGCGCTTGATGCACTGCGAGGTCGCGGCCGTAGCTCTGCTCTAACGCCTCGACATCCGTGACCTGCACGGCGTCATGAACTCGCGCTGCGACTTCCGTAGACAGCCCCCGGTCCGTGAACCGGCGCTCAAAGCTCGCGCGAGGTTCGCGCTCGATCTTGTCGATGGCGGCGAACGCTCCACCCATCGCGTCTGACGGAACGCCTAACGAGCGCAGAAGCGCCGAGAGGAGTTGTCGATCGGACACGCGCGCCAGCACATCGGGCGACTCTGCTGCATT